>NZ_JBMOGV010000041.1:0-20135 GCF_049318185.1 Flavobacterium sp. | reverse complement strand
GAGATAGTCAGTATAAAGTAGTTGAACGAAAAGATTTTTTATCTGAGCATTTGAAGACTTCTGTTTACTGAGAAACCTATCAACATGAATAGACTATTTCAAAAAGAATATGGTTTAGTACCTAATAAAACTGAAGATTTCACCTTTGAATTATTTTTTCAAATTTAATTTTGAGTTACTCACAATATCATATAGTAATCCAACTACTATGTAGATAAATGCAATTATGATATAAATTTTGTAAAAAAAAGAAACTAAACTATATTTTCCTCCAGCTATATGATAAATCCCTATTATATAAAATAAAGAACCTATAAATAAAACTCCAAATAAAAACTGAGTTCTAGCCCTAATGACTTTTATGTCTTTATTATTCCAAAATAGTTTAACTATTCCTCTGGTTGCAAAGTAAAATATGAATAATACAATAAGTGTATTAAGATACGAGCGGATGGTCTTTTCCATAATATTAATTTTTATTGAATCCAATTTTCTTATTAACAGCAATTTTTATTTCCTCTTGGCAAATAGTTAAGAATAATGATTCCAAATCAGCTTCTTCAAGAATACAATGCATGATATATTTTTTTCGAATATTATAAATTTGTCCTCCTGTAAATGAAAAATTTTCTACTGCTTTGTTGATAACATCAGTTGGCAAACTTGGAAAACTATTTTGTAACAATTGTAATTGAGTTTCTTTTGTAGGTTTTTCAAATTCAACTTTATACAAAAATCGTCTTTCAAAAGCGGCATCTAGTTTATCAGCGTTATTACTCGTAACTATTGAAATTCCTTTAAAATTCTCCATTTGTTCTAATAGAATGTTTTGCATGCTGTTGTGAGAACGGTCGGTAGATTGACTAACCGTTACACGCTTAGAAAAAATGCTGTCTTCGTTGAAGAATAGGATAGGAGTAAGTTCGCATTCTTTTGAGAAGTCATAATATTCGTCAAAAATCTTTTTTACATTTTTTTCTGAATCTCCCATCCATTTGTCGATTACTTTTTCCACATCCACACAAAACAAAGAGCGGTTAGTTGTTTTAGCCAATCGCTTGGCAGTAGCTGTTTTACCTGTTCCGGAAAAACCATTAAAAAGTATAGCAATTCCTTTACCTAAACCATTATCCTCCAATTGCTTTATAACTAATTGATGTTTGTCTTTACTTAATACTTTTTCAATTGTTTTAATTTGTTTGAGTTCGGTATCATTGTAAAACAATTTTTCCTCAATAATATCCTCTGGATTGATAATTGTACCAGTTGTGTAGACTTTTTTCTTTTGTTTCTTTTTTTCTTTTTCAAATAAAGCCGTAATAGATTTTTGAGTTAATCCAATAAACTCATCAAACACAAATCCATCATCTTCTTTAACCACTAATTCATTTGTAATTAGCAGAGAGGTTTTATTGATGATTTTATCTCTAATTGCTTTCTGCTTTCTGAAATTATCTTCAATTTGCTTGATACAATATTCCAAATCTATCTGTGTTTCATTCATATAATAATTAATTGCAGCACAGAAAAAGAGCACTTTTTCGTTAATGTTTAAGTTAAACTTGTTTATCCATTCTAGTTGTGTGCATTTTTTTGCATTGTTTATTTCTTTTTCTACTAATCTTATTAGTGTTTCTGCGTCAAAGTATCCTTCACTTCTTCGGTCAATTTGCTCTTGAATTAGTTTTAACAATTCAATAAAATTTTCGGCTGGTTTTGATTTTAGAATGTTTGTATCGTTTGTTAATAGTGCTTCATACACTTTTTCATCTGCTTGAAACGTCTGCTTAATCAATGTTTTGCTTAAACGGTTTTTGGTATGTGCAATAACATATCCTTTAGAGATTAACCCTTGTAATGCATCGTTAATGTTTTTTAAACTACTTATGCCTCCCCCAAAGTGTTCCAAAAAAGAATCTACACCTTGTTCTTCTTGTCGAATACCTCCTTCTATTAATAATGCTAATATCAATAGTTCGTCGTAATTGATGTTAAAAAACTTAAGTAAACCCTGGATTTCAGGAGTGGCTAAAATGCTCTCTTTATTGGATGAATTAGAGATTGATTCAGCGATTACGAATTCAATAAATTTTAGTTTGTCAAATTGGAGGTTTTTCATCTTGCGTTTATTTAAATTTGTGCATGGGGAAGGACTCGCACCTCCACGGATTTATAATCCAGACAACCTAGGTTGTGCGCGTCTTCTATCTGGTTCTGTGCACCGAACCAACTTCCGCCACCCATGCTTAGTGAGTGCAATATTAGACATTCACTTGGCATTTTTTGGCAAAGTTCTATATCTTTGATTTTTAGAAAAAAATATTTTATGGAAGACATTAGTAAAAAACGTTTGTACAAAAAAATTGTGTTAAAACTTTTGAGAGACCAAAAGAGGACTATTGATGAATTATTAAGTTCATTAAACAGTATTTTAATAAATGATTATGGTTTAGAGCCAATTTCTAGAAGAACACTTGATCGAGCTAAAGAGAGTTTGTTAGAAAATGGTTATGAGATTGTTTCTCGCAAAATTAATGGCAGAAATTATTTTGTGCTCGAAGGTTACCCTGAAAATTTATACCTAACAGAAGATGAAAAATTAACTTTTCCATTACTGTTAGGGTTATTAGATACCGAGAAGTCGATGAGTTCTGTAAATTGGCTAAAAACCGCTTTGATGGATGATTTTGATTATTCAGAAAAAGAACTGAATGTCTTGCCATATTTTGTGCATGTTCAACCAACATTACACCAACAAGACCAACTGCTGTTGCTTGCGGGTCAAATTATTGATTTTGCGAAGCGCGGACAAGCCATTCAATTTCTGTATGAAAAGAAAGGTGAGGTAAAGATGCGACAAGTAGCACCTTTACAAGTGCGTTATTACGATAACCGATATTATTTATTAGGTAGTGCTATTGATGAAGAAACCTATAAGCCTACTAATTTACTTCAAACTTATACTATGGATAAGTTTACAGAAAAAAAAGTATACCCGGCCATTCAAGAAACCGAAGAAATACAGGAGGAAGATATTCTTATTTTTTATGATTATGCTGCCTTGTACAAAGCTACAAAACTGGAAGATTTATTAAAACACAGTCTGGGTGTTTGGTATAACTGGAAGGAAAACCAACTCAAAACCTACCGACTGAAATTTACCGATTGGGCGATGGGCATTATGGAAAATAAAAAGATACACCCATCACAAGTAGTGAAAGAAAAAAACAGCGACTTCCTTATTGTAGAAATCACTGTTTGGGAAAACCATGAAATGGATTATTTCTTGGGAAGGTTTGGTGATAAATGTGAGCGGTTGAATTAAAGCCTAGTCAAAAATTCTTGAGCAATAAATTCAGCACTATTTAAATTAGCACCGTTTCCATAATTATTAATCCATAAAGATTTCCATAAATGATTTGGTTTTAAAGCCTCTCTGTATTTTCCTGTTTTAGATAATGAATAAAATACGTTTTCCTCAGGAATATTATTGTTAACAATATAATTATCTACCTCATTTCTTATGCTAAAATCATTTTGATTTGTCCATATAGTATTTCTTTTCATTTCAAAGTGATAATCTGGAATGTAATCATCATATTTTAATAAACCATAAAGACCAGAAATTATTAATACATGTAATTTGTTATTATTGATTTTTTGCAGATATAAGTTTTTTAAATTATATGTAGAGTAGAAAATACTACCTCCCGAATCATATCTGTCGATAGCTTTCTTGCATAAAATATTATTAAAAGCAGCATTGAAATAATTAACATCAACAATATTTACACCAATTCTATTTTCATTATTAAAATAATTAGGATTCATAATACGTTCATTGTTATACTGAATAATGCTATTTGTCCTATTAGGATTTAAATTAAAAATACTACTAAATGTATTAATACCACCTGGGCTTTTTGATTTACTGCAAGGAATAATTAAAAGTTTGGGTCTGTTATCATCTTTTAATTTATCTAAATTATATTTTTCTATAATTTTTGAAAATTCTCCAATCTTGTTAATTGAAGGTTTAGTTTTCTTACGTTTTTTGACTATTTCATTAGTGTTAGAGGCTACCTCTTTTTTCTTTGATTCAATCTTTGGAAGAGTTTTTTTAGGAGTTTCAATTACTAAACCATTACCATTAACCTCAAAAGAAATAGTGAAATCATTAAAATCTCTATTTTCTCCAATAATTCTTCCTCCGCATTTAATTGCATTTCTCATTGAAGTGGCAATTGCAGCTTGATGACTAGTTCTCGGAAATTTAGAATCAAGTAAGATGCATCTTTGTCTAATCATTTTCAGAGTCATAACCTGTTTGCCTTCTTTAAATAAATCCAGAATTGCTTGTAAAATAATTGGTTTTAAGGCTGTTTTTGAGTTTACTATTTTATAGTTTATGCAGTTTATGTTCATGTTTCTCCTATTTTTTTGATTCATTAAGTGGACATGCTTTTACTGTAACTTTATCAATATTTAATTCTTTCATTTCTTTATCAATTATTTCCCATCTGTAAGGGTCACTACTTTTTCCTTGAACTCTTCTACTTTTATTTGTTTCTTGATTTCCTAAATATTCTGAAGGTAATTTAGTTTTACAACCACTATATGGAGTAATAATATTCCCTGGTTTTTTTGTTTCAAAAATTTGAAATGTCCATTTTCCTTCTTTGAATTTTAATTTTTCAAAATATCGTTTAATTTCTTCAGCATTCGTAAATACTTTTTCGAAACATTTATCCTTTATTTCCATATTTGTGATTTGTATGTTTTTTTCTGTTTTATTAATTTTGATTTGTGTTGGCATGGTACTTTTTTTTTCTTTTGTTTTTAGAAATTCTAGTCTTTTTTTTGTAGCTATTTCAATTTTATTTCTCCTTGCTCTATAATCTTTTGTTGGATTATCCTCAGAACCTTTTAAATGATTGGGATTGTGCTTTAAATTTAATAATGGTTTAATTTTTTTTATTAATATTTTTTCATCATTATCGATTAAAGTTTTATTATCTGGATAAACAATCCAAAATACCTTCATATAGGTTTTCATAAAATTATTTATGTCAGTTTCTGTATTTGGAATAATCAAATCATCTGCTAATAGCGAACCTAATCCAGTTCTTAATGTTGATAAAGCGGATTCTTTTTGCCTTATAGTTGATTCTCTATGAACTTGATTAATATGCCAATCCAATCTTTTAAATAAATTATTTTTCCCTTGTTTTCCAGTACCAGTGGTTCCTAAATAAACTAAATCATATATTACTCCCTCAATATTTCTTGTATACCTTGGTTCAATAGGCTTAATAGAATCACTTTTAATTAAAGCTTTATAACCATCAGGGTTCATAAACCAAAAATAAATGCCTTTTGAATTAATGTTTGGTATTTCATCTAAATGTGGTACGAATGAATTAGATAATTTTTTATTTAAAATTTTTTTTAATTCTTCAAAATCTGCATTAGGTGGAATTTCCATAGTGTAACGATTTAATGTTCAGCGTACAAAAGTAAATAAAATATCAATTCATAACTTTTTCAACTTTGCCACTTCTTGTCTTTGTACCTAAGTAATCTTGCATCAAATTTATTTGTAATGTCTAATAATGAAATCTTTGAATTGGTAGTTTCTATAAAGGATACAGATTTTATTTGCTATCCTATTATCACTGAATACCAAAAACAACAACAAATAGAAGCAAACGATTTTGAATGGGTTCATTTGGTATATGCACTAGAAGATGGTAAACCAATAGTATTTTATATTAGATTTATAAACAGCATCACAGAACTGCCAAAAGTTAAGTTTACTAATTATTTATCCCAACTCAACAAAGTTTCTTTTGCCGAGTTATTGTATTTGGTAAGTTATTACGGCTTCTTTAAAGAGTCTGAAAATAACTTATCACTTTTTAAAGTTTGCGATACTTCAAGTAAGAGTGCATGTTATTTTGAAAACACTTTCGGTAAGTTATTGTACCATTACCAGTTGGAACAATTGTATTGTTCAGTAACCCAATCTAGCATAGAAGAATCAATCGCTTTCAGAAAAGCAATCAACTTGAAACGACCAAGTGCTTTTGAAAAAGCCAAAACCATTTTATTGCCAACTGGTGAGAGTTTATATGATATTATAAGTGAATATCGTTACCGAGATTTTACTTTATATCCTAAAATACAAGAAGCATTGGAATTATATACTTATTTAAACCCTTAAACCATTTTGATTGTTTTAGAGGTTGAATAGCATATATAACTTTGCCATAATTTGACTAATCGACTTATTAATTTTGAACTCTAATTTAAAAACCATTACTTATGAAAAAGTATTTAATTTATGTATTCAGTTTATTAACCAGTATTGGATTTGCTCAAGATAAATCAATAAAAACCTATAATTTAAATGGTGTGAAGTTTTCCGTTAATAAAGATTATTGGCTAAAAATCGATGGTGTTAAGTCGTTGCCAAGTAATCAATTTATGATTATTGAAATGCGAAAATTGGATTACCCATATAATGACCATATTGAATTTTCATCAATATTCTATACCCGTGCATTTCAAAGTAATGATTTGGTAAAATCTGGTCATCAGATTAATAAAGGAAGCTATTTGTTTAGGGTTATTTTAGCCGTAAAAAATGAAGATGGTGGAAGTGAGCTATACAAAGTTTTAAAATTAGACGAGCGATTGGTAGCTTTATAATTATTTTAAAAATGTCAATTTACAATTATAAATTCTCTTCAATTAAACTTTAAATCAATCTTCTATAGTATCAAATTAAACGGTTGCTCTTTATAATGTTGTTTGTGTAAATTTGCTAAATTTTTTTTGGAAGAAATTCAAAACTATTTTTTAATATCGAATGTGCCTAAAGGTGTAAGAATTTTTTAAACATAATCACATGCACTATTCCTAACAACCTACTTAACGAAAATGAAAATCCATATTTACTTATTTTTTTTATTTAGCTAATTTCAAGATTACAAATTATAATCTCATCTTCAATATTAAACTGTATGTCCTGTCATTATGTAGACATCATGGTATTTGTAATCATGTAATAAATATGAATCCCCACTCAAAGCAGGGATTCATTTGAAAAACATCTATCATCAATAAGTACCACATTTTATTGAAATCATTTGTTTTTCTTATTTTATATGGAGTATAAAATCTTTTATGGTGTTTAAACTCGATGAATTTTCAGTTTAGCTTGTGACAGAATAAGTTCTTTGTAAGCATATTACCAACCATCATTTTTCTTTTGAGAAACTATTATGTAATTAAGCATAGATTTGTTAAGGTCATTAAAATATACTGGAACATCATTTATGTTTTTCCATGCACTACGAAGACTTCCGTCTTTTTTATAGATGGATTTTTCTAAATACTCTTTAGTAACATTAGCATTAAATAAAGTATTATCAGACCATCCACCACTTGAATATTGACTTGGTGATGTATAGTTTTCCATCCCGATGATATCAAACTTATATCGACTATCTTTTATAGAAATTTCAATTTGATATTTTGTCTGTTGATAAGATTTTCCCATAAATCCTAAGTTGATTGAATAAAAAGAACCTGAGCTACCTTCAAATCGTATGTATTCATTTTCAATAGTTGATAGGATAACCTTGTCAGGGTTCTTGTAAGTAATTTTTATCCATTCAATAGCTTTTTTATATATTTCTTGAGCGGTTTTGCCTTCCACATTTGCAACAACAAAATCTGACATTCCTCTTTCACTATTAAAAGTAAATTCTGTTTCTTGCGCATTTGACAAAGCTGATACTGACATCAGAATAAGTAATAATTTTTTCATTTTATTTTTGTTTTTAATTAATAAAACACAAACAACTTAATTCTTTTTGACAACTTGGGACAACTACTTGCTAATGTGATTTATATTGACCTAATTTGTCGTAAAATTTTTATAGTATGCTTAATCAAAATAAAATACTAAGAGTTCTTCAGCTCATTTCATTGCTTCAAAAAGAACCTGCAAAGTCAATTAGGTTTATGTCAGGTTTTATCGAAAGCACTGAGCGCACCGTATACAGATACTTAGACCTTATTAAAGAATTGGGGTTTGAATTGGAGCGTGACCAAAACAAACGATACTTTATAAAAGGTGGGTTGTATGATGAAACGGAATCGTTTACCAATGAAGAGGTAACATTGCTTAGGGAATTGCTTTTGAGTTCAGGAAAGCAGAGCAAGCTTAAAGATGCAGTGTTGAAGAAAATATATTTCAAGTCAGAAATTGCAGTTCATGGCAACCATATCTTGAATGCGCATGTAGGTAAGATTGTCCAAAAATTAAGTTTGTCAATTCAACAGGAAAACAAAGTAATTTTGAAAAGTTATCATTCAGCTAATTCTCAAAAAATATCAGATCGTTTGGTCGAACCCATAGCATTTACAGACAACTACACATCAATTTGTGCATTTGAAGAAGTTACACAGAAAAACAAATATTTCAACGTAGAACGTATATCTGATGTTGAACCTCTTGAAGCAAAACAAGAATTTAAGAGCTTACATAAGTTAGACCCAGTGGATGTATTTGGATTTACTGAATACAACGGAGAAAAATTCGATATTCAACTTAGGTTATCGCTAAGGGCGTATGTAATTTTAAAAGAAGAATATCCATCGGTTATTCCTTTTATCAAATTAGAACCTAACAAGAATGCCTATCTACTCAGTTGTTGCATTAACAATCCAAAGCCAATTACACGTTTTATTCTTGGTTTATCGAATGAAGTTGATGTTTTGGGTTCCAAAGAATTTTTAAATTATTTTTCTAAGACATCATTAAAATAGGTAAAACTTTTTTATGTTTTTAATAAGTTTTAATGTATATGATTTTTTTCTGAGAAAGTAATTAGTTAATAATTCAAAAAATAATTATTTTAACTAAGAATTAATATTCAAGTATTACTACAATGAAAATCCCTATTTTTAACGTTTTATAATTAATAAGCTAATGCACTTTATAATAATTTGCATTTCATAATGTATTTTTGATATTATATGATAAATAAAAAGAGTTTATCTGAAAGAGATATTTGTACAAAATTTATAACTCCTGCACTTCAAAAGGCAGGATGGGATTTGCATAAGCAAATTTTGGAAGAAGTTTTCTTTACGGATGGTAAAATCTACGTTAGAGGGAAGTTAACAGCACGTGGGGAACGAAAACGTGCTGATTACATTCTATATTACCAAGATAATCCGATTGCTGTAATTGAAGTAAAAGACAACAAACATTCCGTTAGGGCTGGAATCCAACAAGCTCTAGGTTACGCAATAACCTTAGATATTCCATGTGTTTTTAGTAGCAATGGTGATGGTTTTCTTTTTCACGATAGAACAGTAAAAGATGCTACAATTGAAACGGAATTAACCATAGATGAATTTCCTTCTCCTGAGGCTTTATGGGATAAATACAAACAATATAAAGGCATTGTAACTCCAAATGGAGAGAAAATCGCTTTACAAAAATACTTTTCAGATGGTTCAGGTCGTAAACCTAGATACTACCAACAAATTGCTGTAAATAGAACTGTTGAAGCTATTGCAAATGGGCAAAACCGAATCATTTTGGTAATGGCAACTGGAACTGGAAAAACCTATACTGCTTTCCAAATAATTCATCGACTTTGGAAAAGTGGGGCTAAAAAACGAATCCTTTTTCTTGCCGATAGAAATGCTTTGATTGACCAAACAAAAAGAGGTGATTTCAAACATTTTAAAGATAAAATGACCGTAGTTAAACATCGAATGATTGATAAAAGTTATGAAATATACTTGGCTTTATATCAAGGTTTAACTGGCTCTGATGAAGAAGCCAATGCTTACAAACAATTTTCTCCTGACTTTTTTGATTTGATTGTAATAGATGAGTGTCACCGTGGTAGTGCCAATGAAGAAAGTGCTTGGAGAGAAATATTAACTTATTTCAAAAATGCAACACATATTGGTTTAACTGCTACTCCAAGAGAAAGCAAAGAAACAAGCAACACCGAATATTTTGGAGAACCTGTTTACACCTATTCTTTAAAACAAGGAATTGATGACGGATTTTTAGCTCCGTACAAAGTAATTCGTGTGGGTTTGAATGTAGATTCCGAGGGGTATCGCCCACAACAAGGAAAAACAGACAAAGATGGTGTTGAAATAGAAGATCGTATATACAACCGTAAAGATTTTGACAGAAAACTGGTTATTGATGAAAGAACAGATATAATTGCTCAAAAAGTAACAGAATACCTAAAAGGATTTGATCGCTTTGCAAAAACTATTATTTTTTGTGTTGATATTGACCATGCCGAAAGGATGCGAAATGCCATTTCAAGACATAATGCCGATTTGGTTGCTGAAAATTACAAATATGTGATGCAGATTACGGGTGATAATGATGAAGGCAAACGTGAATTGGATAACTTTATCAATCCTGAAGAAAAATATCCAGTTATTGCCACCACTTCTGAACTAATGACAACAGGAGTTGATGCACAAACATGCAAGGTAATTGTATTGGATGCCAATATTAATTCCATGACCAAATTCAAGCAAATTGTAGGTCGTGGAACCAGAATTAATGAAGAATTTAACAAATTGTATTTTACGATTTTAGATTTCAGAAATGCTACTGATAATTTTGCTGACCCTGCTTTTGATGGAGACCCACTTCGAGTGAAACCTATTACTGAAGATATTAATTTGACTGATATTGAGGATGAGGAAGAAGAAGATGAAACGCCAATTATTGACGAAGTAACAGGTGTTGAAATCATTATAGAAAAACCTATAATTAGAAATCCTGTAGAAGAACCTCAAACAGAATATGTAAATAGACCAAAACAATACATCAATGGTGTAAATGTTTCGGTTTTAGTTTCCAGAGAGTTGTTTTTTGATTCTAATGGCAAGCCGATTACCATAAGTTTAAAAGACCATACAAAAGAAATTATAAAAGGAAAATACGCTTCGTTGGAAGATTTTCTTTTGACTTGGAACCATGCTGATAAAAAAGAAGCCATTATCAAAGAATTGCAAGAACAGGGTGTGATGGTGGAAGCACTTTATGAGGCTGTTGACAAACAGGTTGATTTATTTGATTTGATTTGTCATATTGCCTTCGACCAACCGCCACTAACTAGAAAGGAAAGAGCTAATAACGTTAAAAAACGTAATTATTTCACCAAGTATGGTGAACAAGCACGAAAAGTTTTAGAAACCTTATTGGATAAATATGCCGATGAAGGTGTTGAAAATATTGAAAGTATTGAAGTGTTGCGGGTAAAGCCTTTTGATGAATATGGTTCTCCAATAGAAATCATAAGTCATTTTGGTGATAAGCAACATTATTTGGATGCAGTAAAAGAATTAGAAAACGAATTATATAAACAAGCATAAATGTGTATTGTATCCGATAAAATCAAGTTTTGCACTTGTGCTAATGGTTCAGTTGAAAATCTAAAACATTATTGGATTCTATACCGATATATTAAAGACAAAGAAGAGTATTGTATGGGAGAACCAATGATGCCAACAAGTATGAGGGATTTAAGTTTTGAAGAAAATCAAGCTACACTTTTAAATCGTTTAAATGAACCTGATGCTTTTGATGTTCCGTTGAAGTTTAAAGCAAAAGACCTTTTGGAAATTGTTATCAATAATACTTCCGATTTTCATGAAACATTTACCTATACTTTTAAATTTAAAAAAGGAAAATGGGAAGCAGAAGAAACAGACCCTTTTGATATTATGAATCATTTTGATGAAGAAAATTCAGGAAAAATAAAAAGTGCATTAAAAAAAACTATTAAATAATGGAAAAAAAGATAGACATAATAAACAATTGGAACTTAAAGAGAGTTTTTGATGAGTTAGAGAATGGAAATATGAAAATCCCTAAATTTCAAAGAGGTTATGTATGGGAAAGAACTAAAATCGTTCATCTATTAAACAGTATTTACAAGCAATATCCTATTGGTTCGTTCTTTATTTGGACAGCATCCAAAGAGGAATATACAAACTTCACAAGAGAAATTGAAGGACTTAATCTTCCTAAAAATCCTTATTCTAACGAATATAGCTTTATACTTGATGGACAACAAAGAATTACATCATTATATGTTGCTTTAAAGGGAAAAATGCTTAACAATACCGACTATTCTACTATTTGTTTTAATGTTGAAAAAGGCGTTTTTCAGATACCAAGACTAAAGACTGAAAAACATAATATTCCTGCCTACAAATTGTTTGATACAGCTGAATATGGCAATGTATTGAAGGATTATGTAATGTATGATTTAGAACATCAAACTAATTTATTACAAGTTTGGAGAGATTGTGAGCAAACTTTTAGTGATTATCCTATTTCAATCATTAAAACAATGAAAATGAATCTTGAGGAAGTTGTTGATATTTTTGAAAGGATTAATCAAGGTGGTAAAAGATTATCGCTTTTTGATTTGGTTCATGCAAGTACTTGGAGTCCTGACTTTGATTTAAGGGAAAAAATAAATAAGTTCAACTCTGAGGATGCTGTTAAAAATTTTGGTGGTGTTGAAAATGAAGTATTTACTCAATCTTTAGCCTTGAATATTTTTGATGATGCTACTAATCAAAATCAATTGAAACTAACATCTGAAGCTTGCATCCAAAAATGGAATGTAACTTCAGATTGTATTAAGAAAGCAATTGACTATGTTAGGTCTTATGGCGTAAGTTTTTCTTCCTTTTTACCTTATCATTCATTTATACCCGTATTGCAATATTATTTTTATAAATCGCAATCAAGCTCTGTTCAAGCTAAGCATAAGAAGTTTATTGAAGATTGGTTTTGGACTGCTACCTTTTCACAACATTATTCAAGCTCCAGTTTGTCAAAAATGAAAGAGGATGCAGAATGGATTAATGGCTTAGTTAATAATATAGATGTACCTAGAACTTTCAAAGTACTAATAAGTTTGAAAGATATAACTCGTGTGAGAATGCAAAATAATTCGGTTATTAAAAATGGGGTTATGTGTTTAATGTCCTTGCGAACACCTAAAGATTTTGATAATGGAAATACAGTGCCTTTAGACCGAAGCAATCTTTCCAAATCAAACAGTAAAGAGAATCATCATTTCTTTCCATATTCACTAAGAGAGCAATTTGGAACCGATGCGAATGGCATCAATTCTTTATTAAATTTTGTGTTGATTACTTCCAGATTGAATAGAGAAATATCCAATAAATATCCTTCAGATTACATGAAGGAATATACTACTCAAAACACTTTTATCAAAGAGCATTTACAAACACATTTTATCACTGAAGAAGCTTATGATGCTATTTTAGAAAATAATCTTCAAAAGTTTTTAGAACTTAGAGGGAAAGAAATAGTAGCAGAAATACAATCCAAAACTCAATTTGAAACTTTCAACGAAGACGAATATGTTAGTCAAGAGGAAGAAATAGTTGAAGAAGATTTTGAATTTGAAACAGAAATAGAAACCGAAGAATAATTATGTCCAATATCTCATCTATACTAAAAAGCATACAAACCATCATGTGGCAAGACACAGGTCTTAACGGTGATGCCCAACGCATTGAACAACTCGGTTGGATGCTTTTCCTAAAAATATTCTCTGATAAAGACAAAGAACTCGAATTGCTCGATGACAATTATACTTCTCCAATTCCTGATTTATTTCATTGGGTAAAAGCCAAAGGCAATTGGGCTGGCGATGATGAAGGAATGACTGGCGATGAATTATTAGAATTTGTTGACAGACAATTGTTTCCTGCTTTGCGAAACATTGATGTAAGCACAGGCAACCGTAGAGCATTGATTGTAAGAGAAGTTTTTGAAGGTAACAACAACTATATGAAAAGTGGTATCAACATTCGTAAAGTGTTGAATAAGCTGAATGAAATGGACTTTAACGTTGCCAAAGACCGTCATGCTTTTGGCGAACTGTACGAAAGCATTTTGAAAGGATTGCAAAGTGCTGGAAAAAGTGGTGAGTTTTATACGCCACGTGCCATTACTTCCTTTATTACCGAAATGATTAACCCACAATTGGGTGAAAAAATATTAGACCCTGCTTGCGGAACAGGAGGTTATTTAACTTGTGCCATTGAACATTTAAAATTGCAAGCCAATAGTGTTGAAGAAAGCAAAAGTATTGGCGAAAACATAATCGGTTGGGAATACAAACCATTGCCTTATTTGCTAGCAACTACTAACTTGATTTTGCACGATATGGAAGTGCCTAACATTCGTTTTGGTGATGCTTTAGACCAACCGTTGAGTAACTTTACAGAAAAACACCGTGTAAATGTTATTTTAGCCAACCCACCCTTTGGAGGGATTGTAGCTAACAATAACGAAAACAACTTTCCACAAAACTATAGAACCAAGGAAAGTGCCGATTTGTTCCTGATTTTAATGATACACTTGTTAAAACAAGGCGGTCGTGCAGGAATAGTTTTGCCTGATGGTTCGCTAACTGGTGATGGCGTGAAACAACGGGTGCGACAAAAACTGTTGGAAGATTGCAACCTGCATACCATTATACGTTTGCCTAACTCTGTGTTTCAACCGTATGCAACCGTAGCTACTAATTTATTGTTTTTTACCAAAGGAACACCTACCAAAGAAATTTGGTATTACGAACATAAATTACCTGAAGGGCAAAAAGCTTACAACAAAACCAAACCAATACAAGCTAAAGAGTTTGACCCAATAAAAACATGGTGGGCAGACCGAAAGAAAAGTGATATTGCTTGGAAAGTACCAATCCAAACTATCATAGACCGCAATTATGATTTGGACTTTAAAAATCCAACCAAACAAGATGAAACACATGAATACAATAGTATACAATTGATGGATTTATTGCATAACTCTTTTGATAAAAGCAATAGTTTATTAGAACAATTAAAAAAGGCTGTGAAATGAGTTTAATGAGGATTGATGATTTATTTCACTTTGAAAAAGGAATATTACAAAGTTCAAAATGTACCGAAGGTGAATTTGACTTTATTACTGCATCTTCTGAATGGAAAACACATAACGAATATACACATGACTGTGAAGCATTGGTATTTGCAGCAGCTGCTTCTGGTTCATTAGGAAGAACACATTATGTTAATGGTAAATTTATATCAAGTGACTTGTGTTTTATTATTACTGCTAAAGACCCTATAAAACTTCCAATAGATTTGAAGTTTTATCACATGATTTTTAATGAATTTAAAAATGATATTGTTAATAGTACCAAAGCTGGAACTTCAAAAGAGGCAATCGGTATGAAAGCATTTGGTAATTATAAACTTCCCTATTTTGAGATTAACAAACAAATTGATACCAAAGTTCAATTTGTAAATATGCAAGATTCAAAAGTTGAATTGAATGTAGAACTCACTCACCAAATTGACCTAATCAAGCAAATGCGTCAAGCTTTTTTGCGTGAAGCGATGCAAGGGAAATTGGTGAAAAGCACGAATACCAAAGAAACAGGACAACAATTTCTTGCAAAAATAAAAGCTGAAAAATCACAACTTATTGCCGAGAAAAAACTCAAAAAAGAAAAAGAATTAGCACCTATTTCTGAGGATGAAATTCCTTTTGAAATTCCAGAGTATTGGACTTGGTGTAGATTGGGTGAGATTTGTACTTTAATTACTGATGGAAAACATGGTGATTGTAAGAATGAACCAAATTCAGGATATTATTTCTTATCTGCAAAAGACATACAAAACGGGCAGTTTATTTATGATGGTGCTCGACAAATTACTTATGATGATTTTCTTGAAACACATAGAAGAACAAATTTAGAGCCTGGTGATTTATGCATTGTAAATACAGGTGCAACAATTGGTAAATCCGCATTTGCACCTGAAGATGAAAAAACAAAAAACACAACTTTTCAAAAAAGTGTTGCAGTTATTAAAGTTATAAAAGAACACACTAATATGCGATTTGTAGAGAACTTTATAATAAATGAAACTCCAAGACTATTAAAAAAATCAAGGGGTTCTGCTATAAATAATTTATTATTAGGTGATATGAGAAATACTTTATTTCCACTTCCACCACTTCACGAGCAAGAGCAAATAGTAGCCAAGTTGGAGGAGTTAATGGCGTTTTGCGATGGTTTAGAGCAAAGTATAAAAGAAAGTCAGGGGTATAATGAAAAGTTGTTGCAACAGGTTTTGAGAGAGGCTTTGCAGGGGAAGGAAGTTTAAAATTATGGAAGCTTAATAAATGGGAAATACTAAAGAAAAAAACATTGAACTTATCAATAACCAAATTGATAAACTAAAAATTGATGGGTTAAATATTGATGCTTGGAAAAGTTCTACTATTATTTTACTTACAAGAATTTTTAGTGATAATTATAGAGGAATCAATGAAATTGAAAGTATTCAATTAAAGACTGGCGGAATAAATAATACTTTTTGGAGCAATTTAGAAACTTGTAAAAAACAAGGGGAAGAAATACTTAAAAGCTGTATAATTGAACTAGAAAATTTTATTAATGAATCAAACGTGAAATCAGAGAATAAAATATTAGAATTACTTACTAATCCTTTATTTTGGTTAGTAATAGTTACTGTATCAGGAGGAGCCTATAAATTAGGTTATGATAATGGAGTAACGAAATATGAAAAAGAAAAGATTGAATTAAGAAATCAAAATGATTCCTTGAAATCGATATTAATTTCAAATAGATTAAAGATAAATCTTCAGAGTTTATTTTTAAAGCTAAAGAAATGACTTTTTTCATATTACATATATGAAAAAAGTAGAAAAATTACAATAAAACTAAATAGTTATGATAATGATAAAACACTTAATTACACATTTTGGACTGAAACACAAGTTGATAAAATACCCAAATTATTAACTGTTTTAAAGAAGATTAAATAATTATATAGAATTATACAAATGGAAAATATGGAGAAAGTAAAAAAGAAAATCATAAAAATCATTGTCATTACATCATTTTTAGTAATTAAACCAAATAAAATATTTTCCCAAGATTTTTATATTAATAAAAATTTAGATGTTATTTATTTGAATTACGATATTTCACCACAATGGATAAATCTTAATTTGAATGAAAGTTATGAGTTTTTAGAAAGTTCTAGGTTTAAGGATATTCAAACAAATTCAAATGATAATATAGTAAAAGTATATGGAACAATCATTAATGAGGATTATACATATATGCGTACTTTGGTGTTCGAAAATAAATTAATAAAAGAATATAATGATATAGTTACTTTTGATTATCCTTGTTTATTATGTACAGCAAACGACATTAAGTTATTGTTAAAAGATAATCCTTCGATGAATGAAATTACAGAAAAAGAGCATAAAAGACAGTTAAGTGATGATATAAAATTAAAAGATATATTTTACAGGTGTCACAAACAGAGTATAGAAAAAGATGGAATTAAGACTGAATTATTGGGTGACATAACTGATTATAGTTTTGAGTTTTATAATTCTGTTGATAAATATGATTTTAATATTTACAGAAACTGTAAATTAGTTTTAAACGAAAAATATAATCCTTATAAATTTTATACTTTTTATTCAGCAAGGAGAATCGTCAAAAATGAAAAAAAATATTTAGTTGGAAATTATAATTTAAATGAAGTTAATCAATATGATTTAAATTTAATGATTGATATTTTTTTACTTGATTGCAAAAATCACAAAATACCTGTAAAAAAAGGTAAAGTCATTACTTCTTTTGAAACTTTAGATAGAAAAACTCTAGGTTTGAGCTACGGAATTTATAATGATTTAAAAATTGATTTAAAAATTGACCCATCTAAATGGGAAAGTTCATCAATCCCTAAAAGATGGTACCTAATTTACCATGAACTTGGACATGACGTTTTAAACCTCGAACATGGAAATGGAGGTAAAATGATGTTTAATTTTGCAGATAAAGGCTATTCCTGGGAAGAGTTTTGGGTGGATAGAAATTATATGTTTACATCTTATAAAAGAAAATGAAAAAAATAATATTCTTTTTAGTTTTAGCACCTTTTATTTCTAACTGTCAAGTAAGTAAAAATATCATTTTTGGCATTGATTTAAATCTTGATTGGTATACATTAACAAATTATTCTGGATTAACTTACGCAGAAGCTTCATTAGAAAGTAAAAGTAATTACGTTGTAATCGATTTAAATCAATATATCGATAAAATTGATGAAAAATTTTTAAAATTGGGGTTTTCAGAATTACTCTTGGCTTTTCCTAAAAAAGAAGCTCGAAATCTTAATGAATTAAAACCTGAAATTTTTATTGCTAGAATTAGATATTCTGATTATTCAGATTACATTAATAAATCACCAAAAGATTTGGAGAATATACTTTTATTACTGAGAGATGAGTTCGGTGAAGCTAAGCTAAATCAAGTAAGAGATAAATACTTTAATTATAAATGGAGTGGTGTATATTATGATATAGCTTTGACTTGTAGGGAAGATGAACTGGCTATTTCTTTTTTTTATTTGAAAAATTAATATTCTTAAAAAAATAATCAATGTAACATAATTAAAAACTATTTGAGTTGTTATTCAAAAAAATGATACAATGAAAAAAATATATTTAATATTAACACTGCTTCTATTTAGTGTAAGTTGTTTTTCTCAAAGTCGATATGTTTCTCAAACAACAAAAAAGATTGTATACACAAGAGACGGAGGTATATGCCAATGTTGTGGCAGTTCTTATAGCTTAGAATATGACCATATCACTCCATTCTCTTGTGGAGGCAGCAATGAACCTTCAAATATTCAATTACTGTGCCTAGAATGTAATCGCAGTAAATCTAATAGTTGTTATTGTAGAGTACATAATAAAAGAGTAGGAACAAATTGCTGTGATGGCAACACTACTAATACTTCAGCAACTTCATCAACTCAATGCTTAGGGACAACAAAAAAAGGCAAAAGATGTAAAAAAATGACAACTAACTCTAGTGGACGGTGTCATTTACATCAATAATTCATTAAATCATTTTAACTCTTAAAGAATATGAGTATGTTATTTGCATTAGACACCAAAACTGAGGAGATAATGGTTTCAGATTCTCCAAAAGGAAGTAATGAAATAATATTTATTGAACGTATTAAACGTCAAGACAGTGAAGTTCTTTATAACGCTGTTATCACTTTAACAGGAATTACAAAGGTCTCCAATTTTGATATTACGATTTTTAAAGCAATGGATAAAGTTTGCCAGTTGATTTACAATAAACATAAAGAAACCACTTAGATTAATAATATATTATCACAATTGAATAAAGAAATTGCGGGATAGTGTCTATAATTATATTATTTGTATAGTTAATTTGTTATTCAAATCACCTGTATTGTAAAAATTCATCTAATGACAATCGAGTGTTATATTTCTCGACTTTATAAACTTTTTCGTTTTTGTCAATATACATAAACCCCACTACACTTGGATAGTGGTTTTGAGAATAATCTTCATAAAAATAAACATAAATTTGTTCACCATTGGAAATGTTAAGAATACGGTTTGGTGAGCCAATTTTATTTAACATTTCAAATTTAGTATGACCAACTTGTTTCTTTAGTCCTAAGCATGAAGTTAAAATAGCAATTATTAGGACGATTAAAGCTAATTTTTGAACATTTTTTTTCATTTTATTTCACATTATAATTATCCTGCTCGATAGGTCTTTCGGATTATGCCCCGTTTTTTTAGAGTGGGTTCTAGTTTTCACTTTTGCATGTCAATATTACGAAATAAAATTAAGTTCGCAAAGTATCCATATATTGGTACTATCTCTAAAAGTATATAAGTTAAAAATTAGGGGTTTGAAATTTCAATTATAATGACACTACTCTGAAAAGTGTGAGTATTTCTTAAATTTTTAAGTCACTTTTTTGCGATTATTTAGAGTATATGTTAAAAATAAAAATACCGCAACATATCTGTTAAATAACTAATTTTTATTTTTAAATAACATCAAAAAAACAGTATAATGATTAAGTTATTTAAAAAAAATAACAAATATTTTTCATTTCTTAAACAATATTTTAACATTTCTTCCGTTATTCTA
>NZ_JBMOGV010000040.1:0-20286 GCF_049318185.1 Flavobacterium sp. | reverse complement strand
CCCTAAATTATAATAGTCATTTACAACATCCTTTTTAAGCATCCAATAAGCATCAGCATTAACTCTTTCACAAGCATCAGGAAATACTTTATTAACATTTTGAGCCACATACCCGCTATGATATTCAGTATATTTGGTTCTCAACTTTCCATTTTTATACTCTTTTTCTGGAGAAGGTGGTTTGTATTGAAACTTTACTAATTCTAATTGTAATAACTTATCTAAAATATTTTCGTCAATAATAGGATTTATATTTCGTTTTACACGCCTATCAGAAAGGTTCGTAATAGCTCCATTTGTGGCGATTTTCCAACCTGTTGTAATTGCGTAATTAGTAGCAGTAGTCATTATATCCTCATCAATCCACCAAAGAGTAGATTGGTCGCCGGGGTTCACAATTATAGTTGTATTCCCGTTCTGGCAAATAGCACTACCATCTTGAAGACTATTTTCACAATTGCTATCCCACACATTCCATTGGTCTGTTGGTGCTCCACCATAAATATTAGAACTAAGTGGTTTTCCTGCTAAATAAGTAGAAGTAAAAAGGTTCACACCCGTGCTTGTGTTTATATAACAACTATTAGTAGCAGTAGTAAATTCGGCTTTATTATTACAAATCACTCTGCCAGTTGCTGAAGTATTACTAAAGGATACATTACCGGATGTTTGTGAAGACCCAAGCGCAATGTTTCCTGTTGTTGTATTGTCGCCAACCCCAAAAGAAGAAGTAGCAGATAAACCACGATAAGCAGGACAATTTATCACGCTTGTTGAAGAACCTGTTATTGATTTGCCTGTTCCTAAAGTAGTATTTTTGTTTATAGTAAGAGTTCCGCTATCACTCGCTGGTGTAGTATTTCCAAGCGTAATATTACCCGTTGATTGTGTAGAACCTATTGTAATATTTGCAACATTATCCGCAGCCTGATTACATATAGCAAAATTTGACCCCCCGTGGCCGATACTTGGGCTAAATATACCTGAACTACTCGCATCCATAGTCAATCGTCGTCCAGCAATAACATAAACATTAGAATTAAATACAGACCAACCTTGTGGATACGCATTATTACTCGTAGCAACAGTCGGCCCGATAAATAGTGTTCCAGTAGTTAATCCAGTTGCTAATGAAACATTAGCCGTTGTATTTGTAGTTCCGAGACTTAATGCTTGTGTGGCAGATGTTGAATTATAAGTAGGGCATAATATAGAGCCGGTTGTTGATGTTGTTAAAGTTTTACCTGTCGCCAAAACAACAGACGGGTTTATAGTAAAACTACCTCCGCCAGTATTACCTAATGTTGTTGTGCCCGTAGTTGTTGAAAATAAAACAATGTTGCTTGCTGCTGCTGTCCCCTCTATGGTATTAACCACAACTTTACCTGATGATGATAAGGTTAAGTTTTTCCCACTGGCTAAAACAACATTAGGGTTTATAGTAAAATTACCTCCGCCAGTATTTCCTAATGTTAATGTGCCTGTTGTGGTTGAAAATAAAACTATATTATCTGCAGGAGCCGTCCCTTCAATAGTATTAACAACAACCTTACCGCTGGTTGATAAGGTTAAGTTTTTACCAGACGCTAAAGTAATATTTTGTTGAATATCCAAGGGCATCCAAAATGTAATATAACCAGTATCAGTCCCCGGATTAAATGAAAAACCACCTATATTCAACACGCCATTTCTCATTGATGTCGCCAAATTCATAGAACCAGTTAATTGAGTAGCAAAACCTATTGCCCCAGCAACTATATTGTTAAAAAGAAATATAGTAGAAGTGGGAGCAATCCCGTCTATTGTATTACATATTATGTTTCCAGTAGAACTGATGGTTAAGGTTTTTCCAACCGCAATTGAAGTATTTTTATTTATCAGAAGAGTTCCGCTATCACTTGTAGGCGTAGTATTGCCAATAACAATAGAGCCACTTGAAGCACTTGGCTGAATATTTATGTTTCCAGTTGTTTGAGTTGCCGAAAAATTTATAGTATCAGTTGTAGCCAAAGTATCAAAGTAATTGCAATATATTCCCTTATTACTTGAGAAAGGCGTCGAACCAATATATAAATCCTTACGAGTTCTAATTAAACCTGTATCGCCAGTCTCTCCAATTTCTATCGTACTGGATGTCGTTGTTCCTGTCAAAGTGTTGCATAGGATTTTACCGCCAGTAGCGTTTAAAGTAATTGATTTGTTTGCAGGTAATATAACTGATGGATTTATAGTAAAAGATCCACCTGAGGTTGAACCTAATGTTGTTGTGCCCGTAGTTGTAGAAAATAAACTAATATTTCCTGCCGGAGTTAAGCCCCTAAATGTATTGCATGATAAAGTATTATTAAAAGTATTATTCAAGCCCGAAAATGTATTAGAGCCAGAATAAGTATTATCGCCGGAATATGTATTGCTTGATGCAATAGTTTTATATATACTAAGATTACCTGAATCAAAAACCTCGCCAATAGTTATATTACTTGAGGATGTTCTGCCAGTGTAAACATTACATAATATTTTACCGCCAGTTGTATTTAAAGTAATCGTTCTATTTGCGGGTAATGTAATATTATCATTAAAAGTAATACCTCCGCCTGTGCCTAAATTATTGCCAAAGGATATTGCCCCAGTTTGTGCTAAATATAAACTGACAGGATTAGATAAAGTAGCACCTCTTATAGTTTCAACCTGTAAATTACCTGTAGCGGTAATAGTGATATTTTTTCCGGTCGCCATAGCAATAGTCATTTGAGGGTTTATCGCATTTCCATTTGAAGTATTACCAATAATGATAGAGTTGCCAGTTGTATTTTGAAAGAGACTTATAGCAGAACTCGCCGAAGTCCCCTGAAAAGTATCGCAATTTATTACTCCGCCAGTGGCGTTTAATGTGATTGTTTTGTTTGCATCCATTATCAAACTTCTATAACTTGTCAAAGTTCCGGTATCTCCGCTGAGACCAATCACCATAGATGAACTGGTTGTCGTGCCTCGCCATAAATCTGTTATTAATGTTGTAATATTCGCTGTCGTGATATTGGCAGTTGTAATGTTGCCAGTTGTGCTATTCAAAGTTGTTATCGTGCCTGTTGTTGAATTTAAAGTCGTTATTGTGCCAGTATTACTAAATAGTGTATAAATTGTTCCTGTTGTTGCGGTTAAATCAGCGACTATTAGAATATCTGCCTCAATCTGACTTAAATTGTATAATGCTAAATAATTTGGTATAGTCATTTATATTATAACAATATATTATATAATATAAATTAAAATTCAAGGTTGCATTTTGGTAATTGATAATTATACATTGCTGTTCCATCATTCGTATATACACATTTACATTCTGACATAGGTTTTCCACAAGCACCTAAACCCTCTTGTTTTTTATATTGTTCTAATGCTTCTGTATTTCCTTGTCTAGTCAAATATCCAATTGTATAATCCTGTAAATATTTTTTATTTTTTGCTTTCTGTTTATCTGTCAGTAAGAAATCTAATAATCCTCCTCCATACATTTCAACATCTCCATATCCCTGTTGTTCTAACTGTTTAAGTTTTTGTTCATACATTTGAGTCAATTCCTCTGTGTCCTGTATATCTGTTTTACGAGTATTGAATTTCCTTATGAATTTCCGCAGAATCTCATTCCCCTCAAGAAATACTTTGACTTTAATTAATTCTGCCTGTTTCAAATTGAATTCACTTTCTTTACCTTCTTTACGCAATCGGTCAATGACTTTATTGAAAATATTATCTGCCTCTCTAATCGCCTCTGGAGTTGTTGATAGTTGATAGCGAATGTCGTGTGCTAAACTTTCCTTATCTATAGGAGTTAATCCTTCCTGTCCTTTTGGAATCCTCAAATCAATACGCGAACCTGGTCCCATATATTGCGCCCAAGTATATTTACCGTTTGGTAATTTTAAGACACCGTGATATTCTTTTGGATACAAATCATTGATAGACTTATCAACCAATGTGGCATCACCAATTGTTTTTAATAATCCATACATTTTATTATATACAGGATATAATAAAAATTAAATTCTTTATAGCATTTCAAAATAATTTTTTACGACAAGTGGGACATTCCATTTTGACTCTCTTACTTTGCTCCAAACATTCTTTGTGATATATATGACCACAATATGTTATTTCTATATTTTCCTTATTTACCAAGTCCAAACAAACGGGACAAGTATATTTTTTATTTAGTTGTTCTGCCATTTCATAAAATTCGGATGTAATATGCGTCGGTAAAGTTGATTTGTCAATCAAACCACCAGTATCATTACGTCCGATTGTTCTAATTATTACAGTAGCATTTTGAGACTGTTCTGCCTCTAATTGATAGTATTTCGCCCAAGCAGTTTTGCGTCTGCGGTCTAAATTATCATATTGAGTTTGTGTGTAAGTTCTTGACATATCGTGTATGATTATTTGTAAAACATTTTGTAAAAAAATTCAATTTTTTTTCATTTACATTTTTCCAAAATCGTAATTTTCTAATCACACAAAATTAACCTCTATTCCTCCCCAGCAGTAAGGAAAAATTGATTTTTTTTTGGTTTTTCTGGATAATTCTCACCTTTTACAAAATGTCTGAAACTCAAACACCTAACGAACCCAATTGTGAATTCTGCAATAAGACTTGTGAGAATGGCGGAAATAGTTATGACCCTATTGAGACATTTAGTTGGGAAGAAAACAGATGTTGCGATGAATGTAATTTAAAAATTGTAATTCCCACAAGGGTGTCGCTTGGTTCTTTACAAGAATGTCATAGATGTCAAACTTTTACTAAAGAATGGACACCTTTGCTTTGCATTTACTGTGATGATATCCATCCTTTCTGTGAGGATTGTCTTAATGAAATTGATGCATACACTGGGAAATATTCTAAATGTGAAAGTGATGATGAGTGTGGTGGTGATACTGATGATGAACAAGAGGAAAGTGATGATGAAAGTTCAGATGATGAATAATTGTAATAAAATATTTGATTTTGAAACTCGTTGGAGTTTGAAAATGAAAACTTGATTTTCAAAATAAAAAATTGAATTTTAATTTAAAGAATTACAAATTAAAATAAAACTGATAATAAAATGGAGAACGACGGAATAATTACACTTAATGAAAGAATTGACATTGAGAGTTTACAAAAAATAATTTATAACTTTGATAGTTTGAAACACAACTTTGAAAAAAAGGAATTCAAAAGTAAGGGTTATGACATTGAGATTCTGAAAGGGATTTTGAAAAAGTATCTAAATTCAAAAAAGAAATCTGACGAAATTCAATACGGATTCGTGGGAAAATTAAAACACGGTCGCAGATTCAGTAAGTCTTGTTCTTTACAAAGTCTCTGTAAGAAAATTAGACATACAATATCTGGAGATATTTATTATGATATTGATATGAAAAATGCCCACCCAACGATTCTTTCTCAATATTGTGGAAAAAATGAGATTTCCTGCCAGAAATTGGATGAATATGTCAATGACAGGGACGGAGTCATTAATTCACTTGTAAAAGAATATCCTGATGTTTGCTATGATGAAATCAAAACTTTACTTTTAACGATTCTAAATGGTGGCGGAGAACACGAGGTTGAGGGTATGAACCAGTGGTTGTTGGATTATTATTATGAGATGAAATCTGTGAGGGAAAAAGTCTGTAAGAAAAATCCTGAACTCGTTAAACGCGCTAAAAAAAGAAAAGAGACTAACATTGATGGTGCGGCAACTAATTATTTAATGTGTGTAATTGAGGATGAAATTTTACAATCTATTTACAAATTTTGTAAGGATGTTAATGTTGATGTTGGAGCATTAGTTTTTGACGGTTTAATGGTTTATCGTGATAGTCATTATTTTACAGAACATTCTGTTGATGACTTTTTACAACTTGCCAGAGATTTCGTTAAGAAACAAACAGGTTGGGATATTGTTCTTGTTGAGAAACCAATGAAAAGTGGTTTGGACTTGTCTGATTTAACTTGTGAGGATGAAATTGAAATGGTGGTATACAACGATGACTATGTTCTATCAGACGAGGAAATTGAAAAATATGTCTGGACTGATTTCTATATGGAAAGCAGAGGCGTATTCCAGAGCAAAAGTCATTTATTCAGTTTTTTCAAAACACGATTTCCATATGTTTGTAATAAATTAAATATCGGCGAAGGTCTATATGTCAAAAAAGAAACTTTGGAAAATAAAATGAATCTGGTTAAAGGTCGTTGGGGTGTGTTATTTTCTCACGCAACTCCAGATGGAAAAGTTAATGTTTATAAAATGATTGAACTTATTGAGGGAACTGGCATTCCCACATATAGTGAGTTATGCTATAAACCAAAAAATGATATTTTATCACACCAATTTAATACTTGGACAAAATTGAAATCTGACAATAATGAAACTCGTAAAAGTGATGTGAATTTATTATTAGATTTTTTGAGAGAAATCATTTGTAATAATAGCGATGAAATGTATAAGTATCTTATTAGTTGGATAAGACGCATTTGTAAAACTCCTTGGCAAAAAACTCAAACGGTTTTACTGTTCCATAGCAAACAGGGTTCAGGTAAAGGTTCCTTTGTGAATTGGATGATTCAATGGTTATTTGGAATCAACAACTCTGCTTATGCGTCAATCAATACAATCACGCAAAAACATAATGCCATTTTGGCGAATAAGATTTTTATGGGAATTGACGAATTACCGACCGTTGAAAAACAATTCCATAATTTATTTGACACGCTGAAAGGGATTATTACTGACCCTTATTTGACTGTGGAACCAAAAGGGATTGAACCTTATACTATTGATAATTTATGTAATTTCATATTTATGACAAATAATAAACATTCTGTGAAATTGGAGCAAAGTGATAGACGATATGTTGTGTTTGAGATTAATGAGAAAAGAATTGGAGATTTTGAGTATTGGAGTTATGCTCATAAGGAAATTTTTACAGAGGATATGGCGAACACATTCTTTACATATTTGGTAAATATTGAGGACGATAATCCATTAGTTGTTGATTTGCGTAAAATCCCATCCTCACGATTGAGAGAGATTATGAAAGAAATGAGTTTGAATAATATTGAATGTTTTATAAAGGATGTTAGAGAAAGAGTTGGAATCGCTGATATTAAATTTACTTTGTATGACGCGAAAACTGTTAAGGATAAATATGGAAATAATGTGTTGGAAACAACTGATATATGTAATCATCCAGATTATAAGGGCGGCGAAACATTTACTATTTCAAAAAAGGATTTGTATGATTCTTATTGTTTCTGGTGCGATAATAATGGTGAGAAACCAAGTAAGTTAAAATATTTAAGTAATCATTTGGAGGAGGTTAGAATGGGGAAAAATAGAGATAGATGCTTTAAGGTGTGATTGTGGTTGAAATCTGGCGGACAAAACTGGCGGACAAAACCATCATTTTACAAATGAAAATTTTTTTCTATTTTTACAAAAGTCAAAAGTTCAGTTCCAAGTTCCAACTTTTTTGTGTTTTTTACTTACAATCAGTTGGAAAAACGCGGTTTTGTCCGCCAGTTTTGTCCGCCAAACACCAGTGTTTTTATGGCATTACCACCCCAATTTCTCCTATTTTCACTTTCATTTCCACATCAATCACTATATATATCTAAAAAAATCGGTTTCTTATTTGTTTTATTCAAATAAAAAGTCAATCTGAAAAGTTCCAAAAATAATTGAAAATAAAAAATTGAATTTTAATTTAAAGAATTGTTATTATAAATAAAATGTTGAAATCCGATATTTACCACACCGCAACCCTAAAAGCAATTCAAAAATATAATATTACAGACGAGATGATTGATACGGTTGCTGATATTAAGGAGTTGAGAAAATATATCGCAAACTTTTCCAGACGACAATGGCAACGACAGAATAAAAGTTATTATAAGGAAAGGTATAATCTGGTAAAAAATAACGTATATGAACCAGGTATGAAAATATATTATGAAACTGAATCAAATGATAAACCATTCAAAGTGGAGGGACGAATATCACGAACTCGTGAATATATTAGAAATTATAATAAACAATATTACCAAAAACGCAAGGAACGATTAATGTCTAATAAGCAACCCAAAAATCTCTGTGAAAAATGCTCTGGAAAATCAGAACAATCAGATTATTGAAAAAAATGAAAATGAAAAAAAATTGATTTTTTTTCGGTTTTTTCCAGAAAAAAGTCATCAACTATAAATGAAAGAACAAATGAAAGAACAAATTAATATTCGTCGTTGTGAAAACGGTAATTGTAATGGAGGTCAAGCATTTCAGATAAGAGACAAATTATTTTGTTCACCTGTGTGTGGTAATATATATTTTAATTTGACACCAAGAGATAAGGACTATTGGCCCAGTCTTGAAAAGCGAACAAAGTAAATATAAAATTATTAATTTTTATACTCGTAAATGAGTATAAAAATTTAATTACCGACACCGAAAGTATTTTCTTTTATAATCGTAATATATAAAAATGCGTCTGATGGTTTCTTGTTTAGTTTATATTGCGAGTAAAATGCTCCAATATTTTGTGTCATATCCATTATTTTATTATCTATTAAGAAAAATATTGCTTCGCTGGGTTTGAGTTGAATATGCTTACGAATACTCGCACAGCAATATCCGAAATTCTCGCTTTCAGGTAGTAAAAATCGTCTCTTACAAATTTCTATACTTTTATCCGGTAAGATAATAGCAGGAACAAAACCATAATACTTACTCCTTATCATTTCGCAATCCATTTTATTATATACAATTTATTTTATTTTAGTAATCCAATTCTAACTGTTTGTTAAAGTTCTGTCTAAATTCCTCTGTTCTCACATTCATATACAAAAAATTGAACATCTGCTCTGTGGCATATTTATAGATTTCCCAAAACTTTTCAAACTCTATACTCAAATCCAGAACCCTATGTATATATTCCAATTTCTCCTGTGAAAATGACCTGAACGCAAAGAACAAATCAATCTGTAAAGTGCTTTCTGGTCTTATATCGTGTAGGTATTGAGATGATATTATAACAGAACTGCCACTGTGCCTATGCTGTTTCAATAGTCTGGCAACACTTGGGGATTTTAACTGTGAAGAGATATCGTCAAAAATGAATAGATTTTTTGGTGATGTTTTCTTTGGTTTATATTCTTTCTTTTCTTTCATACCTTTCCCTTTGAAAATATCAAATACAGGTTTATCCGGTGGAGGCAAATCATCCACTTTTGGTTCATCAATTTCCTCACTCAACCCATCCAATATAGTATCCAACACATTTCCCTTTCCTTCTTGAATGGTGTCAAATAAATTGACTTGATTACCACGCTCATTCAACATTTTTATAATTTCAATCCAACTGGTATCAATTTTATATGTTGAGCAGAAAATCCACATAACAGTTCGCTTATCAGTGCATTTCCGTAATATCTCGTTAATAAGCGAAGTTTTGCCTGATTTTTTTTTACTACATATAAAAAGTGTCCAATAATTTAAAGGTATCAATTTGTATCCTTTAATTTTAGTGATATCTGTTGGATTACAATCAACTATCGGTTTTACAGATACATTATTAAGTTTTGTTTCCTTTATCATTTATTATAATATAGAATAATTTAAAATTTTATAGAAACATTACGTGCTAAATGACTGATTCTTGATAAATGGTCATTATACGCTCCCAAACTCTTTAACTTTTTATTTTCCTCTTTCAACGCATTCAATTCCTCTTGTGCTTGTCGTTTTATTTCCTCCTTTTCTTTTTTAGTTAGTTCCTGATGTTCTGCCAACCATTTCTTTGTGCGTTCCTCAATCTCATTTCTATCATCAACAAATTTTAGTTTAGACGACAATTTTTCCTCAACCTCTGCGACTTTAGCATCAACTTTAGCATCAATATCCTTTCTTTCAGGAATATGCTCAATTTCATATTCTGGTTCATCCTCTTCTGATTCCTCTTCTGATTCTTCCTCAACTTTAGATTCTTGCTGTTTTGCTTGTGCGACACCTTCTTTCGCTTTCATAATATTCTGATAGATTCCAGATTTCTTTAAGTTTTCAAGGGATTTTACAGAACGCATATCAACGGTTCCGTTTTTGGCGATACGATGACCTTCCTCATTTCTTATAATTTCCTTTTTGACTCGTGGCATTTTGTTTTTTATTGAACAAAATATTTTATTTAAATTTTAAAAAAAATCGTCAATATATAAATGAGTATATTTGACTCTTCATCAACCACACCAATAGTCATCAATTTTAGTTCAAAGGACAGAGTTGGTGGAACCAATAGTAATTTCATATCAAAACCAATAGATTTGGGCATTAACAAATATGACTCTGTGTGTCTCATACAGAGTTCAATACCGCGTTCTTTTTACAACATTCCAACAAATTATAATACATTTAGAATATCAGAACCAACAGGTTCAAAGAATTTTCTCGTAACGATACCAGTTGGTTCATATAATAAAATTAATTTGGCATCAGTTCTCGCAACAACAATGACAGCAGCAAGTCTCGCCTCCGGAAACGGATGGACATATACCTGCTCGTATCCATCCGCACTTGTCGGTGATACATTTAAATATACATTTGCGGTAAGTGGAAACGCAACACAACCATCGTTTATTTTTACAACAGCAATGTTTCGTCAAATGGGATTTGAGGAAAATACAACATACGCATTCACATCCAGTTCATTAGTTTCAGTCAATTGTATAAATCTGGCATATATCACACGAGCGTTTATTAAATCAAATGTTTGTCTCAACGCACAGGATGGAATACTGGAGGAGATATTAAATTATGGGTCTTATCCAATGTTGTCATTAGCATATTACCAACAAGTTGCTTTTGACTTGAATACACGCACATATAATGATAGTGCGATAAATTCTTGGAGTTTTACACTTGTTGATAGTTTTGACCAAATTATTGACTTAAACGGAATTCCGTGGTCATTTTCACTTGTTTTCTATAAACGGAATGATACTCACGAATTACACAAAAATGAATTATTAATATCAAATGAAGAGAGATTGTTTAAGATAATGGAGGAACAAACAAAAGTCAAAGAACAAATAGCATCAGTATCAGAACCACAACCGACATTTCAACAAATTGCTCCATCATATACATCCTCAACAGCAGAAATGCTACAACCGATTTTTGAACAACAACCGTATGGATTAAGTGAGACAATTTTCCAATTACCAACAATTCCAACAATAGAAACTAAACCAAATCCGTAAAAAAAAAATAAATTACTAAAAATATTTAAAAAAAATATTTTGATTCTATTAATAAAACAAATGGAACAAATCTCCGAAGAATTAAAATATGCGCCCGTTGTGAATAATCACTCAACGACCGCTTTTAGAAAAATTTCACCTCAAGGTATTTCTACACAAATTCCCTTATCTGCTGCCAGTGCGGTTGGTCCGACTGAATTCATTATACCGCCCTCTGTTTTCAACCCAAGTAAATCCCGTTTGAACTTTCAATTGGAATTGCCTGACCCTGGTGCTACGGTTGCTGTAAATTGGGTTGACGCTAACTTGTTATCAACTATTTCTCGTGTTGTGTTGTATGATAGTAATACTAATGCTGTTTGGCTTGATTGCTCTAACTTTGAAAAGTATGCTGCTCTTGTTGTTCCTGCAGCAACATCGTATGATGATTTCAAAACTAAACAAGGATTCTGGCAGAGTACTACATATGCTCAAAAAATGGGAATCGCAAATACAGATTCTCAACCATTTCCTATGGAGGATATCAGCAAATCCAACTCACTTGTTAACGTAACACATCTTAACACTGCCGCCGCCTCAACAGCAGCATTTAATTCTTATGAAGGACGCAGATATCTATTGCCTGGAACCGATAGTGATAAATCGTTTTTGGATGTTTCTATACCTTTAGCAGCATTCAAATTTACTGCTCTTGCTCTTGATAAACAACTATATAATCCTGCTAACTTGGTTCTACAAATCTACTGGAATGCTACTGATAATTTTGCGTGGTATGCAGCATCTACTACAAATCCCACTACATCTGCTGCATCTATTGGTGCCACTGCTTATATTAATAATCTGTCTCTACAACTTGCTAATGAGCAAAACTTGACTATTATTTCTAAAATCACTCAGCAAGTTATGTCAAGCGGAATTTCCATACCAATTGCTTACCCAACTACAACGAGACAGGCAATTAGTTCCAGCACCGCCCATTCTTACCAGCTAAATCTTACGAAGGGTTTTGGTCAGCGTATTTTGGCACTCGTAACTGGAGCGTTTTCAGTTGGTTCTACTGCTGTTAATGCCAAAAATTCTCACATAAGAGGCACAATTTCTACATACAATACTTTTATGAATAATATTGCTACAAAATACCCAAATGGTTATGACGCCACCCTCGGTCAGGACTATTTCTATGGAAATAGAGAATACCTTGAAAAATCTACCATTCAAAATGCTGGAGAATATGCTGTTGCTGAATGGGTTCATATAGATAGTTATTTTGGAGAGAAACCAATGTGTATGGTTGACCAGACTGAAATTGATGGATATGATGTCGGTTCTACTGCCAGTGCTTGGCAAATCCAGTGTAATTTGTCCTCTGCCTCCGCTGCTACTTGGGTAACGGCAATTATCGGTCAAAAAATGCTAACTCTTTCTAATCAAGGTTCTATGGTTGCTTAATTAACTTACTAATCAATATTTTCAACTAACTTAAAAATAATAACATAAACGCTATACGCAAAACGAGTTGTAAAAATATGATTTTAATTTAATATAAAAATTAAAATCTCAATTAGTTCATTTCATCCTCTGCGTTGAATTCAACTATCATACCAATATAATCAGTTGCTGCTCCTGAATTGGTTGTTGCGGCTACAGACCCACCCATAGTTTTTAAAGTGAAATAATATTGCCCTTGAATTGGTTGAGGAACTTTAAATTGAATCTCAATATCTTGAACAGATGTTTGAGAATATGTATCATCCTGTGATAAAATACCAAATGGCGCATTTAGACCGATATTACTTTCAATTAAAACCATTCTTGCTGTTCCAGAAGTTCCAGCGTCATAATTCATACTTTTTATATGGATTGTCTTTACATTGAAAGGGACATTGATATAAGCAGTGGCAACAGGACTTGCCGCAAAAGTCAAATATATTGCTTGTGTTTGTTTCATTTATTATATAAGATATTTTTTTTATTTTTATATAATAAATAATGAGACCTCGCAGATTATATAAAGAAAATGGGAAATACTTTTACTTAGTTAATGGCAAAAGAAAGTATATTAAAGTGCCAGAAAATATTTCTGACAAACAAATGGTCAAAATTAATTTGAAAACATTAGAGAAACTGATTTCAAAGAGAATTAAACCGCGAAAAAAACGCCAACAATATAAATTTGAAAAACCTATAGTTAATGGTGATATAGGTAAGGCAGTTGCGATTAATAATCGTGATTTGCCATATCTATTTAATTATCCATCGGCATCATCTGCTTTTGTCCAACAGGAAAAACCGATTACACAGATTTCTGATATTTTGACAAAGGCAAAAGTGAGTCAAGATGCGAGTAAAGGATTTACTAAACTATTAGAGTATGCTGGTAAATCAATGGGTGAATTATTCAAAGGAGCAAATTTAATTGAGGATTCTAAAAGGTTGCGACAAACTGTTGCGCCTGATACAACTTCAGATAATATTCAACCACCACCTCCATTATTAGAGGATGTTATTGATAGAGATTTATTAAAAACATTACAAAATCCAGATGATATAATGAATCTATGGGAAACAGCATCTGGAAATGGATATGATATTGATAGTAATAGACAAGGATATAAAACATTTTTGAATAGATATATTGATAGTCTGGAATTAGATGAGGATAATGCTAAAAAATTATTTCTTAGATTCAAAGGAAATCAAGCATTTGAAAATATGTATTATGACAATTTATTAATTGGAATGAATAATGTCGGAAGCAGTTCATCATCATCGTCATTATCATATTTAACAACTCCAACGAGTTCATCAGCAAGTTCCACACCTAAAAAACCATTTATACCAACAGGAAATGAAAGTAAAGAGGATACACGAAAAGGAGAAAGTAAAGAAGCAGGTCCGTCTAAAGAATTGAAAGCATATGTAAGGGCTAATCCACCAAAGAAACCATTTTTACCAAAATCTGCTGGTGATTTAATGCCATCTAATAGAATCAAACCGTTATCAGTTGATGAGAAATTAGCAGCAACTCCCTCATATTCTGCGGCCACATCAGGAACTGAAAGTCCAGCGGCACCATTAAGTTCCAAATTATCTGCTGCTCCAATAGATGCTGTAAATATCGCACAAATCGCAAGAGAAGAGTTAATTAATTCTTTACCACCAGAGGCACAAGCGGCAGCACGAGTTGGATTTGGAAACGCATCAGGTGAAGGATTGTATAACGACGAGATAGCATCACTAATTCGCAAGAGAGTTGGAAGAGTAATTCCTGTCATTCCATCAGACCAAGTAAATGATTTAATGGCATATGTCAAAAAAGGAGACAAGAAATTCGCTGCTGTTATTAATACAAATCCATCCACAAGTGATGGTTCTGGAACCGATGGATATAGACCAGGTCATTGGAGAGCAATATTTATTAATGCGGAGGATGATTACCCAAGTGTTGAATACTTTGACCCACTTGCTGAAGGAAAACCAGAACAATCATTAATTAATGTAATGAAAAAACTCTGTAAGAAAATGAACCCTGAAAAAATGTGCTTATATAAACAGAATAATTTACGCAGACAGACAAAAACTTCCTCAACTTGTGGTTGGCATTCTATGCAATTTATTGATGATAGATGGCACGGTGTTCCTTGGTCTGAAGCAACAGGATATGACAATTATATAGAACAGCATAAGCAACCTGCCGATGATAGTAAGGATGGTGAGAATGATGTCAAGAAATATATTAAAAAATATAATGTTTATCTATAATAAATGAATGAGACAACTTATACTTATGAGTGTGTTTGTGGGACAGATACTGTTTATACTGTGCTTTCCGTTTTAGGATTTGTGATTCCATTAATAATATCAGAAATATTACCACTTTCAAATTGTGAGGCTAATGGAATTGTAGATGGTATTATCAAATTGATAAGAATAAGAAAAAATAAAATAGTTCCGATAAAAAAATAAAAAAAAATAATGTGTTATAATAAATAAATGGTAAAAAGAAAGAAAATGAGAGGTATGGGTGATAAACTCACAAAAGAGGAAGTTTTACAAGACCCTGCTATAGCATCAGCATTATTACAATGGCATCAAGAAAAGCAAATGGGTTCAGGAAGAATGATAGGAAAAGGTTGGTGGTCAGACTTCACTGGATGGTTATCTAAAAATAAGGTTATTAGCAATTTGGCGTCAATAGGTTCTGCTATTACCGGCGCTGTTGGTTTATTACCACTTTCGGCAGCATTGGCAGTTGCCAGTGGAGCAAGTTCAATAGCGGGTTATGGATATGTTAATAATCTATCAAGAATTGGAACTAAAAGAATGTCGGGAAGAGGCATTGGGCAGAATGGTGTTGGCAGTTCTATGTTAGGTTCTGGAATGATATATTCTCAAAACGGAACATTAGTAAATCAACCGAAAATGTCTGGTGGAGGAGTTTTAGATTTTGTTAAGAGACACAAATTAGTTTCCAGAGGATTAGAGGGTTTAGCGTCTGTTGTGCCTCTTGGTTCAAATGCTATGAATACACAAGGAACTAAAAATACTTTGTATCGTTTCGCAAACGCTGCTAAAATTGCTGGATATGGAACAACCGCATTTAATACTGTTTCAACAGAATTCTCAAATGTCCAGTTCTAATTGAGTAATATTTTTAAAGTAAATTATTTTAAAAATAAGACTGGCGGACAAAACTGGCGGACAAAACCGTGTTTTTCCAACTGATTGTAATTATAAAACATAAAAAAGTTGGAACTTGGAACCGAAGTTTTGACTTTTCTAAAAATCCAAATAAATTTTCATTTGTAAAATGATGGTTTTGTCCGCCAGTTTTGTCCGCCAAATTAAAGTTTTTCATTTACATTATCGTTCTCCACCTCTCTCGTATAAACCACTATCCAATAACATCTGTATCATTTGTCCTTTTGAATAGAGTCTCTTAATTCTGGAACCTCCTCCTAAATCTGGTCTAACTCTTGGGACTAAATCTGTGGCAATGATATCAACTCTATTTTTACGACCTCTCGCTTTTTCCGCATCAACATATGCTTTAATACTAATTAGTTGTGCTTGAACTGGTTGAATAGGTTGATTAATTCCATAGTAAGCATTAAACCTATCTCTGCGTCCAGCAGGTCTAACTCTCGGTGCCGGTGGAATAATATTTACATCATTCGCCATCATTTGCGCATTCTCTCTTTGTTGAACTGCTAAATCTGCTTGTCTGGCGACCTGTTCTCTTGCTCGTCGCATACCTCTAACTGCTTTCATTCTTAATGCTGCTTGTGGAATTGCTTTAACAATTCTTGCTCTCTTAACTCCTTGTTCTGTGGCAACTTTTGCTCCTTTTTGTATTCCAGCAGCAAATCCTGCTCGTAAACCGTTCCTGAAACATACTCCAGGTTTATTTCTGATTTGTCCTTGAGGCAAAGGAATTTTATCAGAACATACTATTTTTATTCGTGGCATTTATTATAAGAAAACATAAAATATCTTTTTTTTAATCATCTGGCAATTCTTTTTTTTCATCAGCAGTTTCATCAACATTTTTTCTAACATATTTAAGTGTTCTATCAATCTCACTGTTTCCCATAGCATTTGTAGTCTCTCGTATGTCAATCAAATCAACATTGCCGTATTTCTGTGTAAGGAATATATGTCTTAACATAGAACTCCCAATATTCTTTCCAAAAATATTATTAAGAATAAGGTTGATTTTTGGTTGTTCTATTTTCTTTCCAACACCATTAACAATCATATATTCGTGTGGATTTTTCAACATCCATTTCTGTATGATATTCCGCAAAGCATTAGGTATTTTAATTTCCTGTTTTCCAAGTCGTTTAGAATTCTTGTAAGCATTGAAATGGAATGTAGCCTCCTTTTTCTTACCTTTTACAAGCATATAATTATCGGCATCCATATCAGGATTTCTGATTTTGAATTGGGCGTAATCTAAACTCCTGCGTGGTGGAATTAAAACATAACAACTCAATAGAATAAACTCTTGTAATTTATTGAACTGTTTCTTGTTTAGAGTTGGCAGTTTGAATAAAGGTTCTGCCTCTGTTTTCAAATTCTCATAAACTTTCATAACCTCATCCCAAGTAATATAATTCTCCTCTTGACTTGCGCTTAATTTCTGTTTCTCTTCCTGTTTCTCAACATCATCCGCATCAAAGTATAACTGCTTTCTGAATGTTTCAATAATTTTAGCAGTATCATCTGGTGTTTTTTCTTTCTCATCCAGAGCAACAATAAAAGCAGACAATTTAGTCTTACGAATATTGGGTCTATAATTCATTAGACTCTCCAGAATATCCTTATGTAAATTAATAATATCGGCAATAGTTTCAATAGGTTTTCCAATATCTCGTGAAGTTTTATTTATATTACTCATATAAGTTCGTATGGAACTTTGAGAAAGGTTGGGGCGATTCTTAAGAATAGTTTCTTTTATTTCGTTAGTCATTTTATTGAACAAAATATTTTATTATTTTAAAAAAAATTATATTTATCATCGTTCTTTAAATAGGTAATTGGACATAAATGTGATATAGAACTTTGTTGAACTAATTATTTATTGAGTTAATTGTTGATATAGATTAATATTGAACTGAAAATGTCAGAAGAATGAGATAAAAAATATTTTTTATACTGATATTATTGTTTAATTAGGTCAAAAAAGAACTATATCAACTATTAACCCATTCAATAATTAGTTCAATAAAGTTCTATATCATACAATAAACCATTTTCATACACGGAAAGTAATTATAAACTGTTTCTCCCTCCTTAAACTTTGAAAACTCAACCACCCTAAAATACTCCTTTAAAGTATCCACAATTTTCAAAAATCTCGGTATAGATTTATCAAAGTCAAAACTATATTCAAATACTAATTTTTGTATATTAGCATTTCTATAGTCCTCTGGTTTCAATAATTCTAATATATCTATTTCTGCTCCCTCTATATCCATTTTAATACAATCAACCTTATGCTCTCGTAGAACATCCAATATAGACTGAATTTTAATTGTAATACTTTCTCGTCCTCTTTTTTTATAGATAGTATGTCTATACTTATTATAATCACCTTTACATATATATAATGGGATTTCGTCAGTAGTAATTCCGACACCCGCTTTTATTAATTTATAGTTGGTATTCGTAGGGAAATTCGTTTCCACATTTTTAGTTAGTAGTTCAAAATTATCTGGTTCAGGTTCATAGGTAATTACATTCGCTTTTTTGGAAAGGCATAGCAATGAGAATGTCCCAATGTTTCCACCTAAATCTAACCAATTCTCGTTCTCATTAATTGTAAAATTAATTTTCTTTTTCTCATAGACATTGGTTTTCAATACCTCAATAATGACTTTATCATCAGTAGTATTTTCTCTATAGTGTATATTAAAATTCTTAAAAGTTTTCATTTTTTATATTTATATATAATAAATATATTTTAAATGGAAAAAATTAATGAAATCACAGAAAGTTTGAAAAAAATTAAATTCACTCGTTCAAGTCGTAGAAAAAGTATAAACAATAATAAACCTCCTTTAAGTATGATTATGGGATTTAGAAAATGGTATGGAGATTTCGGTCTATCAGCAGCATCAAAAAAATACCCATTAGTATATGAAAAATTGAAAGAACTTATGAAAGAATTTGACCCCGAGTTTGAATTCACAACTATTACATTAAATAAAAATTTCAAATGCGAACCTCATAAGGATGGTAAAAATATTGGCGATAGTTATATAATTGGTTTGGGTGATTACGATGATGGTGAATTGAATATTGAAGGTGAAAAAATTAATATCAAAAATAAATTCTATAAATTCAATGGAAGTGAAAAAACACACTTTGTAGAGGATTGGAAAAATGGAGACAGATTTACATTAGTTTTCTATAAGAGAGAAAAATGGTAAATGAAAAAAAATTGATTTTTTTTTTAAAAGTTTTAGAAAATAATCATCAACCATCAAATGAGCAGATTTATAGTTTTAGTTCCTAAACCCGTAATAGATACTCTATGTCCTTGTAATAGTATTGATACTATTTTGAAATTATGTAGAGATGATAAAATTCCAAATATGACTATACTTGAACGAGATAATTTTTTTATAGGTGTAATTGATAGATGTTGTCCCTGTGATTGTGAGGACAGAATTAGTAGATTTAAAATTGAAAAACATAATATTGATGAATTTATACAAAACCAGTTGGACGATTTCGTAAAAGTATTAGATGAATAAATAATATATTAATTTTTATACTCGTAATGAGTATCAAAATTTAACGATATGCTAAATAGATAAAGTATCCAACGATACACGACATTGTTATACAAATTGCGACTATACCAATCACGGTATCACATTTATATTTATATTCTGCGATAGGCATTTACTTTACCACAATATTTTTAAAGAATAATTATTTTCATTTTTGTGTCTAATCTTATATAATCGTCGTCGCTCATCAGCATATGCTTTCCCTTTAGTTTCCAGAAATGTCCCATAGTCTCCATAGCCAGTAGCACCAATACTCGCAACCTTTTTGTTGCCTTTATATACATCAATTTTCTTTTTAGGATTAGATGATAGCCGTAATTCGACCCCGAGTTTCTTCGCCTGTTGTTTGCTGTATTCTTGAATAACATACATATTTTATTATAGATAAGATAATATACAAAATCGTTTTTGATTTCCGTTCTTTAAGATGTTTATTTAATTTTTCACAAAGCAATATACCTTGTATCTTAAATCTAATATTAGGCGTCGTCCTACCAGTTATGATATTATTCATTTATTATACAGTAGGAATTAATAATTGTTCTAATCTTGCTAAACGAGTTGTCAAATCATCTATCTGTAATTTCTGTGCGTCTATTTGTGCCTGTTGTTCTTTGTTCTGTTTAATCAATGCCTGAACCCCTAAATTATAATAGTCATTTACAACATCCTTTTTAAGCATCCAATAAG
>NZ_JBMOGV010000039.1:0-20421 GCF_049318185.1 Flavobacterium sp. | reverse complement strand
ATAATGGATATTTTTTATGATCATTTTTTAGCTAAAAATTGGGATAAATATTCAGAAGAAAAATTAGAAAGCTTTGTTGGTAACTTTTATCATTTACTAAAAAATAACTATGATTTATTAACTGAAAAAGCAAAAGGAATATTACCTTATATGATTGGGCGAAATTGGTTAGTAAGTTATGCCTCTATTGAAGGATTAGAAATGATACTATTTCAAATGGATCATCGAACAAAAAACAGAGTTGCCATGCACGAATCAATTGTGGAATTAAAACAATTTTATTCAGAATTTGAGCAAGAATTCATATTATATTTTGAAGAATTAATCCAACATTGCAAGGATAAACTAACCCTACTTTAAAATTGAATTTGTTATTGAAATTGAATTTTGAAATCGTATTTTAGCGTTTCAAAAGTTTGGAATTCATGCCATCGAACAAAGCTTCTACTTTTAAAATTGTTTTCAGAAGTATTTTCAGAAGAGCCGAAAACTTAGTTTTCCTTTTGAAAGACAAATTAAGCGAGAGAAATTTTATCTACTTTGCTAGTATAGCTGTAGCCATTACTTGTTCATTTGCTGTAATTATATTAAAAAGTTTTGCCCATAACATATTCCTTTGGGCTAATGATATAAATGGTTTTCTAAAACTTCCTTACATCAATAGTTTGCTTCCGATTGCAGGTATTTTATTGACAGTGTTTGTGGTTAGAAATTTTTTGAACAATGAAATTGAAAAAGGAAGTTCAAAAGTGCTTTATGCTGTCGCTAAAAAAGGAGGTATCATTCCAAAAAAACAAATGTATGCCCAAATTGTGACAAGTTCCTTAACCGTCGGTCTAGGAGGTTCTGCAGGATTAGAAAGTCCAATTGTGATTACTGGCGCAGCTTTTGGATCCAATTTTGCTCAAAAATATCATCTGTCACAAAAAGATAGAATTTTATTATTGGCATGTGGTGTTGCTGCAGGAATTGGAGCAGCCTTTAATGCTCCTATTGCTGGTGTTTTGTTTGCTATAGAAGTAGTTCTTACCGATATTTCAATTGCGGCTTTTATTCCCATTATTATTTCAGCAGCTACAGGTGCGCTAATTTCAACAGTGGTTTTGAGCAGAGATACATTATTAAATTTTGAACAAACGCTCAAGTTCGATTATCACAATACACCTTATTATATTTTACTAGGAATTTTAGCGGGTTTAACTTCCATTTATCACGCTCGAAATTTTCGAAAAGTAGAGATTTTCTTTGGAGCATTCAAAAACAAAGGGTATCGAAAAGCGCTTTTTGGCGCCATCATTTTAGCACTATTAATTTTCTTCTTTCCAACATTATTTGGGGAAGGTTACGAGAGTATTAAAACTTTGGCTTCCAAAAATCCAAGTGTTTTATTAGAAAATACTTTGCTGGAAAACTTCAAAAGCAATGAATGGATTTTGTTAGGATTTATTGGAGTAACCATGTTGTTAAAAGCGTTTGCCACAGGATTAACACTCGGAAGTGGCGGAAATGGGGGAAACTTTGCTCCTTCGCTTTTTGTGGGTTCTTACTTAGGTTATTTTGTTGCAAAAACTATAAATCTTTTGAACATCACGCACTATTTACCAATAGCAAATTTCACCATTGTTGGCATGGCAGGAATTTTAAGTGGATTGTTTCATGCGCCACTAACTGCCATATTCCTTATTGTTGAAATTACGGGTGGTTATGATTTGATGGTGCCTTTAATGATAGTTTCATCCGTAAGCTTTGCAGTTTCCAAACAATTTGAGAAACACTCAATGGATGTAAAAGGATTGGCTGACAAAGGAGACGTTTTTACAAGTGATAAAGATAAAAACATCCTACAAAGCATCGATTTTTATAATTTGGTCCAAAAAAATTACAAATCTCTTACTTTAGAAAGTTCAATTGAAAATGTCGTAGAAATCTTTTCTACTAAAGAACAAAAAATAATTCCCATTATAGATGAACACAAAACGCTAATTGGGTTGGTAGATTTTGAAGAAGTAAAAGCCATCATATTCAATCCCTATAGAGTTAAATTTATGAATATTAATGAAATCATAAGTCAACCTAAAAGCCTAATCCTATTAGATGATAAAGTTGAAAAAATCATAAAACAATTTGAAAGTTCAAAAACACAAATTCTCCCTGTCATTAGCAAAGGAAAATACTTTGGTTTCCTATCTAAAATTGATGTATTAGAAAGTTATCGTCAACGATTGAAAGAAATGATTATTGAGTGATGTTTTTTAACAATTACTTCTAAACTGATTAATCAAAAGTTGTCGTCAAAACACTACCTTTGCGATTCGCAAAAAATACTATGCTTGATTCAGAAAATACTATTGAAGTTCTCGGTGCTCGAGTTCACAATTTAAAGAATATAGACATTTCTATTCCTCGAGAAAAATTAGTAGTTATTACTGGTCTTTCGGGGTCAGGAAAATCGTCTTTGGCTTTTGATACTATTTATGCTGAAGGTCAACGAAGATATATTGAAACCTTTTCTGCCTATGCTCGTCAATTTCTTGGTGGTTTGGAACGTCCCGATGTGGATAAAATTGATGGGCTTTCACCAGTTATTGCCATCGAGCAAAAAACAACTAGCAAAAGTCCGCGCTCTACTGTTGGCACAATTACTGAAATTTATGATTTTCTACGACTGCTTTTTGCCCGAGCTGGTGAAGCTTATAGTTATGTATCAGGAGAAAAAATGGTTTCCTATTCGGATGAGCAAATTAAGGATTTGATTATTCAAAATTTTCTAGGAAAACGAATCAATATTTTGGCACCCATCATTCGTGCTCGAAAAGGACATTATGCCGAATTATTCCAACAAATCACTAAGCAAGGTTTCCTAAAAGTAAGAGTAAATGGTGAAGTTCAGGATTTACTACCTGGAATGAAACTTGACCGTTACAAAACCCACGATATTGAAATTGTCATTGATAGAATGGTAATTGATACTACTGAAGAAAATGAAAAACGCTTAGCCGAAAGCATCAAAACCGCCATGTATCATGGTGAAAATGTTCTTATGATTTTGGATAAAGACACTAATCAAGTTCGTTACTTTAGTAGAAATTTGATGTGTCCTACTTCGGGTATATCTTATCAAAATCCTGAACCAAATTTATTCTCATTCAACTCTCCAAAAGGTGCTTGTGAACATTGTAAAGGACTAGGAACAATTAATGAAATCAATCTGAAAAAGATAATTCCAAATCCAAAGCTTTCTGTTAAAAATGGTGGTTTTGCTCCATTGGGTGAATATAAAAGTTCATGGATTTTCAAGCAATTGGAAATCATAGGTGAAAAATTTGGATTTAAAATCACAGATGCCATCGAAACCATTTCTGAGGAAGCTATGCAAATTATTTTACATGGAGGTAAAGAAAAATTTGTAGTAGAGTCTAAAACTTTAGGAATTACTAAAGAATACAAAATAGAATTTGAAGGGATTTCCCATTTTATCAAAAATCAATTTGAAGAAAGTAATTCTACTTCTATAAAACGTTGGGCAAAAGAATTCATGGACGAAATTGTATGTCCAGATTGTCATGGTTCTCGATTAAAAAAAGAAGCCTTGTATTTTCGCATCAATGAAAAAAACATTTTTGATTTATCCACTATGGATATTTCAGATTTATCACTTTGGTTTGAGGATTTAGACAAAAAACTTTCCGATAAACAAAAAATCATTGCTACAGAAGTTGTTAAAGAAATAAAAGACCGTTTGCGTTTTTTGGTAAATGTTGGTTTGAATTATTTATCGATAAATCGAAGTTCCAAATCACTTTCGGGTGGTGAAGCACAACGTATTCGATTGGCAACACAAATTGGCTCACAACTCGTTGGCGTGTTGTATATTTTAGATGAGCCGAGTATTGGATTGCATCAAAGAGATAACGAAAAACTAATCCATTCCTTAGAACAATTGCGAGACATTGGCAACTCGGTTTTAGTTGTGGAACACGATAAGGATATGATTGAACGTGCTGATTATGTGATAGATATTGGTCCAAAAGCAGGAAAATTTGGCGGTGAAATCATTAGCAAAGGAACACCAGCCGAATTGCACAAAGAACACACCATGACTGCCATGTACTTAAATGGTGAAATGAAAATTGAAGTACCAAAAAAACGTCGTGAAGGCAATGGTAAATTTTTAAAGCTAACTGGTGCAACAGGAAATAATCTTAAAAATGTTTCCATCGAATTGCCATTGGGAAAACTAATTTGCGTGACTGGAGTTTCAGGAAGTGGAAAATCAACGTTGATTAATGAAACGCTATACCCTATTTTGAATGCCTATTATTTCAACGGTGTAAAAAAACCACAACCTTACAAAAAAATTGAAGGTTTAGAATATATTGATAAAGTAATTGATATTGACCAAAGTCCTATTGGCAGAACACCAAGAAGCAATCCTGCAACTTATACGGATGTGTTTTCGGAAATTAGAAGTTTGTACACACAATTACCTGAAGCTATGATTCGTGGCTATAAAGCAGGAAGATTTAGTTTCAATGTTTCAGGCGGAAGATGTGAAACTTGTGAAGGTTCTGGTGTGCGAACTATTGAAATGAGTTTCTTACCTGATGTGTATGTGGAATGTGAAACCTGTCAGGGTAAGCGTTTTAATAGAGAAACTTTAGAAATCAGATATAAAGGAAAATCCATTTCAGATGTATTGAATATGACAGTAGATGAAGCAGTTCCTTTTTTTGAAAACATCCCCAAAATATATCGAAAAGTAAAAACGATTCAAGATGTTGGGTTGGGTTATATCACACTGGGACAACAAAGCACAACGCTTTCTGGCGGTGAAGCACAACGTATAAAATTGGCCACCGAATTGTCTAAAAAAGATACTGGAAATACTTTCTACATCATGGATGAACCCACAACTGGTTTGCATTTTGAAGACATTCGAGTGCTGATGGAAGTGATTAATAAATTAGTAGATAAAGGCAATACTATTTTGATTATCGAACACAATATGGATGTCATTAAATTGGCCGATTACCTAATTGATATTGGTCCCGAAGGAGGAAAAGGCGGTGGGGAAGTTGTAGCCAAAGGAACACCTGAAGAACTTACCAAAAATAAAAAAAGCTACACAGCACAGTTTTTAAAAAAAGAATTACTTTAGCATGTTTGCTTAAATTTAAAAAAAATAAATTATTTGAATAATAATGAAAGAAGATTACTTAAATGAAGATGATAAAATCCAAGAAAAACTTAAACAAAAAACTTGGAACGAAATAAGAACTAACGACTCTTGGGCAATTTTTAAAATTATGTCTGAATTTGTTAATGGCTATGAAACTATGGCACGAATAGGCCCTTGTGTTTCTATTTTTGGATCAGCACGAACAAAACCAGATAACAAATATTATTTATTGGCCGAAAAAATTGCTTATAAAATAAGTAAAGCTGGTTATGGTATTATTACAGGCGGTGGACCAGGAATTATGGAAGCAGGAAACAAAGGTGCGCATAATGGCGAAGGAACTTCAGTGGGTTTAAACATTGAGTTGCCATTTGAACAGCATTATAATCCTTATATCGATAAAGATAAAAATCTAAATTTTGACTATTTCTTTGTTCGCAAAGTAATGTTTGTAAAATATTCTCAAGGATTTGTAGTGATGCCTGGTGGTTTTGGAACTTTAGACGAATTGTTCGAAGCTATTACATTGATCCAAACCAAAAAAATTGGGAAATTCCCTATTATTCTTGTAGGTTCAGAATATTGGAAAGGATTGATTGACTGGATAAAAACAGTTATGATTGGTGAAGAACGCAATGCTAATCCTGAAGATATGAACTTAATTAAAATTGTAGATACAGAGGATGAAGTCGTGGAAGCCTTGGATAATTTCTATAAAAAATATAACCTCAGCCCGAACTTTTAAACAATATCAAAAATCAAAATCAATGTCAAAAATCAATGTAATTCTTTTTGATTTAAGTTGTTTTCCATATTGAAATTGCAATTGATTTTTTATGTTTTTTAATTCTTTTCATTTCGCCATTTTTCTTCCAATAGTTTTTTTACTATACTGGTTCATTGCTAATAAATCCAAAAATTATCAAAACTATATATTAATTCTTGCTAGCTATTACTTCTATTCCTGTTGGGATTGGCGTTTCTTGTTTTTATTAGTTTTCTCGACCTTACTAGATTATTTTTCGGCTATAAAAATTGAAAATAGTGCAACTCTATTGTCAAGAAAATTTTGGCTTTGGTTATGTGTTTCCATCAATATTGGGTTTCTTGGAGTTTTTAAATACTATAACTTTTTTGCGACTTCATTTTCAGAATTATTACAATCGGTTGGTTTTAACTCCAGTCCGTTATTATTAAAAGTAATACTTCCTGTTGGGATTTCTTTTTATACTTTTCATGGATTATCATACATCATTGATATTTATTTCAAACGAATAAAATCAGAGAAAAACTTTGTAGATTATTCCTTATTTGTCAGCTATTTCCCTTTGCTGGTAGCTGGTCCAATTGAAAGAGCCACACATCTTTTACCGCAATTAAAAGTAAATAGAGAATTCCATTTTGAAAAAGCCAAACAAGGAATTTATCAAATCATTTGGGGATTGGTCAAAAAAGTGGTAATTGCTGATACATGTGCTAATTATGCCAATGCAATTTTTGATAATTATAATTCAATGAATTCCTTGTCTTTAATTTTAGGTGCTATTTATTTTGCTTTTCAAATATATGGTGACTTTTCGGGTTACTCAGACATTGCCTTAGGAACTTCAAAACTCTTTGGTATCGATTTGTTGAAAAACTTTAATTATCCCTATTTTTCTCGCGATATTGGGGAATTTTGGCGCAAATGGCACATATCTTTGACCACATGGTTTAAAGATTATTTATACATTCCGCTTGGTGGAAGCAAAGGTTCAAAATGGATGAAAGTGCGTAACACCTTTATTATATTTTTGGTTAGCGGCTTTTGGCATGGTGCGAGTTGGACTTTTATAGCTTGGGGATTTATCAATGCGCTATATTTCATTCCGCTATTATTATTGAACAGAAACAGAAAAAATATTGATGATTTTAACTTAGGTTTTAATTTAGAATCAATACGAACCCTTTTCAATATATTAATTACTTTTTGTATCACTTGTTTTGCTTGGATTTTTTTTAGAGCTAGAAGTATTTCAGATGCCTTTCAATACATCAGACGAATATTTGAAAATCGAATTTTTACCGAACAATATTTTAGTATCGAAAGATATAACTATGAAATTCTGGCATTAATCATCATTTTTGTTTTAGTTGAATGGAACAATCGAGCAAAAATTGAACCTATTTCAGGGAAATATAGTTGGCTAAAATTAGGCTTGTGTTTAGCCGCTATTTTAGCTTTAGGCGTTTTTTCAGATTATAAAGAATTTATTTATTTTCAATTTTAATGAAGCAGTTTTTACAATTTTTACTAAAAGCATTAGCATTACTCCTACTCGTTATGGTTTTGCTCGATGTTTTATATACTGCTATTTACCTTCAATCCCATTCGAGAACTAAAATAGATTATTTATACAATTCCAAAGACAAAAACTTTGATGTTGTTTTTTTAGGTTCATCAAGAGTTAATAATCATTTAGTGCCTAAAATTTTCAATAATAATGGCTATAAAACTTTCAACTTTGGAATGACTCGTTCACGATTAGAGGAGTCAGCGTTGATGCTTCAATTGATGGTAGAGCGTAATTATAAAATAAAAAATTTGATACTTCAGGTAGATTTGAATATCAATACAAATGACCATTCTGAGGCTATTCGTTCCTTGTTTATGCCTTATTTGCACCAATCAGAAACCATTAGAAATTATTATAAAAATATTCCAGAATATAATCAATTACTATACATCCCGTTTTATCGCTATATGCATTATGATACTAAAATTGGTTTTAGAGAAATGTATTTTTCACTGATTCATAAGAGAACTAATAATTTAGAAAACTATGGTTTTCACCCGTTAACTAAAGATGAACGTCCTATGGTTGCAGCCGATTTATCAAAGTATTATCCTAAAAAAAATATTGGCTATGAACAAATCAAAACCATTTGTAAAAAAAACAACATCAATTTAATTGCGATTACTACACCTATGTGCATGAGTATTATTAACAGAGAATATTTCAATCATATACGTTCCGTTTATCCTGAAATCCATAACTTTGAAAATGCCGTAACTGACGATAACTATTTTGCCACATGTGGTCACATGAACGAAAAAGGTGCAATAGCATTTACCAAAGTTATTTTTAATGCCTTTTTTAAAGCCAAATCAAATCCTTGAAAAAAATTAGCTTCATACTATTTCTTTTTTGCTTTTTAGCTTCTGCACAACACCATTCCAAATTAGTTGTAGAAGTGAATGATGCAACTAAAGTTCTAACAGTTTTTCAAGAACTTACCTTTAATAACACTACCAATGATACGTTAAACAATATTGTCCTTAATGATTGGAATAATGCCTATTCTTCAAAGAATACACCTATGGCAAAGCGTTTTTCAGATGAATTTGAAAGAAGCTTTTTGTTGTCAAAAGAAAAAGAACAAGGCAAAACAAGTGGCATAACTATTCAAGACCAAAACAAATCTTTTCTTACATGGGAAAGAAATGAAAAATCCCCCGATGTAATTCAGATTAAACTGAAAGAGAAGTTGTTGCCCAATAAAAAAATAAAACTTTCTTTAAGGTATACTGTCAAAATACCTAGTGATAAATTCACTAATTATGGATATGGCGATAAAGGAAAAATGAACCTTAAGAATTGTATTCTCACACCAGCACGATATGAAAATCATGATTTTGTGAAATATGATAATTTAAATCTTGATGATTGCGCCAATGCACTTTCTGATTATGATATTGAAATTAAAATACCTGAAACGCTTGACTTAAGCTCTGACTTAAATGAAACTAAAAAAGAAAGTTTTGACAATAACATTAATTACCATTTAACAGGAAAAAATCGTGCTATTTTCAATCTTTTAATTGATGATAAAAGAGAATTTGAAATCTATAAAAACAATAATTTAGAAGTGATTTCTAACCTTAGAGATAATAGATTAAACGATATTGAAAGAGCTATTCTTATTGACAATATCATCAATTTTGTGACTGAAAATTTGGGCAAATATCCTCACGAAAAAATTACAGTAACACAAGCTGATTACGATCGTAATCCTTTTTATGGTTTGAATCAATTACCTAACTTCATCAGTCCTTTTCCAAATACTTTTCTGTATGAGATTAAGTTTCTAAAAACCTACTTAAACAATTATCTGCATAGCTCACTTCAACTTGACCCAAGAAAAGACAATTGGATATATGATGGAATTCAGGTATATATTATGATGAAATATATTGATGCATTTCACCCTGAAGCCAAAATGATGGGAAATGTTGCCAAATATAAATTAGTAAAAGGATACAATCTTGTAAGCCTAGATTTCAACGGACAATACAGCTATTTTTACATGCTAATGGCGCGGAAAAATCTTGACCAACCACTTAGTAATCCAAAAAACACTTTAATTCGATTTAACGAAAAAATTGCATCAAAATATAAAGCTGGTTTAAGTTTAAAATATTTAGATAGTTATCTAGAAAATAATATAGTCCAATATAGCTTAGTGCAATTCATTAATTTGAATAAAAACCAACAAACCAATGGGAAGGATTTTGAATCTATTCTAACTAGCAATTCGCCAAAAAAAATCAATTGGTTTTTTGATAAAATCATTAACTCTCGTGTTGTTTTTGATTATAAATTTAAAGTCGTTTCAAAAACCAAAGACAGCATCTCTTTTTCGCTTAAAAATAAAACCGAAACCAATGTTCCAATTACTATTTATGGAATCAAAGACAAAAATGTTGTATTCAAAAAATGGATAGATAATTTTACCAATGACAGTATTTATACTTTGCCTAGAAATGATGCTGATAAAATTGTCATTAATTACAAAAATGAAGTACCCGAATTCAATTTAAGAAACAATTGGCGTTCGCTCAATGGATTTCGACTATTCAATCGTCCCATAAAATTCAATTTTATGAAAGATTTAGAAAATCCAATTTACAACCAAATTTTATATGTTCCAATCTTAGAATACAATTTATACGATGGTTTATTGCCAGGTATGCGTTTTCATAATAAAACTATATTGGACAAACCTTTTATTTTTGATTTATACCCAACAATATCTACTAAAACTAAAAATTTTTCAGGGAAAGGGTTTATATATGTCAATCAATATAATAGAGATAGCAACCTTTATAATATTCGTTATATGATGAGCGGCCATTACTTGCATTACGCACCCGATGCTTATTATACCAAACTTGCTCCTACCGTATTTATGAATTTTAGACCGGATGATTATAGAGACAATAGAAAAGAAACCATCATTATAAAAGAAGTATTAGTCAATAGAGAAAAATCAGCTTTTGCAGTACCAGGAGAAACAGAAAGTTATGAGGTTTTCAATGCTAAATATTTTAATACTAAAACTGAAGTAACTAATCATTTTCTTTTTTTGGGCGATGTTCAGTATGCAAAAAGTTTTGGAAAAATAGCCGCTGAAATACAATACAGAAAACAGTTTGATGATAATCGTCAACTCAACCTTCGCATTTTTGCCGGAACTTTTTTACACAACGATACCAATTCTAATTATTTCGATTTTGGCTTAGATCGTCCATCCGATTATTTGTTTGAAAGTGAATATATAGGCCGTTCGGAGACCAAAGGTATATTTAGTCAACAATCTATTATTATGGATGGTTTTTTTAAATCAAAATTAGCAACACGAACAGCAAACCGATGGATGACAACCGCTAATGCTAGCTTTGGAATTTGGAATTGGGTAGAAGCTTTTGGTGATATTGGAATGATTAAGAATAGAGATATGGTTCCCAAATTTGTTTATGATAGTGGTATTCGTTTAAACTTAGTGACTGATTATTTTGAACTCTATTTTCCAGTATATTCCAGCAACGGATGGGAAATTGGCGATGAAAATTATGGCGAAAAAATTCGCTTCATCATTACTTTTCAACCTGAAACATTAATTAATCTTTTTACCCGAAAATGGTTCTAATCCACCTATAAATAATATTTATTTTAAATATTTCGTTGAAATTATTAGTTTTTGTTAAACATTTTTCATTCAAAACTATATTTATAGCATATTAATTAGTGATAATAAAATTTTATTTTTAGTTCATACTATAAATAGTTACTTCTTTTTATTTAATTTTGTTATTTTAAGAATCATTTACAATATGACTGAAACACAAGCCAAATCTGAAATTACGTTTGAAGATTTTAAATCCGAAGTTTTAAACGATTATAAAATTGCTAAAATAAGCAGAGAATGTAGTTTATTAGGAAGAAAAGAAGTGCTGACAGGAAAAGCCAAATTCGGAATTTTTGGTGATGGAAAAGAAGTACCGCAATTAGCCTTGGCCAAAGCTTTTCGAATTGGTGATTTTCGTTCAGGGTATTATCGAGATCAAACTTTCATGATGGCAAATGATCAATTATCTATTCAACAATTCTTCGCTGGTCTTTATGGTCATACAGATTTAGCCCATGATCCAATGAGTGCTGGTCGTCAAATGGGTGGTCACTTTGCGACACATTCATTAGATGAAAATGGCAATTGGAATAACTTGACAAAACAAAAAAATTCAAGTGCCGATATTTCTCCTACAGCCGGACAAATGCCCCGTTTGTTAGGATTGGCTCAAGCTTCAAAAATATACAGAAACGTAAGTGGTTTGGAAGATTTTACTAATTTTTCAAATCAAGGAAACGAAGTCGCTTGGGGCACTATAGGAAATGCTTCTACTTCAGAAGGCTTGTTTTTTGAAACCATCAATGCGGCAGGCGTATTACAAGTACCTATGGTATTGAGTGTTTGGGATGACGAATATGGTATCTCTGTTCATGCACGTCATCAAACAACCAAAGAAAATATTTCAGAAGTCCTAAAAGGATTCCAACGCGAACAGGGCACTAACGGCTATGAAATCATGACTGTAAAAGGTTGGGATTATCCATCATTAGTAGCCACTTACGAAAAAGCTTCTGAAATTGCACGCGAGCAACATATCCCTATAATAATTCACGTTACTGAACTTACTCAACCGCAAGGCCATTCAACTTCTGGTTCCCATGAACGCTATAAAAATGAAGAAAGATTGGCTTGGGAAAGAGAATTTGATTGCTTGATACAAATGCGTTCTTGGCTATTAGAAAACAATATTGCTTCTGCAGAAGAATTAGACACAATAGACAATGACTCAAAAAAAGAAGTGCTTGAGGGAAAAAAAGCGGCTTGGAATGCCTTTGTTGAGCCTATCAAAGAGGAGCAAAATAATTTAGTTGCTCTATTAAATTCTATAGCATTTTTAAGTACAAATAAAGTATTTATAGAAAAAATAGCTGCTGATTTAGCGGCTATCAAAGAACCTATTCGTAAAGAAATTTTAATTGCAGCCCGCAAAGCATTGCGTTTAGTTATCCATGAAAATGGTAAACAGCAATTAGCTACTTGGATAAAATCTTATTCAGAAAAAATCCAACCTAAATTTAGTTCCCACCTATTTTCACAATCAACTAAGAATGTTTTACAATCAAAAGAAGTATTACCTCACTATGATGAATCTGCAGAAGAAGTAGATGCTCGTTTAGTTTTGCGCGACAACTTTGATGCTATTTTTAATAAATATCCTGAAGCGTTAATTTTTGGGGAAGATGCAGGAAACATTGGCGATGTCAACCAAGGATTAGAAGACATGCAAGAAAAATACGGAGAACTTCGCGTAGCAGATGCTGGTATTCGTGAAGCCACCATAATTGGTCAAGGCATAGGAATGGCTATGCGTGGTTTACGCCCAATTGCTGAAATTCAATATTTAGATTATTTGTTATACGCTATACAAATCATGAGTGATGACTTAGCCACACTTCAATATAGAACCCATGGAAGACAAAAGGCACCGTTGATTATTAGAACTCGTGGACACAGACTGGAAGGTATTTGGCATTCAGGTTCACCAATGGGAATGATTATTAATGCCGTTCGCGGAATCCATGTTTTAGTACCGAGAAACATGACTAAAGCCGCTGGTTTCTACAATACCTTGTTGGAGTCAGATGAACCCGCTTTAGTTATTGAATGTTTAAACGGATACCGATTAAAAGAAAAAATGCCAAACAACTTGGGTGAATTCAAAACACCAATTGGCTTGGTAGAAACCATCAAACAAGGAACTGACATTACACTAGTTTCCTATGGCTCCACACTTCGTATTGTAGAACAAGCAGCCAAAGAATTATTAGAAGCGGGTATCGACTGCGAAATTATAGATGCTCAATCGTTATTACCCTTTGACATCAATCACGACTGTGTAAAAAGCATCATGAAAACTAATCGTTTACTAATTGTTGATGAAGATGTTCCTGGTGGTGCAAGTGCTTACTTATTACAACAAATTATAGACGAACAAAACGGTTATCAATATTTAGATAGCCAACCTCAAACCCTGGCATCTAAAGCACACAGACCAGCTTATGGAACAGATGGTGATTATTTTTCAAAACCTTCCGCCGAAGATATTTTTGAAAAAGTATATGCCATAATGCACGAAGCAAAACCAAATAAATATCCAAGTTTATATTAATACTAAAAAAATTCCATGCAACATATTATTGACAGATTCATAAGCTATGTCACTATCGATACAGAATCAGACCCAAATTCTGATACAACTCCAAGTACTAAAAAACAATTTGATTTAGCACATAAATTAGTTGACGAACTCAAGTCTATCGGAATGAGTGAAGTAACTATCGACAAGCACGGTTATGTTATGGCAACCTTGCCCTCTAATGTAGACCATCATGTGCCAACAATCGGATTTGTATCTCACTTTGATACTACCCCCGATTTTACTGGCAAAGATGTAAAACCACAAGTGATAGTTAATTATGATGGCGGTGATATTGTTTTAAATAAGGAACAAAATATCGTTTTATCTCCAAATTATTTCAAAGATTTATTGCAATACAAAGGACAAACCTTAATCACCACAAACGGTTTGACACTTCTTGGTGCCGATGATAAAGCGGGTATTACCGAAATCATGACAGCTATGGAATTTTTAATTCAAAATCAAGAAATAAAACATGGGAAAATCAGAGTTTGCTTTACACCCGATGAAGAGATTGGTCGAGGCGCCGATTTATTTGATGTAGAAAAATTTGCCGCTGACTGGGCTTATACGATGGATGGAAGTCAAATTGGTGAGTTAGAATATGAAAACTTCAATGCCGCTGGCGTGAAAATTACGTTCAAAGGAAAATCAGTTCATCCAGGTTATGCCAAAGGGAAAATGATTAATTCAATGCTAATTGCCAATGATTTTATAAAAGAATTACCAAAAGGAGAAACTCCACAAGAGACCAAAGATTACGAAGGATTTTTTCACGTAACAGGAATTACTGGAAGCATAGAGGAAACAAAAGTAGAGCTTATCATTCGTGACCATGACATGAAAAAATTCATCAAAAGAAAAGAATTAGTTCACAACATTACGAAAAAATTTAATAAGCAATTTAAAAAACAATTTGGTGAAGACATTGTAATTACTGAAATCAAAGATCAGTATTTCAACATGAAAGAAAAAGTAGTTCCAGTAATGTTCATAGTTGATTTAGCCGAAAAAGCAATGAAATCTCTTGGCATAAAACCATTAATCAAACCCATTCGTGGCGGAACAGATGGTTGTCGTTTATCTTATATGGGTTTACCGTGCCCTAATATATTTGCTGGCGGTCATAACTTTCACGGAAAATACGAATATGTTCCGGTGGAAAGCATGCAAAAAGCAGTAGAAGTTATTGTGAAAATTGCACAACTAACCGCTACTACTGATTTTACCAAAAAAGAAAAAGGAAAAAAGAAAAAATAAATCGTTTAGAAGAATATAAAAATTCCAAATCCCAATTATTAAGTTGGAATTTGGAATTTTTTTTTGAATTGAGAAAATCCTAAGCTTTCTTATTCAAAGCGTCTGTTAATTCTAATGAAATAGCCGAACGTTCAATTTTCAATTTTCCTGACATTGTTTCAATGACAGCTGAAGTTTCAGTAAGCTCAGCGATTTTGCCATGAAAACCACTTTTTGTAATAATCTTATCACCTACTTTTAAAGCTGATTCAAATTCTTTTTCTTGTTTAATTTTCTTTTGTTGTGGTCTAATCATAAAGAAATAGACAACCACAAACATTAGTAAAAACGGTAAAAATTGACTTATTTGTCCCATAATGTTAAATAATTTAGTCCTTTTCAGGAACTTCGATGTTAGAATTAATATGTAAAACTTTTTTTCCTTCATTTATATTGCAAAACAAAGTAACTGATTTTGCTTGCTTACCAGATTTTCCTGCTGAATTAAACGATACTTTAATTACTCCTGATACTCCCGGCTTTATAGCTTCTTTAGGATACTCTGGCACAGTACAACCACAAGAACCCTTTGCACCTGTAATTATCAAATCAGATCCGCCAGTATTTTTAAATTTGAAATCATAGTCCACTTTATCACCTTGTGTGATAGTTCCAAAATCATGTTTTTCAGTTTCGAAAGTCATTTCGGTTTCCGAAGTCCCGATTTCTTTTTTACAAGATGTTATCATTACTAACAAAACCATAACGGCAAATAAACTTATTTTTTTCATCTTTCTATAGAATTTTACATTAAACCCCTACCTGTTTTTTTAATTTTATCTTCAGCGGTAAACTCTTTTACCAAATTATCCAAAATTCCATTGATAAAAATGCTACTTTTTGGTGTGGAATATTCTTTAGCTAGTTCTAAATATTCATTTATTGTCACTTTTACAGGAATTGATGGGAATTTTAAAAACTCACAGATAGCCATTTTTAAAATAATAGTATCTATTTCGGCAATACGGTCTGCATCCCAATTTGGCGTTTTATCAATGTATTTCTTAGCTAATTCTATCTCGTTTAAGACTGTCTTTCTGAATAACAAACTCACAAATTCTTTATCTTCTTCATCTTTATACAATTTAGAAACGCTAAATTCAGACTTTTCAGAAACTTGTTGTAGTTGCTTTTGAATTTGAGTATTCACTAAAGGAATGTCATCAATCCATGTTAGTTTGTGGTCTTCAAGATATTCGTATAATTTTTCATTTGGGGCAATTAATTCCGAAAACACATCAAGTACAAATTGTTTATCTTCTTCGAAAGAACTTTTTGTGGTACTCATGTAGTCTTGGTATAACTCACTTTTTTTTACTTCATTTAGTAAAATTAAGATGTAGTCATCGTTTAAAGACCAATTATTGATTTTTCTTTTCTCTAAAGCTATAGTCAACGAATTGTTGTCTTCTAGTTGCAGAAGAACACTATTGTTTACAAATTTTTTGTTAGGTTTTTTTTCTTCAGTAGTTGCCAAATGTTTTTTGCTGGAAGCTTCAAGAAAAACAATTTCTTTTTTTCTTATTTCTTTTAACGTAGACAGCATTAGTAAATACAAATCCTGAATATTATCAATACTTTGAAGTAGAAATTTTTCTTCCTTTTCTAAGTCATCTGAACTTTTTTGATGCATCGCATAAATAGATTGCATCACCTTAACTCGAATATGTCTTCTGTTTAACACGTATAAGAACTTTTAAAAAATTTGCGACGCGAAAGAATTTCTTTCGCGTTGCAAAAATAGTAATATTTTAAAATTGGCTATTATTTATTAGCGTTTTCTTTTTTTCTTTGAGTAATTCTGATTTGAGCAATTTGCATAGCTGCCAGATTTAATCCTGTAATAGCTGATTTATAAGTCATTCCAAGTGAAAGTCGTAAAACATTATTCAAAGCTTGCCATTCGTTAGCATAATTCCACATTTTAGTTCCATCAAGTGCTGGCCCCATAACTGTGTTATGAATACCTTTAATTGCTTTTAAACCTTTATCTTTGTCGTAACAAAAAACAATTTGTTCGTGATTGACAAAAGAAAGTTGCCTAAAAACTGGAGCTTTTTTTTAAAACTCAATTGGTGTAGTGATTTGTGAAATTATAGTAAAGTAATTTTTTTAAGACTCCTCTAAAAAGTCAATGTATAAATATAATATTATTCAATTAATTTCAATTAATCAGACAATGATTAGTAATTTGCTAACAAAATCAATTTATATAAGAATATTATAATTCTATTGTTTTTTAAAATTTAAACACATAGGGCGATATAAAGTCAAATTCTGCGAAATAAAAATGAAAGAACTTCAATATTTAAACAAATATTTTGTCAAATATAAATTCCATTTTTTGTTGGGAATTTTTATCACTATTGTCGCGCAAATATTTTCTCTTTTTACACCCAAGTTAGTCAGTAAATCATTCAAAGCTATTGAAGATTTTCATAAAAACAACTTGAGTAGTGAAATGATTAAAACCGAATTAATTCAAAACATCTTTTGGATAGTTGGAACAACTTTGATTGCTGGAATTTTAACTTTCTTGATGAGACAAACCTTAATTGTAATGTCGCGACATGTGGAGTTTGATTTAAAAAATGAAGTATTCAAGCATTATGAAGTATTAGATCAAAATTTTTATAAACGCAATAGAACAGGTGACTTAATGAACCGTATCAGCGAAGATGTTGGTAAAGTAAGAATGTATGTTGGACCAGCAGTAATGTATACCATTAATACTTTTATCCGATTTACAGTGGTTATCATTTATATGTATAATGTTTCACCAAGATTAACATTATACACGCTACTCCCGCTGCCGATTTTATCCTATATCATTTTTAAATTAAGTACCGAAATCAATAAACGCAGCACAACCTTTCAACAATATTTATCCAAAGTTTCCAGTTTTACTCAAGAAATATTCTCGGGTATTCGCGTAGTGAAAGCTTATGCTTTGGAAGAACAATATCAAAATAATTTAGAAGATTTAGCCAAAGAAAGCAAAACCAAGAGTATGAGTTTGGCTCGAGTACAATCTTTGTTTGGACCACTTATGATTGCCTTGATAGGTGTGAGCAATTTGATAGTAATCTATTTTGGCGGTATGATGTATATAAATGGTACTATAAAGAGCATTGGAACTATTGCTGAATTTATTTTATATGTTAATATGCTTACTTGGCCGGTGGCATCAATTGGTTGGGTCTCATCGTTAGTTCAAGAAGCAGAAGCATCGCAAAAACGTATCAATGAATTTTTGAAAATAGAACCCGAAATCAAAAATAAAGCAACTGAAAATAGTAATATAACAGGAGAAATTGAATTCAAAAATGTAACTTTTACCTATGATGACACTGAGATAACTGCCCTACAAAATATATCTTTTAAAGTAAAAAAAGGGGAGACATTAGCCATTCTTGGAAAAACAGGCGCTGGTAAATCGAGTATATTATCTTTAATAACAAGGATGTATGACATCAAAGAAGGAAGCATCACTATTGATGGTAAAAGTATAGACGAAGTAAATTTAAATGATTTACGAAACAGTATTGGAATAGTGCCTCAAGATGCTTTTCTATTCTCTGACACTATTAAAAACAACATCAAATTTGGAAAAGAGGATGCTACTGATAATGAAGTATATGAGGCAGCTAAGAAAGCTGTAGTTCATGATAATATTATTCATTTCAATAAACAATATGAAACCCTATTAGGAGAAAGAGGTATCACACTTTCTGGTGGACAAAAGCAACGAGTTTCGATAGCTAGAGCAATTATTAAAAATCCTCAGATATTGTTGTTTGATGATTGCCTTTCGGCGGTAGATACTGAAACCGAGGAGCAAATTCTGAATAATCTACTTAATATATCAAAAAACAAAACCACCATAATTGTAAGTCATAGAGTTTCCTCAGCCAAGAATGCTGATAAAATCATCATAATAGACGAAGGACAAATTATTCAAGAAGGGTCTCATAATCAATTAGTAAACCAAGAAGGTTATTATGCTGAATTGTACTTGAAACAACTTTCGGAAAAAGAATTAAATTAAATGTTGTTTGATAACAAAAATTTTACCATTTTTGAACTGTATAGAAACACTAATTATTGACCGAAAGAATTATGAGAGAAAATGATATGTTAGAAAAAGATGAGATTTTTTCTAAAGTTTTAAGAGCCGGCAGAAGGACTTATTTTTTTGATGTGAGAGCTACCAAAGCTGATGATTATTACATTACTATTACCGAAAGTAAAAAATTTACTGAAGAGGATGGATCGTTTCACTTTAAAAAACACAAAATTTATTTATACAAAGAAGATTTTGCTGCATTTACGGAAATTTTAGAGGAAATGACCACTTATGTTTTAAACCATAAAGGCGAAGAAGTGATTTCAGAAAGACATCAAAAAGATTTCAAAAAAGAATTTACCTCAGAAACAGAAAATTCAGAGCCTGCAAAAATTGATAAAAGTTTTACGGATATTGATTTTGACGATATTTAATAAACTATGAATTTTTTTGTAAAATATAAATTGCAAATAAACATTCTGCTTTTAATTTTTTGGATGTTTATAATCTATGACAATTTTACATCTGGTGAATTTAAAGTAATAAAAATAGCATTACCAATAACATTTATTATACTCACCTTTTTCAATATTTATAAGGCTATTAAGGAAAAAAAATCCAGAAATTAATTTCTGGATTTTTTTTATAAAACCTCAACAATTTATTTTTTATTATTTCATTGTAAGGTATTTATAAATTTTTTGTCCATCTATATCAGATAAATTTGCTTTCTTTTGCATTCTATTTACAATTGGTTTCCAATCTTGTGCATTAAAATCTTGTGGAGAATAAAGCTGATGACATCTGGCACAATTATTTTCATAAAGTGACTTGCCTTCGACTAATTCAGAAGTCATTGGTGTTAGGCTTACATCTTCTTTTTTTGCAACGGCAGTTGGCACACTTGATTTGGATGCACAAGAATAAACGATGTTGGCTAAAACTATAAAAGCTATTACTTTATATTTCATACTTTTTGTTTATTGGTTTGAGTAAATATATAAAAAAATCCCAACAGAATTCTGTCAGGATTATAAGTTTGATTTAATTTTAGCAAGATTATTTCACATCCATTAATTCTACATCAAAAATCAAAGTAGCATCAGGTGGAATAACACCGCCAGCACCACTTGAACCGTAACCTAAATAGGAAGGAATAACAAAACGAGCTTTATCACCAACTTTTAGTAAAGCAATGCCTTTATCCCAACCTTCAATCACTTGTCCTTGACCTAATTTGAATTCGATAGGCTTTTTGCGAGGATACGAACTGTCAAATACTTTTCC
>NZ_JBMOGV010000038.1:0-20573 GCF_049318185.1 Flavobacterium sp. | reverse complement strand
TATTGGCTTCGGCTTTCCGTTTTTTGTAATTTTATTGTTAAAATTTATTTTCTACAATTGCTTTTTTGATAATTTTTTTTACAAATCATAAATATTTTATGAAAAGATTTTTAAAAAGTGCAAACATAAATATTTTAATTTAATTAAAAAATGAATTAATACAGATTTAAAGATTAATTAATATATGTTAAAATAAAAAACAACCTTAAAAGTAAAAAGTGAGTAGGATGGTGCGTTGGGAAGTTTTTTTAGTTAAAAATGTATAGAATGTAGGAAGTGATTTTTGGTATGTTATGTTGCGTATTTATTATTTTGAAAAATCAAAAAAAAGCATTACTTTAGGAACACCAACTAAAATCCATTATGATAAGTTTAAAAAGCATACAAACGGAGGTAGACGCAAGTTTTCTCTATAAAATTTTAGCAGCAAACGAATCTGATGAGAACGTTGCCTACATATTTCACGAAATGAGCGCTATAGAACATGGCCATGCCGTTGCATTTCTTGCCAAAAATAATTTAGACGAAAGTCATTTGCCTCAACCATCAAGTAGGGCCAAAGTATTGCATTTTATAGGCAGATTGATTGGCTTCGATTATATACTAGGAGTTTTGCTAGATACAGAAAAGAGTATTTCATCGTCGGTAATTAACGCCCGTAAACAAACTAAGACCAAAGAGTCTATATCAGACACTGCCCATGTTACTATTCTGAAAAACATCCTAAGTAATGATAAGAAAATGTCGGGTGCTACTCTTGCCCGTTTTGAAAAACGCCATCGCAATGTAGGTGGAAATGCGTTACGTGCTGCCGTATTAGGTGGTAATGATGGATTAGTGTCTAATTTCAGTTTGGTTATGGGTATTGCAGGGGCAACTAGTGGCAATTCAGGAGTGTTATTAGCCGGTATCGCTGGCCTGCTGGCCGGAGCACTATCTATGGCACTCGGCGAATGGATATCTGTTAAAAGTTCGCAAGAACTTTACGAAAACCAAATGCAACTAGAACTGGAAGAACTAGAAACCAACCCAGAAGGCGAAGAAAAAGAACTGGCATTAATTTATTTTTCAAAAGGTATTCCAGAAGCACAAGCCAAACAAATGGCTGCCGATATTATGAAAAATAAAGACCAAGCACACGAAATACTTATTAAAGAAGAACTAGGCATCAACCCAGAAGATCTCAAAGGTTCTGCTATGGAAGCAGCCATTTCCTCATTTATTCTCTTTGGAATAGGAGCTATAATTCCAGTAATTCCATTTTTCTTTTTAGGAGGAATGAAAGCGGTCATTATTAGCACACTCATGAGTGCCTTCGGATTGTTCTTGATAGGAGCAAGTATCACATTATTTACTGGGAAAAGTGTTTGGTATTCAGGTTTTCGTCAAGTTTTGTTCGGCTTACTAGCTGCGGCAATAACTTTCGGTATCGGAAAATTGATAGGCGTTTCGGTAATGGGATAAATTACTGATACAATGCACTAATTTTTGTCCAAAGTGTTTCATCAAAATTAGAGAGTGCTAAGTTGGCGCTATCCGCTGCATCACCCATTCTAATGACTACCATTTTTTTGCTTGGTACAACATATATTTTTTGGTCGTCTTTTCCTAAAGCACAATACATATCAGAAGGTGCTGATGCAACTAAACTTCCATTGAATTGCAGTTGAGTTTGGGGTAAATGATAACTGGTTTTACCATTCAGCCACCACAAATAACCATAAGCTAAATTGATGTTTTGAGAAGTAGTTGTAGCTTGATTAAGATAATTAGAATTGATTATTTGTGTTCCATTCCACGTTCCATTGTTTAAAGCTAAAAGTCCAAATCGAGCCATACTACGCGTAGTACTGAAATAAATTTTCAATCCTAAATTTGCACCTGTTCCTATATACCAAAATCCATTAGAACTCATCCCGATTTTATCCCGTAATTTGGTGTTGAAATATGTATTCCAGCTTTGGCCTGTGGCTTGTTCTACAACATCTTGCAGTTTTACATATACATTATGATAGGCCCAACGAGTCCCAGCATCGACTAGATATTTAAGATTACTTGGAGACACTTCATCACCCAAAGTATCATCTAAACCTGAATTCATGCTTAATAAATTTTTGCAAGTAATTAAATTTTCTTTGTTCAACGGCGCACTTGTCCACCCAGTTCCTAAATAATCGGATACTTTATGGTTGGTATTTATAAAACCTTCCTGTTCGGCAATTCCAGTAACTGTCGTGGTTAGAGTTTTTCCAGCACTATTCCATTTCCATAGCGTGGTTGCCGTGTGGCCATTGAAATAATTCTCCATGACAATTCTTCCGTTGACCAAAATCATAAATGACTTTGAATTTTTTAGTTGTAAATAATCTAATAGTGGTTGTACTGCATTTTGATTCCAACCCAGATTAGCTATAGTTTTTGTTTCCCAAGTGGTGCTTCCATTATTGGGAGGAAAATACATTTGCTCCTGCGGCGTATTGGACGAAGACGCTTCAGAACTACAACTTAAGTTAAAAATAGAAACTAATAAGAGTAGGAATATTTTTTTCATAGTATGTAACGATTTCTTGTAAGATTATAAAAGTATTAAATAGTTTAATGTTGATACTATTAATTTCAAATTTTTACGAATTTATAAAGTTAAAAAATTTAAATTTGTGAATTAGGATTTGAAATAAAATTTAGGTTTATTACCCTCTATAATACATCAAAACAAGCAAATTATTTTTTGTAAATGATTTAAGAGCAGAATTTGTAAAAAAAATACTTGAAGTAACATGAAAAAAATAGGATTTCTATTGCTAACCACATTATTAATTTCTTGCCATGCTGAGGTGAAGAAGGAAGACTTAAATAAACTCAACGGGTATTGGGAAATCAAACAAGTGAAACTTTCTGATGGTGAAAATAAGGACTATAAAGTTAATGAAACCATAGATTTTTTTGAACTAAAAAATAATTCAGGTTTCCGTCAAAAAGTGATGCCTCAATTAGATGGGACTTACAGAACTAATGGCATCAAAGAAACTATTAAGATTATAGAAAAAGACCATACTTTTTTTATTGAATACCAAACTAATTATGGAAAATGGCAAGAAGAAATCGTTGAAATTGCCGACTCCACTTTAGTGTTGAAAAATAAAATCAACTTAGAATATACCTATAAAAAATTCAAACCTTTTTCCTTAAAGTAATACTACAATAAATTCAACACAAATGGCAAAAAGACAAAGCAATGAAAGCCCTATTGGCGATGTTTTAAAAGAGTTTATACAAGTAAATAAGCTTCAAGTTGGTATGGACAAAATTGATGTGGAAGCGGCTTGGAAATCATTGATGGGTAATGGAGTCAATAGCTATACAAAAGAAGTTTTGCTTAAAGGTACTACCTTATATGTTTCCTTAACATCATCTGTTTTGCGTGAAGAATTAAGTTATGGCAAACAGAAAATAATTGCCATGATAAATGATGAATTACGTAAGGATGTCGTTACAGCTATAATTCTGCGTTAGGTATTAATGTCTAAATCTTTGATATACTCTTCATATTCAAAATAAAACAATTCAAATTGTGCCATAGTTTTACTAAAGAAATCAAAAATGGTAGGCCAATAGCTTCTGTTGTTTAAACTTACTTCTAGTTTTTCTATCCAAATTCTACTTATCACTTTTCCTGATTCAAGATAATAATTGCGTTCCAAAATGGCTTCAGGGAGATAGTCTTCTAACAAAATAGTCTTGAGCGATTCTATCTTTTCAAAATAAATTTTTCTTTTTTCTTCGTCTTTGGGTTCAATATCTAGGAGTACTTGCGCTTTTTTATTGTCTATAAAAAATTTAAAAGTAACATCTTTTATTTTAGTGTCATAGAGTAACCATTTTCGGGGATATGCCTCAGCAAAAGCAGTCCAAAATTCTTTTTTTATTAGTAGTGCTTCTTCTTTGCTATACATTTTATTGTTGTAATAGTGGTGTACTTTAATTTTTTTAAGGTAACTTTATATATCAAAACTAATGGGTATGCTATTCGATGAGTTTTTAAAATATACGCCAAAAATACTAAATGTTGACCTTCCAGCAACGCATGCACATTTAAAAATGGTTCCACCAAAAAGGGAGGAGTTAATGAGAAATACTGATTTTACTAAAATCAAACCCAAAAAAGCGGCGGTGATGATGCTTTTTTATCCTAAGAATACTCAAACCCATTTGGCTTTAATTGTCAGAACCTCTTATAATGGGGTGCATTCTTCTCAAATTGCATTCCCAGGAGGAAAGGTGGAAGAGGATGACCTTGATTTGCAACATACAGCTATTAGAGAAACCCACGAAGAAATTGGAATCCATCCTAATCATATTAATGTAGTTCGCTCTTTTACCGAAGTTTATATTCCGCCGAGCAATTATATGGTATATCCTTTTTTGGGTTATAGTGAGAACGAATTAGATTTCACTTTACAGCAAGATGAGGTGGCAGGAATGGTTGAACTTCCTTTGGCGGAATTTTTGGATGATACTATTTTGATGCAAATAACCATGCAAACTTCTTATGCTGGTGCTATCGAAGTTCCAGGTTTTCAGGTGAAGGAACACTTCATTTGGGGGGCAACTGCCATGATGATGAGTGAGCTCAAAGAAACCATAAAAATGATTCTATAAACTATAAGTTTTTGTAGATTTGCCTCCCGAAAGTTAGGAAGTAACATTATAAAATTATGGGTTTATTAAAAAGGAATCCTTTTGGTCATATACTTTTCATCAAAAAATGGTTGATTCGAATTTTTGGTGTCCTTACCCATAGAAGGTATCACGGATTTAATGAGTTGTATATTGAAGGTTCCGAAATTATCAAAGCATTGCCAGATAAGAACGTACTCTTTATTTCCAATCACCAAACTTATTTTGCCGATGTAGTAGCTATGTTTCATGTTTTTAATGCCAGTCTTTCGGGTAGACAGGACAATATAAAAAACGTGGGCTATTTGTGGCAACCGAAGATGAACATCTATTATGTTGCGGCAAGTGAAACCATGAAAGCAGGTTTGTTACCAAGAATTTTGGCCTATGTAGGTGCTATTAGTGTAGAAAGAACTTGGCGTGCTGGTGGCAAAGACGTTACCGAAAAGCGCGAAGTAAATCCAAACGATTCGGAGAATATTAGAATTGCCCTAGAAGACGGTTGGGTGATTACCTTTCCTCAAGGAACAACTAAGTCATTCAAACCCGTTAGAAAAGGCACCGCACATATCATAAAACAATATAAACCTGTTGTAGTGCCTATTGTGATTGACGGTTTCCGTCGTTCATTTGACAAAAAAGGATTACGTCTCAAAAAGAAAAATATTCTTCAATCTTTCATCATCAAAGAACCTCTAGAAATAGATTATGAGAATGAAACTATTGATCAAATTGTAGAAAAAGTGGCATACGCCATTGAGCAACATCCCTCTTTTTTAAATGTAATTCCAGCCGAAGAAATTGAAGAGCAAGAGCGTTTGAATACACTTCGTCAATGGCAGGTAGATTATAGTAGCAAAAGCAAAACAAATTAAAAGGTAAATCCCTCTAGAGGATTTTTTTTGTATTTATCACTTTAAAAAAGCAAAAATATTTTAAGAAAAAATCCTATTTAAGGAAATACTCCCAATTAAATAAAGAAAGTCTTAAATGTTTACTAATGCCTAATTTCTATAAATCTATTTTCATTAATTCTTTGAAATTGGCATTGAGTTTTCTAAGTAAGATGCCATAAAGTAAACGGTAGAACAGCCAAAATAAACCCACGATGATTACACAGCAAAGTACCAAAATCCCAAGTATAATGAGTAAAGTATTATAATTACTTTCATGAGTAATTTTATCTTTTAGTAATTCCATTTTTGGATTATATACAAAAGCTAGTGCAATACCTGCAATTAGAGAAAATAAAATCATTGTTAAATTATACCAAACGTAATATTGAACGGTATTTCTGGTTTTCAGTATGTCTTGCATCAATTGCTTGGTTGATACCGTTACCGAAATTTTTACATAGTTTTTATAAAAGAAATATATAAAAACTAAAATCACAGCATAGTTAAAAAAATTTAATGCCTTGAAATAGATATTAAGGTTTTCTAAATCCATTTTTTTTAAGTATTCGTCGGTGTTATACACGACACTTATGACAGTCCAAAATAAAACTTCTATGATACTAATAATCAAAATCCATTTTACAATAGAGGATGATTTGGTATGGAGCATTTTGTATATTTCTACTTCTGTTACTTGATGGTATGACTGAATATCTTTTTTCCAAGCTTTTTTAAATAAATCCAACTCTTTCATAATTCTTAGGGATTTAGTATTTTTATTAATTTTCCTTTAATTCTATTCATTTTGACTCTTGCATTTACTTCACTAATTCCTAAAGTTTCCGCTATTTCAGTATAGTTTTTGTCTTCCAAATAAAGAAAAACTAAAGCTTTCTCAATATCATTGAGCTTTTGTAATGCTTGATACATCAATTTGATTTGTTCTTCTTCGGCGTGGTTATATTCTTCGGGACTGATAAAATGATATTGCCCTTCGTAGCTTATAGTGGAAACACTTCGAGTACTTTTTCGATATAAAGTAATAGCTGTATTTAATGCTACTCTATAAGCCCATGTAGAGAATTTAGAATCACCTCTAAACTTTGGAAAGGCTTTCCATAACTGAATGGTGATTTCCTGAAACAAATCGTTGTGAGCATCTTCACCATTGGTATACAACCTACATATCTTGTGGATAATGTTTTGATTCTGCTTAAGTTGCTTTACAAATGATTTTTCAAAATCTTCACTCATAGTATTCTTAGTAGTCTAAGTGATTTTTTTGTTACAGATTCAATAAATCTAAATTATTATTTAGGTTAATGGAAAATATTATTATTCAGATTTTCTTTTAGAGATATTTCTCAAAACCGCTTTATCCTCATAATTTATGATTTCTAGAATAATGTCTAGGTTTTGTTTAGTTTTACCATAAATGGTGTAAAGTTTACCACCTTTTTCCTTGCTATTACTTTTACTGAAATCAACGTCGCCATAAATCAGGGTATTTCTAATATCTGAAGTGTCAACCCATTTTTCATTGAATTGTTTTATAACTAAAGAGTCATAAAACATAGGTTTACTACTAATGTTACTCAAAACTCTAGCATTAGGTAAATAGTTAAATTGGACATCTTTTCGGTTCCAAACTAAAGCAACAACAAACATTCCTATAGTAAACCCTATAAAGTAATAAGCAAATCGTTGATAAAATTTCATTTTGAATACTTTTTGGCAAAAGTAATCAATGTTAGAGTTGCAATAAATTATAAAGAGATATTTATTTTAGAATACAATAAGATTGATATCATTATCGGGCAAGTTGAACCAATCACCTATAGCTTTGTTGGTTAAAATCCCATGATATAAGTAAACCCCATTTTTTAACCCTTTGTTACAACGAATGGCGCTTTCTAATCCTCCATCCTCGGCAATTTGAAGTAAGTAGGGTGTTATAATATTGCTAATTGATAGAGAAGCGGTTTTAGAATAGCGCGATGGAATGTTTGGGACACAATAATGAATTACATTGTTTTTAATAAATGTAGGTGATTCATGTGTAGTTATTTCCGAAGTTTCAAAACAACCCCCAGTATCAATACTAACATCTACTATGACTGCGCCTTTTTTCATGTGCTCCACCATAGTTTCGGTAACTACAATTGGGCAACGTTCTTTTCCTCTCATCGCGCCAATAGCAACATCACATCTTCGTAAAGCTTTCAGTAAAGATTTTGGTTGGATAGTAGAAGTAAATATACGTTGATTTAGATTGTTTTGAAGACGGCGTAATTTTGTAATGGAATTATCAAAAACTTTTACACTTGCGCCTAATCCTAGAGCGGTTTTTGCTGCAAATTCACCTACAGTTCCAGCGCCAAGTATCACAACATCTGTAGGTGGAACACCAGTAATGTTTCCCAGTAATAATCCTTTACCGAACTCGTTATTAATCATTAATTCTGCTGCGATTAATACTGATGCAGTTCCTGCAATTTCGCTCAATGATTTTACAGCCGGATAAGAACCATCTTCATCTTTGATATATTCAAAAGCTAATGCAGTTATTTTTTTCTTAGTTAATGCTTCAAAGTAGGCAGCCTTTCTTGTTTTTAATTGAATGGCAGAAATGACAATTGCATTAGGATTTAGTAAAGCAATTTCATCCATGGTTAATGGCTCCACTTTAAGTATTATTGGGCAACCTAATACTTTTTTAGTGTCATTTGTAATAGTGGCTCCAGCATCGCTAAATTCTTTGTCAGTATAGCTAGAACTTAATCCGGCTCCTGACTCAATCATTATTTTATGGCCATGAGAAGTTAATGAGTTTACAGCATCAGGAGTTAAACAAATCCTTCTTTCTTGGTAGGAAGTTTCTTTTGGAATACCAATAAAAAGTTCGCTTTTATGACGATACACTTCTAATTTTTCCTCTTGAGGTAAAAGTTGCTGTTTAGTAAAAGGAGTAAGAGCCATACTGCACAATTGAATTTTTGTACCAAATTACAAAATTTTATTCAATTATGTCATTCTTAAATGTCTTTTGCCATCTGCGGTTTGAGACAAATTTATTATGGAGTGAACATCAGGAATAAGATTTGGAATTTTTTCTGCCCATTCAATGAAGCACCAATTTCCAGAATATAGATAGTCATCAATACCCATATCCAAAGCTTCGGTTTCATTTTTTAAACGGTATACATCAAAATGATAAACATATTGATTTTTGACTGTTTGATACTCGTTTACTAATGAAAAAGTTGGACTACTTGTGGCATCTTTTACACCTAATTCTTTTGATAATGCTTTAATTAAAGTAGTTTTTCCAACACCCATATCGCCGTGAAGTAAAACAATTTTATTTGGATTTTCAGCTATGATTTTTTTGGCCACTTCTTGTATTTCGTCAATTGAATAGATTATTTCCATTGGCTAAATATTATTTTGGGTTAAAAACTAAAAACGGAACAATCATTTCTTCTAATGAAATTCCGCCATGCTGATAAGTGTTTCTATAATAACTTACATAATGGTTGTAGTTATTAATATAAGCAAGAAAATATTCATTCTTAGCAAAAATATAGGAGCTACTCATATTAATTGTCGGTAGCCCAATTTTTTTTGGATCTTTTATAGCATAGACTTCTTTGTCTTCATAGGTCAAACTCTTTCCTGTTTTGTATCTCAAGTTTAAACTCGTGTTTTTATCACCAATAACTTTTGATGGATTTTTAACATTGATTGTTCCATGATCTGTTGTTATTATTAGTTTGAAACCTAATTTTTGTCCTTGTTGGATGATTTCCAATAGAGGTGAATTTTTAAACCAACTCAAAGTTAACGAGCGGTAGGCTTTATCGTCAGAAGCTAATTCTTTAACAACATCCATTTCGGTTTTGGCATGTGAAAGCATATCAACAAAGTTGTAGACTACAGTGACCAAATCGTTATCTTTTAAGCCTTTGAAGTTTTCGGCTAGTTTTTTACCGCTTGCTAAATTGGTGATTTTAAAATAATCTTGTTTGATATTTAAACCTAATCGTTTTAAATGAGCCGTTAAAAATTCAGCTTCATATAGATTTTTTCCACCTTCTTCCACATCATTTTTCCAATATTGTGGAAATTGTTTTTCCATTTCTAATGGAGTCAATCCAGAGAAAATAGAATTTCTCGCATACTGAGTTGCGGTTGGTAAACTAGCAAAATAAGGTGTTTCTTTTTCTAGTTTATAGTGATTGGCAACGGTACTTTCAATAGCTTTCCATTGATCATAACGAAGATTATCTATTACTACAAATAATACTGACTTAGCTTTGCTCTGTTCGGCTCCGCCTCGGGTGTCTTTTTTTACTAGTTCAGGGACAACCAATTCTCTAAAAAGTGTATGAGATTGAATTGGTTTATCAGCTTTTGGATCAAACCAATCTTCATAATTACGCTCAATAAATTTTCCGAATTGTACATTGGCTTCTAGTTTTTGACTTTCAAGAATTTCAATCATACTCTGATCATTAATGTTTTCTAATTCTAATTCCCAAAATATGAGTTTTTTATATAATTCAACCCAATCTTCATAACTACGAACCATTGCCATTTCCATGGTAATTTTTCTAAATTCTTTTTGATAATCAAGTGTTGTTTTTTCAGAGATTAATCTTGAATGGTCTAAGTTTTTTTTCAAACTCAATAATATCTGATTTGGATTTACAGGTTTAATCAAATAATCAGCAATCTTAGAACCAATTGCTTCTTCCATGATATATTCTTCTTCACTCTTAGTGATCATAATTATAGGTGTAGAAGATTTTTTTTCTTTCATTTCCTGTAGGGTTTCTAAACCACTCATTCCAGGCATATTTTCGTCAAGGAAAACAATATCAAAATTACCATCTTCATAGGCATCAATTGCATCACGACCATTATTATAGGTAGTGACTTTATAGTTTTTCTTTTCTAAAAATATAATATGTGGTTTTAATAAATCAATTTCATCATCAACCCAAAGTATTTTGATAGTATCCATAGTTGTTTAATTATTTGGTGCAAATTACTATAATGTAAAACGTAGTATTATTAAAATTATTATAAAATAGGGTATAACTATTTATCAAATTAATGTTAAAGAATATTTCATTATAAAAATAGTAGTTATATTTGATGTAGAATAAAATTAGTATTAATTTAATAACAATAAAAATAATGAAAAAAGTAGTTTCAATTTTAGCTATTGTAGCTTTTATGTTTTCTGTAAATGTTAATGCTCAAGAACAAGAAAAGAAAAAGGAAAAAGCAAAAACTGAAAAATCATCAGCTGCTAAAGAAAAAAAATCTTGTGCTGCAGGTGAGAAAAAAAGTGGATGTTGTGCTGCCAAAAAAGCAGAAACAAAATCATAATTAAAAAAATGTTCTAATTAAAAGTGTTTGAGTTTTCAAACACTTTTTTTTTAAATTCACTTTTAATTTCAAAGTAATACTATACATTTGGTAATATTTTTATTTGTTTTAGTCCAATATATATATAATAGAATAATTTTATGCAATTTAAAAACATACTCATCATCAGCTTTTTCTCAGCTTTTCTTTTAATTAGCTGTAACAAAAAAGAACTACAATTTGAAGATCCATTAATTACAAACAGAGATACTACTGTTAGTCCTAGTGAAGATTTTTTTCATTATGCTAATGGGGGTTGGTTCAAAAAACATCCAATTCCAAATAGTGAATCTAGTAATGGAATTTTCAGAATGATAGGTGATACTATCAACGCTCAGATTAAAGATATTTGTGAAAAGTCATCTAAAAATACAGAGGCTGCAAAAGGTAGTAACGAACAAAAAATAGGCGATTTTTATGCATCAGGAATGGATACACTTTCCATAGAAAAATTAGGGTTAAAACCCTTGTTATCAGAATTTAATAGAATTGATGCTATAAACGACATTCCTTCATTAATGAATACTATTGGCTATCTTCATACCATTGGAGCAAGTCCGGCATTTTCATTTTATGTGTCACAAGATGATAAAATCAGTTCAAAACACGCTTTGTTTTTTGGACAAGGTGGTTTAGGATTAGGTGAAAGAGACTATTATTTTAATACGGATGAGCAAACTATTAAAATAAGAAATGAGTATGCAAATCATTTGCAGGTTATGATGCAGTTCTTAGGTAATGATGCCACTGTTGCAAAAAATGCCTCTGCTACTATTTTAAAAATAGAAACTGATTTGGCTAAAACTAGCAGAAAATTAGAAGCTCTTCGTGATCCAGTTAAAAATTACAATAAAATGTCTTTAGCTCAATTTAAAGCATCAACACCAACAATAGCTTGGGAGAATGTTTTACCACAGTTGGGTATTACAAAAGCTGACACTGTTATAGTTGGTCAACCAGAGTTTTATAAAGGTTTAAATAAAATCGTTACTAGTTATTCTATAAATGATTGGAAAACCTATTTGAAATGGGATTTAGTTAATTCCTATGCGTCTTATTTGAATAAAGCTGTTGAGAATCAAAATTTTGCTTTTTATTCAACAGTCATGAACGGAGTAAAAGAACAAAAACCAAGATGGAAAAGAGTAGTGGAGCAAACAGATGGTTCATTGGGTGAATTGATAGGCCAAGTATATGTTGCAGATTATTTGCCTAAAGGGTCTAAAGAAAAACTTTTAGAAATAGGTAATAATATTCGAGATGTCTATGCTGAGCGTATCAAAAAACTAGATTGGATGAGTCAAGCTACCAAACAAAAAGCATTGCAAAAATTGAGTAAAATTGTGATGAAAGTAGGATATCCAGACAAATGGAAGGATATGAGTAGTGTGGTAATTAATAGAAACTCTTATTGTGCCAATGTAATAGCAACAAATAAATGGAGTTATAATTATATGATCAATAAATTTGGAAAACCAGTTGATAGAACAGAATGGAATATGTATCCACAGACCTATAATGCTTATTATAATCCTAGCAATAACGAAATTGTTGTCCCTGCATGTAATATATTAGTACCAGGTTATGAAGGTAGAATGCCAGATGATGCTATTTTATATGGTATTATTGGAGGTTCAACTTTTGGACATGAAATTACCCATGGTTTCGATGACCAAGGAAGTCAATATGATGAAAACGGAAACTTGAAAAACTGGTGGACAGCAGAAGATTTAGCAAAGTTTAAGCAAAAAACAAAACTTATAGTGGAGCAATTCAACAAGTTTGAACCATTAAAAGGTAAATTTGTTAACGGCGATGCAACACAAGGTGAGAATATCGCTGATTTGGGTGGTGTAGTTATGGGTTTTGAAGCTTTTAAAAAATCATCTCAGTATAAAAACAAAGAAAAAATTAGTGGTTTAACTCCAGAGCAACGCTATTTCTTAGCCTATGGTTATGCATGGATGATAAATGCCAAAGATGAGGCATTAGCCAGACAAATCATGGTTGATGTTCATTCACCAGCCCAATTTAGAATTAATGGACCATTAATGAATATACCTGAATTTTATAAAGCTTTCAATATAAAACCAGGTAGCAAAATGTATCAATCCGATAATTTGAGAGTTGTTATTTGGTAATTAAAATAAAAATCTCAGCGTAAAGTTGGGGATTTACATTAATTCTTTGTGGCTGTTGCTTCTTCATACCGTTCGGAAACTTTGTTCCAATTGATAATTTTAAAGAAGTTTTCGATATACTTTTTACGTTTATACTGATAGTCTAAATAATAAGCATGTTCCCAAACATCCAAATTTAAAATAGGTGTTCCCGATATAGTTTGCTTTGGCATCAAAGGATTATCTTGATTTGTAGTACTTGTTATCTCTAATTTACCAGATTTATCAACTAGTAACCAAGCCCAACCTGAACCAAATTGCTTTTCGGCCGCATTCATAAATTGACTTTTAAATTCATCGAAAGAACCAAAATCTCTTTTGATAATTGATGCTAAAGTGTCTTTTGGTTGTCCGCCAGCTTTTGGAGCCATTCCTTCCCAAAATAAAGTATGATTATAATATCCCCCAGCATTATTTCGTAAATCATTATTACTAACGTCTAGCTTTTTAAGTATATCTTCAATAGTTAGATCAACTAATGTTGGGTCAGCAGTTACTATTTTATTAAGATTATTGGTGTAGGTTAAATAGTGTTTAGAATAATGAATATTCATTGTAAGAATGTCAATATTAGGTTCAAGAGCATTGTACTCGTAGGGTAATTTCACTAGATTGAATTGCCCATCATCAGCAGCAACATCATCTGGACTACCAATGGTTATTTTTTCTTCTGTAGCTGGTAATGGAACCTCAACTACTTCAGTAAGTTTTTTTCTTTTACAGGATGATGTAAGTACAACTACAGAAAAACAAAGAACTAGTGAAAATATTTTCTTCATAATCTATTTTTTCTTTTTAGTATATCGTTGATAGCTTCTATATATAATTCTTTTGATTCTTCAATAGTTAAATGACTTATTTGCATCCAAGCGTTGGTTTTAAAAGCATTTCTTAAATCAAAATTGGAAGCACTATTATAATCTATAGTTCCAAAAGTAGCTTGTTTATAATAAGCATATAACCGCAATTGTTCATCTTGTGGTAAAGATGATTGTGTCATCTCTGAAGCGGCTTCTACGGCTTCTTGAAAACGAACTTCTAATTCTTTTTCTGACATGCTTAAACTTTTATTTTGTTGCCACTATTGTTTTTCCTCCAATAGCTATGTCATTCAAATGTACATTAACTTTTGTTCCTATTGGCAAATAGATATCTACTCTAGATCCAAATTTAATAAATCCTGCATCTTCACCTTGAATTACTTCTTGTCCTACTTCGGCATAATTTACGATGCGTCGAGCTAATGCACCAGCAATTTGACGATAAAGAATTTCTCCAAATTCTTTAGTTTCTACAACCACTGTTGTTCTTTCATTTTCAGTACTTGCTTTTGGATGCCAAGCTACTAAGTATTTTCCGGGATGGTATTTACTAAATTTTATTTTTCCGCTAGCGGCATATCTCGTAACATGAACATTTATTGGTGACATGAATATAGAAACTTGCAACCGTTTATCTTTGAAATATTCCTCTTCAAATACTTCTTCAATTACTACTACTTTTCCATCTACAGGCGCAATAATATGGTCGTCATTTAGTGTAACAATTCGTCTTGGGTTTCTGAAAAATTGCAAAATCATCACTAAGAAAAATAATGTGACTATTTGAATTCCTTTTTCTAACCAAAAAATATCAGCAACAAATTTGTGTGATAAAAGGAAAATAAATACTGTAAGTGAACTAGCAATTGCTATGATTTTTCCGCCTTCTTTATGAAACATAATATAAAATTTGATAAAATAAATAGATAAATGGTGCCACAAATATAATACTATCTAGTCGATCTAGGAAACCACCATGACCGGGCATTATAGTACCACTATCTTTTACTCCTGCATTTCTTTTAAACTTTGATTCTATTAAATCACCCAAAGTTCCAAACACACCAATAATTAGTGCTAGTATTATCCATTGAATTATGGATTGATATAAATAATAAGTAGCTAATATAATGCCCGTAATCATTGAAAAAAATATTCCGCCAACAAATCCTTCAATGGTTTTTTTTGGTGATATTTTTTCAAAAAGTTTGTTCTTTCCAATGCTTATTCCCACTAAATAAGCAAATGTATCATTCATCCAAATGATTACTAATATACTAATAATTACTTTTGGATTATAATTTATAGTATGAATATTTATGAATTGATCATCTGCATTTAGAAATGGAATTTTGGTAAAAATTATAATGGGTACAATAAGATAACCAATCAGAAAAACATATTTAGAGGCAGTGTTTATGTATTTAGTTTCTTTTTCAAATAAAAATAAAAGCGATTTTACAGATACTACTAAAGTTGAAATTAATAATAAAATTTCATTTGTTTTAATAGTATTGTTTAAATTGAAAAGTATAAACCCAAAAGTTGCTAATGTTAAAGGTAAAAAAGGTTTAAGTTGCACTAACTTGCAGAACTCTACTACAGAAAATAGTAATAAAATGCCAAAAAGCAAAAGAAAACTATAGGGAGAATATAAAGTAGCTCCAACTAAAAGCAGTACATAAACAGCTCCAGATATAGCTCTTTTTAAAGTGGTATTCATACTATAAATCTTCTAAAAGCAATAGATATAAATTTTTAGCGGTACTTCCATATTGAAGGAAGTCTTCATCTTTTGCTTTTTCAAAATATTTTATGGCAGTAATATTGGTTGGATAATCTTTGTCGTATTTCTTTTTGATCACACGAAGACCATCGCTTTTGGTTTCTAGTATTTGACTTGTAGTGGCTAATATGATGATATTGATTGGCAAGTCATTTGGTTTATTTTGTTTGATTTGATTGGAAGAAAAAAGCACTGAACCTTCATCGGCAATTAAATTTTCGCAACTTGCAAATAAAAATTTCGGATTACTCGGTTTGTCATAAAGTAATTTATTTTCGTCTAGAATACTGAAGAGTTTTGTTTCATAACATAATGCTTCACATTCGAACCAATCATTTTCTTCCAAAATATTTAAAAACTGGTCTTTTACTTCATTCAAATTTTCGCAGTATAAAAATTTTCCGCCATTTTTTTTGAAATTATAAGTAAACTTTTCGTCAACTGGAAGCAACGAAAAGCTAGAAGGGGTATTATTAAATTCGCTTTGACTTTCTTCGTCAGAGGCATCATTACCAGTGCCAAAAATTTTTCTGAAAATACTCATGCTCTGTTGGTATAATCTAATTTAGAAATTGAAATCCTCCAAAGATAAAAAAATCTTAATTCAAAAGTAACTTTTAAATTAAGATTTTAAAAAAATGTTAAAAAACCTATTTTACTTATACAATATCAGTCTCTTCTGATGGAATGTCAAATGGTCTTTTTCCAAAAATATTTTCTAAATCATCTTTAAAAATAACTTCTTTTTCAATTAAAATAGCTGCTAATTGTTCTAATTTATCTTTATTATCTTCAAGCAATTTTATAGCTCTTTGGTATTCAGTTTCTATTAAATTAGAAATTTCTTTATCTATTACTAATGCTGTTTCTTCTGAATAAGGTTTTGAAAAATTATATTCACTTTGTCCCGAAGAATCATAGTAGGTTATGTTTCCTAATATATCACTCAAACCATAAATGGTTACCATAGCTCGCGCTTGTTTGGTCACTTTTTCTAAATCACTTAATGCACCAGTTGAAATTTTATTGAAGATTACTTTTTCAGCAGCACGTCCGCCCATGGTAGCACACATTTCATCTAGCATTTGCTCTGGTCTAACAATTAATCGTTCTTCTGGTAAATACCATGCGGCACCAAGGCTTTGTCCTCTAGGTACAATAGTAACTTTGATTAAAGGTGCGGCATGTTCTAACATCCAACTAACGGTGGCATGACCTGCTTCATGAACAGCAATTGCATGTTTTTCTGCAGTAGTAACTATTTTATTTTTCTTTTCTAAACCTCCTACAATTCTATCAACAGCGTCTAAGAAATCTTGTTTGTCAACTGCGGTTTTGTTATTTCTAGCCGCTATTAAAGCTGCTTCGTTACATACGTTGGCTATATCAGCTCCAGAAAAACCTGGCGTTTGTTTGGCTAAGAAATCAACATCTAAATCATCTACTTTTTTCAAGGGTTGTAAATGCACTTCAAATATTTCTTTACGTTCTCTGATGTCTGGTAAGTCAACATAAATTTGACGGTCAAAACGTCCTGCACGCATTAAGGCTTTGTCTAAAACATCAGCTCGGTTAGTGGCTGCTAATACAATTACATGTGTATTGGTTCCAAAACCATCCATCTCTGTTAATAATTGGTTTAGTGTATTTTCACGTTCATCATTACCACCAGAGAAATTGTTTTTTCCACGTGCACGACCTACAGCATCTATCTCATCAATGAAGATAATTGCTGGTGCTTTGTCTTTGGCTTGTTTAAATAAATCTCTAACACGAGATGCTCCAACACCTACAAACATTTCTACAAAATCAGAACCAGATAAAGAGAAGAATGGCACTTTAGCTTCGCCAGCAACGGCTTTGGCTAATAATGTTTTTCCTGTTCCTGGAGGGCCAACTAGTAAGGCTCCTTTTGGTATTTTTCCGCCAAGGGCAGTATATTTTTCTGGATTTTTAAGGAATTCTACTATTTCCTGAATTTCCTCTTTGGCTCCTTCTAATCCGGCTACATCTTTAAAAGTTGTTTTTAAATCTGTTTTTTCGTCAAAAAGTTTTGCTCTTGATTTTCCGATATTGAAGATTTGACCTCCGCCACCGCCACCAGCTCCACCAGACATTCTTCGCATGATTAATATCCATAGACCTATGATAACAATTATTGGTAACAGACTTATGAATATTTCCGACCAATCACTTTTAGCTTTAAAATCATAATCTTTTAATACTCCAGTCTGTTTTGCTTTTTCAATTTTGTTTTGAAAAACTTCATCATTACCAATATCAAAGGAATAGTGTGGCCCTTTGTTAGCATTTCCTAACATATCTTTTGCCACTTTGTTGTGTGCTTTTTCTTTGAGTGCTGCAGCTGATAAATAAGCTTCTCCTTCAGTTTTATTATAAACTATAACCTTTTCAATTTCTCCTTTGTCAAGGTATTCGTTGAATTTTGAGGAAGATATTTTGGTAGCGTCTTGAAAACTTGAACCACCTATAAAATTTAGAGCGAAGAATAGTAAAATCAATCCGGCATATATCCACCAAGGACTTATTTTAAAATTATTAGGTTTTTTTTCGTTAGCCATTTTTTAATTTAATTAGTAATTATTTGGAATGGTAGTAATTTGGGCATCGCCCCAAAGTCCTTCGATGTTATAAAATTCACGGATTTGTTTTTGGAACACATGAACTACTATGTCCACATAATCCATCAAAACCCACTCACCATTGTCCGTGCCTTCCACATGCCATGGTTTGTCTTTTAATTCTTTGGATACTAGTTTTTGGATGGAGTTAACTATAGCGTTAACTTGTGTATTTGAGTTTCCGTTACAAATGATAAAATAATCACAAACGGCTGTATCTATTGCTCTTAAATCGAGGATATCAATGTCATTACCTTTTACTTCTTCTATGCCTTTTATGATGTTTGCTAGCAGTACATCTGTGTTAACCGTTTTCTTCGTCATTTAGTATTTATGTATGTTTTGCAAAGGTATTCATTTTTGTCATTATTTTTGCTTAACAAAAGTTTAAAATTAGTTAATATTTACATTCCTCTCATGAACATAATCAAACTCGATGCCATAGATTCCACAAATGATTATTTGAAGCAACTAGTTAGAGAAAAAGAACTTGAAAACTATACTGTTGTTATAGCTCATGAGCAAACCAATGGTAAGGGACAGCTTGGTGCTAAATGGATTTCTGAGCCAGGCAAGAATCTAACAATGAGTGTTTTGATTAAAGATTTACCACAAGATTTGATAACTGTTTTTGATATTAATGCGGCTGTTGCAGTTGCAATGGCAAAGTTGTTAAGTTCTTTGGAAATAGATAATATTTTTGTTAAATGGCCAAACGACATTATGGCAGGTGAAAAAAAAATAGCTGGGATTCTAATTGAAAATATTTTAAAACCTGATGGATCTTTCACCGCTATAGTCGGTATAGGATTAAATGTGAATCAAACTATTTTTAAAGGGTTGCCTGTTGCCACTTCCATAAAATTATTTAGAGAGACAACTTATGATAGCTTGGAAGAATTAGCAATACTTATGGTAAACTTGATAGATAGTTATGTAACTTTAGCTACCAAGAGGAAGCATTACATTTGGGAGTTGTATAATGAAGTCTTATTCAAAAAAAATATACCTATGCTATTTATAGATAGCTATGACAAACGATTTATTGGAGAAGTAAAACATGTAAACAAAGACGGGAAACTTGCTTTGTTTCAGGATGATCAAGAGCTTCATTTTTATGAAGCTAAACAAATAAAGATGCTGTTTTAATTTTGATATTTTTTTAACAATTAATTATTCTTTTAAAATTAGATTTAAGTTTTGTTATGTTATTATTTTGCTCAATTTTTTGGCGTAAGCTATTTCAAAAACTGTGTCCAAATAAAAATTTTATAATTACTGATTAAATTAAATCATAAAATATTAGACAGCTTTGTATAAAATAGATTGAAATTCAAAAAAATGTATCTTTGAAAACTAATAATTACCAAATGAATACCATTGAAACTCAAACCGAGTTAGAATATTATTTTGATCAATTCCGCCAAAATATTATTGGGATTAATCAAGAGTTTGAGTCACCTTTTGGAAAAAAGAAAATCATTTATACGGATTGGACTGCTAGTGGAAGATTATATCGTCCAATTGAAGAAAAATTGATAAACGATTTTGGTCCTTTTGTAGCCAATACACACACAGAAACTACTGTTTCTGGTACTGCTATGACAATGGCTTATCATGAAGCAAAGAACATAATTAAAAAGCATGTTAATGCCAATGAGAATGATATTTTAATTAATACCGGAACCGGAATGACTGGCGTGGTTAACAAGTTCCAGCGTATTTTAGGATTAAAAATTCCTGAAAACATAAAAGAGTTTACAGCCATTCCACAGGCAATTAGGCCCGTTGTCTTTATTTCTCATATGGAGCATCATTCTAATCAAACATCTTGGTTAGAAACAATGGCAGATGTAGTTGTGATTCAAGCAAATGAAGATGGATTATTTTGTCTAAATGAATTTAAAAAGTTACTTGAGAAACATAAACACAGAAGTTTTAAAATAGCTTCTATTACTTCTTGTTCTAATGTAACAGGTATAAAAACTCCTTATCATGAAGTGGCTAAATTGATGCATCAAAACAATGGTTTATGTTTTGTTGACTTTGCTTGTTCTGGTCCTTATGTTGACATTGACATGCATCCTGATGAAGAAAGTTATTTAGATGCTATTTTCTTTTCGCCTCATAAATTT
>NZ_JBMOGV010000037.1:0-20727 GCF_049318185.1 Flavobacterium sp. | reverse complement strand
AAAAGGGTTACAGCTAATTTAAACCCGACTTTAGTCGGACAACAATGATTTTTTATTTAAGATATAAATTCACTAGCGTTTTGATGTTGTAAATATAAGTTCTTTGAAAGTCTTGTCTGTATTGGGTTTTAGCGCATATTTGGCCTAACACGATTTGAAAAGTTTCAGATTTTGGCTTAATATAACGCCTTGATAATCAATTTATATGAATCATCTTTATCACGATAAAAATTTTGAGATACTTAGTGTTTCCCTTGATGACGACAGGACTTCATGGACTAAGGCAATCAAAAGCGATCAATACGTTTGGACAAATATTTCAGACCTTCTCTTGTGGGATAGCCCTGTTGCCAAATTGTATGCTGTGGAATCAATACCTGCTAATTTTTTAATTGACCCGACAGGAAAAATTGTAGCTAAAAACCTTCGGGGCATTTCACTGTTGCAAAAACTTCGAATTAAACTGGGTAAATAGAATATCTTAGAATCGAATAGTGGGTTGAATAAAAAATTAGTTCGACTCACTATTTTATAGTCACTTAATACTTATCATTTATCAATTATCAACAATTAATTCGTCTTAAATTTTCAGTTATACTTATAAAAATCTAAAATATAATTTAACAAACGATTTTTAATCAAATAAAAAATATAGTTATGAAAAAAAATTTTCTCTTTTTAAGCTTGGTTATTATTTTTATTGGAATTTCTGGATGCGAACAGAAGGGCTGTACAGATCCAAAAGCATTAAATGTGAATTTTGATGCAAAAAAAGATGATGGTTCTTGTAAATATTCAAAAGTCACCTTTTATCAAAGTGCGGCTTACCTTGGAGGGATTACAATTAAGAAGGTTAGTGTTACGGTTAATGGTGTAAGTGTAGGTGAAACCGCCGGATTCTGGCCATCTGGACCAGGAAACTGTACCGCAACAGGAACAGTTCCTTACGAATTCACAAATGGTAATTCCATTGATTGGAATGCAGTAATTACTCTAGTTTCAGGAGGAGTTTTTTACTCATCAGGAACCGTTGCCCCAAATAGTAGTTCTACCTGTATAAAAATCAATGTAACTCCTTAATTAAGTTTGTAGAAGTTATTAGTTTTTATAATATATAATGTTTATATTAACCTAATAATTCTGTCCAGTACTGAAAACATAATTTTTCAATTTAAATTATTGTTTTTCAAATATTTACATATTTTATTATATCATACACGTCCGTGAGAAAATAACTCCCCCTTAAACACCCAAAATACTTGTAACATACTTCATGACTTTTATTAATGAATTATAATTTTATTATAAATAAATAATATATGTTTATCTATTTATAATTTGCTTTTATTATCTCTTTTAATGGATTTTATCAATATATTTTATAATTTTAATAATAATAGATTAATTACAACTATTAAGCATCAAATAATTGTTTATGCCCATTTCTCTTATTGCAAATTCAGGTTTACAGTTCATAAAGTCGTCTTTTTCTATTGATAGCACCGAACCCGTTATTAAGTCTATGGGTTTTTGTGAGATTCAGGATTATGACATGAGTACATATACCAAAACAATTTCTCTTGAACTGGCATATTATCTCTCTAATTTTGATTCCTGGGTTTTAAAGTCTAGTCTAAAAAAGGAAGGAAAAATTGATGAAAAAAATAAAATTTCTCTTGACTTAAATGAGCAAATTTTTAATCATTATAAGATTTCCGATGATGATGAATTTAAGAAAAGATATTCGATAAGTGATATTAAACAATGCATTGATTTATTTATTTCTAACCAAGATGATTCATTTTGGATTCCTTTTCCATATTTTAAAAAGAATACAGGGTATTTTGATTTTGGACCAACAGCATGGGCTAGATTAGTGATATATAAATCTACAATAAAAAATACCTATGATTTTGTTGTAGCCTTTGATACTAAAATTGAAGATAACATTACAGAATCATATTTACTCCCTAAATCGGAGGACACAGTAGCCGGGGAAAATACTTTTTCATTGATTGATGATGAAGATTTTCTTTTAAAATTTCTTGATAGATCAAATAACAATGGATGGGTTTTTGATGGTTTGAGAAATGGTTTGATTAATAGAGGTAGATTAAAACCTGAAACCGAATCACTGAAATTTGCAGCATGTTATGTTTTCCTAATTCGGTATTTAAAAAAATTAAAGTCAAATAATATAGATGATCCGCATATAACAAATAATTCAATATTTGACGATATTTCATTGTTTTCTGATTCCAATAATGCAATTGATGTAGATCTTGTTCTTGATATTGGTAATTCAAATACTTGTGGACTTTTATTTGAAAATGAAAAAGGGAATTTTGAATTTGATAAAGTAAAAAAATTACAAATTCAAGATTTATCAGATTTTAGGAAACAATATGATAGTTCCTTTTCCATGCAATTGGCATTTGCCAAACCATCATTTGGCGACATTATCATTCCCGGATATAAAGTTTTTAGCTGGCCCAGTATAGTTCGAGTTGGAGAAGAAGCAGCAAATCATATTAATACGCAGAATTTTAATAATTTGAATCTATTTGATTCAACTAGTTTCCATTCCAGCCCAAAAAGGTATTTATGGGATAATAAAAAATCAGAATTGCCCTGGGAATATCTGAAGAAAAAAGATGATTTTACGAAAGATTTTGTATACTATGAGGGTTTGTCGGAGCAATTTTTAGAGAATGGCGAAGTTGATTTGCAAGGTAATTCTGATTGCAACAAGTATTATTCTCGTAAATCATTAATGACACTCGTATTTATAGAGATATACCTTCATGCATATTCCCAGATTAATTCGAGTGAATTTAGAAATTTTCATGGTAATCCTCAATCTCCCAGAAAAATCAAAAGAATCACTATTACCTGTCCAACTTCTATTGTTAAAGAAGAGCAAGTTGCACTAAGAAAATGTGCTTTAGACGCTTACAGAGTAGTGAGGCGGTTTTATGATAATGCCTATTTGAAAGTGTGGGATATTAAGCAGGAAGAAATAAAAATTATACCTGATCCAAAAGATTTGGCAATTAAAAACACTGAAATTGAAAGTAAACAACATTGGATTTATGATGAAGCTACTTGTAGTCAGTTAGTATTTTTATATGCCGAATTATCAAAGCGGTACTTAAATAATGCAGAAACTTTCTTTGATTTATATGGAAAGAATATTAATTATGGAAAAAATAAGTCACAAAATTCCTTAACAATTGCTAGTTTAGATATAGGCGGAGGTACAAGTGATTTAATGATTTGTAATTATGAGTATGAAAAAGGACAGGGGATGTCTGTTATTACCCCTAATCCCATGTTCTGGGATAGTTACAACTTAGCGGGGGATGATTTGTTAAAAGAAATTGTTCAGCAAGTAGTAATTGAGGGAGTAAAACAGAGTACTGAAAATGAAAGCAGTACTCACTCTATTTCGTTTAAAGAAATTAATATAGGAATTAAGCAAGCATGTATTTCAAGCGGTGTAAAAAATTATGCTGATAAGTTAAATTCATTTTTTGGTGTTGGTACAAATAATCAATCCTTCCAACATCGAATAATGAAAAAGAATTTTGTTACACAAATTGCTATTCCAATCGCATTAAAGTATTTAGAACATGCTACAAGTGAAGAGGAAGATACAGTAGTGGATATGGGATTTTTTTTCCCTAATAATTCATACAATGAACAATTGATTCAATATTTTAATAAGCATTTCAGTCCATTAAAATTTGAAGATATAAAATGGACTTTGTCCAGATCTTTGGTAAGTTCAATTATTGAGATTGTTTTCGAGCCTTTATTTAAGCAGATTTCTACTTTGATGTTCGTGCATAAAGCAGATTTTATACTTTTATCGGGCGGTCCTACTAGAATTCCTCATATAAGGAATTTGTTTTTAAAATATTATCCCTGCTCACCGGATAGAATTATTACATTAAAAAATTATAGGGTGGGTAGTTGGTATCCCTTCGCATCTGATTCCGGATATTTCAATGAACCCAAAACTATTGTTGCTGTTGGAGCAATAATAGCTTTGATGGGTGGTTCATTAGATAAATTAGATGGATTTAGGTTGAATACCAAAAATTTAAAAAATAAATTGTTGGGAACTTCTGATTACATCGGAGTAATGAACAAGGATACTCAAAAATTAGTTAATGTTAGTTTATCACCTGAAGAAAATAGTGCTAAAATTGAGGTTCATAGTTTGCCACTTATTATCGGTTATAAGCAATTAAGTAATCCTAGCTATAGGTCTCGACCGATCTTCAAAATCGAATTAAATAGAAATTACTTTATTCAAAGAGCAAAATCCTCAATCGGAGATGATAAAAGTGAAAATGTGATTATGGATGCTGCAAATCAGCTGATAGTTAAATTCAAACAGAAGATGCCCTTAAAAATTTATCTCTCTAGAGAATTTAATGAGAGTAAAGAAGCGCTAACTATAGAAAATATTATTGATTGTGATGGTGATGATGTAGCTAAACAATGTTTAATTCTAGAATTTATGACGTTGTTTGATGAGAAAGGATATTGGTTAGATACGGGAGAATTCCTTTTGAATATTCAATAATTTTTAACAAGTTTTTGAGTCTCACTTTAAAAAAATGATATGAGTTCTAATAATGTGATTGGTAAATATATTGATATAGTTGATAAATCAGTACAATGGGTTAAAGCCTTTGAAAAAGGGAAGAAGCGTTCTGAAAGTTTTATCGACTTAAAAACACAGAGTATTGAATTGAGAAAACTTTATCAGGTTATTGATAGAAAGCCTGTAATAACTTTATTTGGGGCAAGTCAGGTGGGAAAATCGTACATGGCCGACAATCTTCTTAATGATGATACAAATCGTTTTTTTGTTGTAAATCATCAGAATAAAAAGCCATATAATTTTAAAGATGAAATTAATCCGATAGGTGAGGGTACCGAGGCAACTGGTGCTATTACAAGATTTGTTAGTGAGTTGGAATCTGATATAGACTTATTACCGGTAAAAATAAAAATATTTAAACCGGTTGATATTATTTGCATAATAATCGATTCCGTATATAACGATTTTAAAGAAACTAAAAATTATCCAAAACCCGACAAAACTCAAATTCTAGCCCATTTAAATCAAATAGAAAATTATATCGACAAAAACGTAAATCAATTATTTTTGTCAGACAATGATATAATTTCGATTAAGCAATACTTACATTCTTTTTCTTCTAATACTGTTGCCTTTTTAAAAGATTTAGATACTTTAGAATTTTGGGAAAAAGTTGGTGAGAATATCCAATATATACCACCAAAAGCCTGGAGTAGTATATTTAATATTTTATGGTACAGCTCTGAAGAGATGAATAGCATTTTGGAGGAATCTCTTGGGTTGATGGAACAATTGAATTTTGAATTTGAACTAAATATTGATTTTGCCCCCCTTCTTAGAATTAATAAAGATGAAAAAGATAAATATATACCCGTAATTAATGTTGACTGTTTTAAATATTTCTTTGATAAAGATGTTAAAAAAACCGTTGTTCAAACTAAACAAAAAAATTTAATTGAGGTTAATAATTCTATATTAGGTTACCTAACACAAGAAATCGTTCTTACTGTATCTGATAGTACCATTTTAAATAAACCCTTCATAAAAAATATTGAAATACTAGATTTTCCTGGTGCCAGATCTAGAGGCGAATTTACCAATTTCTCCGACAAAGTTGAAATGCTGAAAAGAGGAAAAATCGCTTATCTCTTTAATAAATACTCAGATAACTATCAGGCAAGTATATTGGCTGTTTGTTTTCGAAGTGTGGTTCAATCTAATGTTAGAACAGTTCCTGCTATTTTAAATAATTGGATAAATAAAAATATTGGGGAAACTGAGGAAATGCGAGATAATTTTATACAAAATAATTTACCTCCCTTATTCATCGTATCAACTTGGTGGAATAAAATGTTAGAATATAATTCCAATTCAATTGTTATAATAGAAAGACTATCAAATTACTTTACTTACAGGTTTGACGAAGAAATTTTTAAGGGATTTGATTGGATCAATAATTGGCAAAAAAAGAATAACGTCTTTAATAACTTTTATTTATTACGTTCTGCAACAGAACAATTCTCAGGTAGTTTTTTCAAATATGATTCATCCGGAAATGAAATTTTAGATTTATCCAACGCTTATGTTTCAGATAGAACCAAAGGTTTTATAGAACAAATAAAACAGGAATTCGTTCGCTTAAATGAGAGCTATAAGTATTTTAGTAATCCAAATAAATCTTTTGATGAAGCTAGTTTACCGGGAAAAGATGGAAGTGCCTGGATAATCGAAAATTTATTGAAACGTGCAAATAGTAAGTTCACACTCCCACTTTTTATTAATAAAACTAATGATGCTGTTAATAATGTAAATAATATTTTAAGGCCAAAATTTAGATCTGGCGGAGCAGATGAAGCAATTAAAAAAAATCATAGACACAGTCTAGATTTAAGATTAAACCTAAATGTAAATTTCGAAAAAAATCCTTATTTGTTTGGCCAATTCATTCAGCAATTTTTGGTTTCTGAGAGTAAAATATTTGAATTTTACCACGATCTTTTACAAAGTAATCTTTTAATAAAGAAGCAAGAATTAAATAAATATATTTTATTGCGTGTAGATAATCCTTCTATTAATTTAAATTTATCTTTTGAAGAAAATATAGAATTGCTTCGTCAACGATATCGCTATGATACAAGTGAACAAGTAATTGAATATTTTAATAATAATGATATTGATTTAAATCAGTTATTTTTTGGTGACTTACATAATTTACAAAACAATTCTCTGATATTGGCTGAAAAAGCCATGGAATATTGGTTTAATGAAAAGCTTACAATTGAAAACTTTGATGATTTTAAAAAATATAATCTCAACCAAAATTTATTAAATGAATTATTTGATGTTTTAAAAACCCTTTTTAAAGATAAATTGAAATTGCAAGATTATATTTCAATGTTAATTCGTCAGTTCGTTGATGGACAAATTAAAATTGATAAAGCAGAAGATATGATTGCTCACATTACCGCAGGAGTAATTAATAAATTTGTTACCTCATCTGGTTGGGAATTTTTCGATCAAGATAGAAAAGATGAAATAAAAGCCACTTCTGAAATTAATCAATTAAATCTCATTTTTCCCGATGATAATTCAAACAAAATTGAATTCGTTGTTTCAAATCAGAAATCAGATGCTTTATCAATCGAAGAAGTTCTGGAATATATGGAAAATTTAAATTCTAATTTGAATCAAAAAACAATTGATGATAAAATGAAAAAAATGGTGCCCATGATTTCGAATTTTCAACGTTGGTTAAATTTAATGGAAATTGCTTTTATAACTACCTGTGATATACCCAATTACGATATTAATGCTAACAACAAGCTTGGAGAGATTTTGAAAGAATTCGATAGTTTAGATGCTTTAAACTAAATAATTAAAATGGCTTCTCAATTACTTTTTAGAGTTGATAAAATTGAAAATTTTAAAGCATTAAAATTTGAAGGTGAGTTTGCCTATAAATTACAGCCAAAAATTTCAAATTTTTTGCAAAGTAAATTGGGAGATTCATTTATTAATTTTTTTCCTGAAGTTGTAATTCACAATCTTTCCTTTGGCAAAGCATCCTGGTATTGCCTTTCTGGAACGGTGATAAAGCCTTTTCAACAACTTACAATTGATGAAAAATCATTAGTTGATCAACAAATTGAAAAGGTTAATAATTTTTGTAACAAATTAATTAATTCTTCTCTTACTAATGAAAGAGAATGGGGAAGTTTGCTGCAAATTGCCTTAAGAATTCCCGATTTTTCCAATGTTTTTTTGGTTGACACAAATGTTTCAATTGCAATGTGGGCATTTGAATCTTTGCCACAATTAAATAAAAATACTGGTCTATCAATTAGTTTATATGAGCCTATCTCACTTCCATCAAATCTTGCATCACAACCTTATGAAAGTTATGAGGATTCAAGTAAATCAGAAAATCCTTTTGAAAAAAATATTGTTTCCTCATCAACTGATTTGAACAAAGTATCCGATGAATTAGTAGAGGATACTTCTACATTAGGTGAAAAAACAAAGTCTATTTCGAATAATGAAAATAGTAAGCCTATTCGTGACGACTCAATTTTTAAAAAATTGCTTAAATGGATACTTAGAAATTGGTGGTGGATTTTGATTTTAATTTTACTTATTTTATTTTCAATTTGGTTTTTATTTAAGCCCATCAATATTTTACCAAAGGTTAATGTTTTACCTCCAATTGATACTACAAAGATTAAACTTAGTGATGATAGCCTAGGTTATGTATTATCCGATCGTTTGAATATTTCCTTTAATGGTGCTAACACTGATATCAATTCATTTGCAAAAAAATTCAAAAAGGTTTTTTCATCGGATGACTATAAAATAGTTTTTTATGATACACTAATGCCTTCAATTCAGATAAAAATTCCGGTTGCAGATAAAAAAAATGTGATAAATACCTTAAAAACGAAATTTCCTGAATTCGACCTCTTAATTTTCGAAGAAACTATTTATAAAAATTCTAATCTTCCTAATGACCCCTCCTTTAACGACATTAATAAAAGCTGGTACGATAGAGTTATCGGTTTACCCGATGCTTGGAACTTATCTCAGGGGAATCGCGATTTAGTTGTTGCAATTATTGATGATGGATTTGATCTTACTCACAAGGAATTCGAAGGTAAAATTTATAAACCCTTTAATGCAACTACAAGAAATTCTATTGTTAATACTGGTCAAAATTTATATCATGGAACTCATGTTGCAGGTTTAGCAATCGCAAATGCAAATAATTATTTTGGAATTTCTGGTGCAGCGCCAAATTGTAAACTTATGCCCATACAAGTTGGTGATTATTTCGGACGAATGAGTACTATGTCTATTTCTATTGGAATTCAGTATGCAATCAATAATGGTGCTAATGTTGTTAATTTGTCATTAGGCAAACAATTTCCAAAGTTTTTGAAATATCTGCCTGTTGAATTACAAAAACAATATATTCACTCTTCCCAAGAAGATATAGATGCAGAAAAAGTCTGGAATAAGATTTTCAATTACGCATATGCTAAAAATGTTACAATAATTTTAGCAGCAGGAAACGATGATGTTTTAATTGAATTAGATCCAATGCATAGAAGTGATAAAACTATAATTGTTTCTGCCAGCGACTTTAATAATGGAAAAGCAAGTTTTAGTAATTATGGATATAATTCCACTATAAGTGCGCCTGGTGTTTCAATATTTAGTAGTATCCCCAGGCAGAATTTTGATTTCCTAGATGGTACTAGCATGGCTGCTCCTATTGTTACTGGATGTATCGCTTTGTTAAAAAGTGTAAACCCCTCTCTTTCTTTTAATCAATTGGTTGACTTAATTCAATCTACTGGAAAGCCAATTTTTGCAGGTTACAAGAATGTCGGTAATTTAATTCAAATAAAACAAGCTATGAACATAGCTAGTCAAGATCGGAAGAAAACACCCGTTTCTAATTGTTCTGATGTTCAGCGGAAAATTGATAGTCTTACACAGGAAATTGATAAATTGCGCAAAATTTGTATGAATAATCAAAACCAAACAAAAGATACTTTTAAAATTCCTCCTAAACCAAGCAATTTCGATTTCGCAAAAGGAAGATGGAAAAGTTCATCTCGTTTGTATAATACTAAATCCGGACTGAGTGTTACCCTATTTTTTGATATCAATCAAAATGGAACCGGCAAAATTTCCCTCTTTCAAAGTGATAATACTGTATGTGAGGCAAATATGAATTTACAATTTAAATCTAATAATACAATTTTAGTCAGACAGCAAAATGATTTTTCTTGCCAGCCCGATTTACTTAAATTCAAGCCTTATAGTTTTGTTTGTAGCGCAGATAATAATGGTACTGCTACCTGTGAGGCTCAAAATAATTTAATTAGTAATAATCATTTTACATTTAATCTCATCAAAATAAAATAATTTCTATGTTTAAAAAAGAAAATGTATTGTCAAGTATTTTACAGATGATTAGTTTTACCGCTATAATTACGTTCGTATATATGGGGTATATGTATAATTTTAATGATTTTAAAATTACTTTATTTGTTACACTTATTTCTACTTTACCTCTTGCCTTTTTAACATATTATCTAGTAAATTGGAAAACCAAAAAGAAAAAGGCTAACAAAGATTTAAATAATAGGGTAGCTGAAAATGTTTTATTATCTATTTATATCGTTATTGCGATTTTTTTATTTTTTATAGTAAATAATTATTTTAACGTTGAATTCAATAAAAAAGATTCTATTAAAAAAGAAGTTCTTAATTATGCTAGTGATAATTTTCCAAAGCTTATTACACAATATAAAAAAGCTGTTGATATTGAAATTTCAAATCGAGAAACTAAGTTTTCAAATGGATTGGCAAAGGTAAGGGGGAGTAAAAATAAAACTGGATTTAGCGAAATGATTGAAGCAGTAGATGGAACAATCACTTCAACTGATATTGATTACTTAATTACGTATAAAAACAGTTATATTAACAGACTCAAGACAGACAAGTATCGAACAGATAGTATTTCTAATTCTATAAATAATTACACCAATGAATTAAAACGAATATTTAATAATTGGGAAATTACACAGGTAAAATTTTACTATGAAAATATCGGAAACCAGTATAATAAATTTTATTCCATTCTTCAAAATAAGTTTCCCGATCGAACATTTGAAGGCGTACCCTTTAAAAGCAAATTTCCTACTATACTTACTTCACTTACTAATGGTTCCGTTATTATAATTTTTTTAGCCCTCCTTGTATATGTTTTAATGCATTTATTTATTTTATATGTATATTTTTCAGCAACTCGTCCAGAGGGTTTGGAAACACAGGGAAATAAAAAGCAAAATGATGATGCGCTTCTTGAGTTCTAATGCATTTATTTTTTTATAAAAAACAGTAAAAATCATGTCTCTCAGCCAAGAACAAAAAATAATTTTAACAAAATTCAATCTTGAAAATAATTTTGATTTGTTAGAGAAAGCACTTAGTGAGCGAATATTATCTCTTGAAATCTGTAAGTCAAATGATATTGAGATTTCTAAGTTACTTGAAGTTGTGTCGAATATTATTCTTAAAGGTGGAATCAAAGAATCAATTTTAGAGATTGAAGGGTTGCATAATGTTTTTAACGAGAATCAGAAATGTAAACTATCTTATTTACATCTCAACCAATTGGATATAAAATCAGAGAATTTTGAACGAATATTGAGAAGGTATGTTGATAATCGATTAATCTATAAGGATTTTATTGTTCTTGAAAAAAAAATGATTGATGAAAAAAGATATAATCAAATTTTTCGAATAGAGCTTGGACCTAGTATTGTTGAAGCAGTAAAAATATATAGAGAAAAATTTAATGATTTACCAGAACCAGGCCTGAATAAGACTAATATTTTTGTTATTGGATTGGTTGGTTCAGGTAAAACTGTTCTTACTATCGCATTATTCAATTATTTATTTAATAGAGGATTGTATGAATTTCCTGTATTGGGTAACAATATAGGAAAAGAAATAATTGAAGACCTTATGGGTTATTTCCGAGAGGGGCATCTTGCTCCAGCAACTCCTGAGTCAATGGCATTGTATGTTTCAGCAAATATAAAATCCAAAAGCAATCAAACTATTCCGATCAATTTTTTCGATTTGAGCGGTGAAATTTTTCAGCAATCAAAGAATAAAAATTTTTCCGACATGCCCCACAATTTTAGAAAATATCTTGAACATGACAATAATAAGGTATTCCTTTTTACTATTGATTATCAAAGTGTAAATACAGCATTTAGACAAGCAACAACATTAACATCTATTTTAACTTCTTTAAAAGAAGCCAAAGTTTTAAATTATACAATTTCGATTTGTTTAGTAATTACAAAATGGGATTGTTCAGGTTTAACTGATCAAAGTTTCGATATTCAGAAAGAACATGCACATAATTTTCTTAATTCCCACTATTTACAACTAAAAAATTTGTGCGCTGAATATTCTTCTGAATTTGGATTTGAGTTTAAGATTTTTCCATTTAGTTTAGGTATGATTGATAAATACGATCAAACTATTAACTTTAATTATGTATATACAGAAAACCTATATAATTGGATTTCTACTTTTCCGATTAAAAAAACTAACAATTCTAATAATTTCTTAGGTAAATTGTTTTCTTCTAATAAATAAATTGAATTTATGCATTTGTTTGATAATAATAAAATAGGTTTAATTTTTTATGGAACTTATGGAGACCTTGGTAAACGACCAATATTTACGCTAAATATTAATTTAGACATAGACTCACTTAATAAAAAACTCCAGGATCTTAGAGGAGTAATGCCAACTGAATTAGATGACTACTATTTTATTAACTATTTTGAGGGGAACCCCTCTTTTTCAGTTGTATCTCTCGTACACTATATTCTAGATGGTTTGAAAAGACCCGGATATATTGTTACTTCAATAGTTATTAGTAATAATTACCAAATTAGAGGTACCGATATCCGTATTTTATTACATGAATTATTTTCTGGGCTTAAGAGTAAATACTTTATTCCTATTGGAACTCACTATACCATTGATTCAAATAGACCGATAAATGGAGATTTATTTAACGATATTCTTGAAAAATTTAATAATCGATTACTGCCTAATAATACAAGTAATATCAACCCTGTTTTACCTTCTAATGATAAAAAAAATAATTTTTTCAGTTATCAAAATAGCATTGATTTAGAAGAGAAATTAGATAAATATAACAATACTCAATTTTTTAAATACGATAAAATTTTTCTATTACACAACTCAAATGTAGACAAGTTGCCTAAGACTAGTGAATTTGAATTTTCAATTTATGAGATAAGTAAACCATCAAAGTACATAACAATTTCTATTACAGATACAAAAAATAATCCTCTTAGTCATGTAAACCTGCATTTTAAGGGTAATAATTTTACTGATAGTAAAATGTATTATAGTCCTGAATTAATTTATTATATTCCGGAGGACCCAGGTTTTCCAATATCCATTACTATTCAACGAGAAGGCTATAGAGAAGAAGTCATTCTTATCGAGGAACATCATTTAGCTTCTAATCATTTATTAAAAAGACAAATACAATTAGTAAAAAATAATTTATCCACCTCGGATAAAAAAAATAATTTAAAAATTAGGGTAGTTGACTATCAAACCAAGAAAGCTTTACAAAATGTTGAAATTAGTATTTATAAAAATCAAAGTTTAATCAATTCTAGCTCTATAGATGAATCTCGTGAGTTTCAATTTGATTCAATCGATATGGGAAGTTTACATATACAACTTGAAAAATCTGGTTATCATAGTCACCAAACAGATTTAAGTAATATTTCAGGAAATTTTGTTGAGTACAAGTTAAAAAAGAAATCAATTAAGTTAATAATACCTATTACAGTAATTGTCTTAGTAATTACTGCTGGAATCTTCATTTGGTATTATTTCAATACACCACCCCCAAATCTTGATCGCTCAGAAATACTTTCAATTACAAATCAATTGGACTCAATTGGTAAGTTAATTGATAAAGCAGATTCTAAGGAAAAATTAGAAAACATTCATTGGGGTAGTGATATTTCTTTATTAAAGATTGATAAGAAATTTGCTACAGTTGAAGAAATCAATACAAAAATTACTTCAATTGACGAGCAGTATAAAAATAAATTAAATAAATTTATTTCGCCTCAACCACCTGAAACGAAAGAAAAAATTCCTACTCCTGATTCCCCTAAAGTTAAAGAAGATACTAAAGGTGTAGTAAAGCAGGACAAAGAAAAATTAGCTGTAAATAGTTGGAAAGATTTAAGAGACAAATATGAAAATGTTGGAGTTCCTGAGTCATCCCAAAAAGAACTTCAAACTAAGATTTATTCATTTATCAACAAAAATAAATCTGTAGAAGAGGAAATTAAAAAATGGATTAAAAATAACAAAACAAAAAAATTATCTAAACAAATTAAAGATTTTTTAAATTGAAACTATAAATTTTTTGTATATGAAGTATATATTTTACACCTTTTTATTATCATTAATGCTCAGTTCAATAATCATTTATACCAGTTATAGAACTAGTTCCAGTTCCAGTGAAATTGTATTCAAGCCTGGTAGTTATGCAGATTCACTTCGAAAAAAGATTGAAAGGGAAAATAATTTTGATTATAATAAGTTTTTAACGTTGAATGCAGATATTCAATCTGCAACAAATACGAATATTATTGATAAATCTGAGGCTAAAAATTTATTTAAATATTTTAATACCCAATTTTTTTATTTAACTAAAACCGCCGCGGAAAGTAATTTCAAAAATACGGTAGTTGTAAGTTCCCAATTGCAAGAATGTATAAGAACATTGTCTAAATTAGATTTAGATGATCCATTTCTATCAAAGGAAAAAAAGCAAATTATCTCTGATTATAATAGTTTCAGTAATCATATTCTTTTAATCAATCAGTCAACAGCTTTTTACGATCGAGATACTCTTTGTGACGAAAAAAAATGCGATATTTATTTAAATGATCTGAAAAGTAAAGTAACTACGGAATTAGTAAGTAATAATAATAATTTATTAGTAAGAACTAATGAAATTATTAAAAACTTGACTAATCTAAAAGATGCGCATTCAGTTTATAAAGATGCTAAAGAAAAGATAAATAAAAATCAAGCCGCAGATATATCCGACTTGCCAATTTTATTAGATAATGCACATGGAATTAAATTTTATCAAAAAAAATTTAAAGAAATTAAGCAAAAAAATTTTAAAGAAATTAAGTAGCCATAAATTTTAAATCCTAATTTATGTTTTATTTTAAACTAAAAAAATATCATTTTACTCTTTTAATTTTCTTAATTATATGTAATTATAATGTTTATGGTCAAATCAATTATGATTCATTGTATCGTATTGAATACAAAAATAAAAAAGACCTTGAATCTCAAATTAATCAACTGTATAAGTCATTAAATGAACTCAATAATATATTTAAGTCAAATTCTAAACAAGAGGACCAAAATAAAAAGGAAATTAGTTCAATTGAAAATGAAATTAAGCAATATGATTTAGTTCAAAATGAGAAACTTAATCTTTTAAATGCTCAGATTGTTTCTTTAGAAAATTTTAAAAATAGCATTACTGCTTCTGATCCTATAATTAATCTAAAAAATCAGTTTGGAGATCTAAAAAAATATAAGACACAACTCTATAAGCAAATTTCTGATCAGCAGAAAGAATTGATTAAACTTAACAATGATTTATCGCAGTTAACTGATATTACTCAAAAGCCAGTTATTGAAAGATTTGAGAAAGATAGCAAGGCTTTAAATGATTATATTGTAAAAATTAATGCTCAGATTCTCACTGATATTCGTAAAATATTACTTACTGATTCTTTTGATGTAGCTAGAAAAAATACATTAGCTGCTCTTAAAATGCGATTACCTAATAATCAATCTTTAATTGATAGTATTAATCGTTTTAGTAAAGTTGTCGATTATATTGATGAAGTTAGGTCTTTTTTGAATCAGGATTATGATAAGGCAAATCATGTAAATATTAAAAATAAGTATTCAGAGATTCAAAAGAATCCCGTTTTGTTTAATACCAAACAAAATGAAAAAATTGATGATTATAATTATTTCTTAGATTATTATTGTAGTATCTATTCAGAAAATTCAAGAAATTGGAATTCTTTGATTATAAAAGTTATCGATAGCGATTTTAATGAACTTGATCGGCTAAATTTAGAAAACTATTTTAAGGATAACACTTTTGATGATGATTATTCATACTTGAAAAAACAAAAAATCAATATTTTATCAGCTATTAATAATCGAAATGTAAGCCAATTGAAGGGTTTACAATTACGTACTTTAAACTGTTCTAATAATGCGAATTAGAAATTTCAATTTATGTAAAGGTTTTATTACACTTTTCACTTTAGTTTTTTTTCCACTATTGTGTTTTGGTCAAATTTATACGAAAGAGGATATTGAAAAAATACGATACGAAATTGATAACCTTAATGATACAGTTGCAAAACTTCAATCCGAATTAGTAAAGATACAAACAAGTAATAGCCCCGTAGTAAATAATATTCGTATTCAAGATGACCTAATTAAATCTAAAAAAAATATTTACGATCAATTAAAAAAAACTTCTGCATCTTCAATTGCTGATTTACAAAATAAGATTAAACAATTGGAAGGTGATTCAGTTAGAGTTTTGATTGAAATCAGAAAATCAAATGACACTAGTACCACTTTAAAAGACCAAAATTCTAAAATAAAAAATGAAATTGATATATTAAAAAGTGATTCTACAAATAATCAAGTTAATCTATATCTATTACGTAAAAAAATTGATGACAACAAGCGCAATCTAGAATTAAAAAAAGATTCTCTTGAGAAGGATAATGATATCAAAAGGAATTATCTGTACGAAATGTATAAAAATCGACTTGTTTCTCTAAATAGTGATTCATCACTTAGTTCTATTAATTATGATGATTTTATAAAATTTAGAAATACATTAGTTCAACTCCAGTTGAATAATAATCTTCTTGCTTTGCCCGAACAATTTATACAATATCAATCTTTAATTTATGGAGTTAAAAAATTATTAAATGAGCCGTTACCATTAAATTGCTCTTTACTAAGTCAAAAAAGTTTAGATATTACTAGTTTTCTACAAAAATATAAGAGTAATGAACTCCAAATTTTTGTAGTAACAAAATATCAGAATCTTTTGAATAATTATCAATCTAAGATTAATTCAATTTCTTCTTGGTTTACTACTAATACTAGAATTATTAACAATTGGGAGAGTCCTCTTGGAGCAAACAAAGCACAAATAAGTGCTGATATAAATAAAAAACAAAATGATGCAGAAGACTATCCGGCTATTGTAGCCGAGCTTGCAAGATTTCTTTATTTGCGAAACACTCGATTAGACAAAAATGATATTAGTACACATAAATTTAAGTGCATAAATTAGTTTTAAATTTCCATGTATGATAACAATTGCTTCTACATCTAATACGACAGTTAAAATGTTGCTTTTGCCATTGAATTATACTCAGTTATACAATAAGCTCAAGTTAATTTTAAATTCCCGTGAAATTTTATTTTTTACTAAGCCTGAAGGAAGTAGTAGTGAGTTATATTGGACTTATGACGTTTCTTCTTCCAGTATTGTGAAAACATTTTCACAATTAAATTCGGATGACAAAGAAAATTATATTAATGAACTTGAATTGCTTAAGTCAGATGTGTTATTTAAATTAAATAAATCTCAGGATAAAGATTTAAAACAAATTGCCGATAAATTATTTATTATTCCAAATAACGATTCTTTAAAAGCATTAGTTATTGATAATCAATGGAGATTTATCATTACTGAATGGGGTTGTTTAAATCTTGTTGCCGACAAAGGAACTGATGTGATTTCAAATCTTTTCGCTATTCCACGTTCTAATTCTGATATAGTTATTCTTAATTTCTTCGAAAAACAGAGCAAAACTTCTTTATGTAATTATCCATTTATACTTGAATATCAGGGAATCGCTCTGGAATACTCTACTGATCAAAGTGGTAATTTTAATCGTGGTAGGTGCATAATAGGTTCCAAATTTTCAATTAAAGCAAATAGTAATCATAAATTAAGAGATGTAGAAACATTTGAAGTTAGAAAAGATGATTTATATAATGTTTATATTAGTGAATTTCAGAATATTTCAATAAATATTATTAATCAAAATAAAGAACCTATTACAGGAGAAGGGTTCTCCCTTTCGAATGGTGACAAAAGTTTTCTATTGAAGTCAAATGAAAATGGTGAAATATTTTTCGATGATATCGAGATTGGAACAGAATTTACAATTACCGATATACAGTCTAATCGGAATGTGAATTTGATGGTAGAAAAAGAGAAATTTACCTATGAATGTGTTTTTGAGCGTAATGAAAGTGTTCAAGTAAGCATCCAAGTAGTTAATACAGATAATATTCCAATCTCCATGTATGAGATTTCAATAGAAAAAAATAAAAATAGGTCAATGATTCTTAGTGATAGTAATGGAATGATATTTCTTGAGAACTGCTATTGTGATGAAGAAATATTTTTATTAAATCCTAAAAACCCCAATAATACCTTAGTTTGTACTGTCCAAAAAAAGGATAATCAATTTGTATTTACTGTTACCGAAAACATAATTCCCGAAATTACTTTTACATTTATCGATTATAAAAAACGCCCTATAAAGAATAGGAAAGTTATTTTAAAAGTTGGAAATAAAAAGATAAAACTAAAAACCGATAATAATGGTGTTTGTTTAATTAAAGCCACTGAACTTGAAAAAAATCAGTCAGTTAAGGTTTCGGTTTCTTCACTGTTTAATATTATTTGACTATAATTTTTTTTTATGAGTTATAAAATTGATTTGAATGAAGGAATTTATGATTATACTGTACAAACTAAAAAGAGAATATTTTTTTGGTGGTTGTTACTTCTGCTACTTCCTTTATTGTTATTACTTCGTTTCGAGAAAAGTTTTTTTGTAAAAACTACTGATATAAATAATGTAGGTATTGCTACTAATGTAGATTTTTTATATCATAAAAGTTATTTGTATGATAATAAAAAACTTTTAACTGACAGTTTAGTACATATGCAACAATCTTCTGGTGCTAATGGAGTTGCTAAATTTGTAAATGTTAAGTATAGTTTATACTCATTGATTTTTAAGTATTTTTCAAAAGCTCAAATTTATTCAATTACAAATTGCTATTCTTCAGATACTTTATCACTCAATTTTCATTCTATTAAATCTAATGATACAATTCATTTAATTTTAAAGCCAACAACTTTGCATATTGATTTCAAAGTTGTTGATATGGATGATAATGAGCCTTTACCAAAAGCAACGGTAATTATTCAGTCTGAATTAGGAGGCACTAAAATTATTGATTCTGCAATAACTGAACCATCGGGATTAGTACATTTTAAATCTTTGTTAAAGTGCGGTACTAGTAACAATGTAAAAGCAAGTGCTTATGGGTATTATCCCGACAGTATAATCAATAAATCAAGTGAACAACTCATTTCAGGTGATCTCAATACAACTCGTACTTTACGCCTTCGTCCCATTCGTAAACCTATTGTATTTTATGTTGTTGATTGTATAACTAAGGTTGGACTAACCGAAGTAAATGCTACTATTAATTTTACATATCCGCAGAAAAATAATAAAACTGCAACAGTTAATGTTATTACCAACGAAAATGGAGTTGGTAAAGGAATATATGACTCTGCTACTTTATTAGCAACTTTTCGTATTACAGGTTCAAAGGATTTTTATGAGAATGGTGAATTACCAGGGATTCATGGTGAATTACCAGGGATTCATAAAGTAGTTGATTTTATAAATCCTACTTTATATCCCAAGGAAAAACGAACCTTTTGTTTAGAGCCCGATCCAAATCCTGTTTGTTTCGTAAATGTTGACTCATTAAATGGATCTCCCATCCCAGGTGTTAGTAATGATATAACAATAGTTGGTGCAGACAAAGTAAAGAAACAATTTAACAAAAAGAGCGATGCTAACGGACAATTTTGTATATCAGTAAGTCCTGGTGAATCAGTATCAATAAGTTCCTCACTTGATCCATATTATAAAGCGAATACTCAAACAATTGCAAATAAAACTTTTGATGAATTAGTTAAATCTATTGTTAAACCCATTAAAATTGAATTAGCTCCTGTTTTGGTTACTTTAAGTTTCCGTACTATTGAGGCTTCTAGCAATTCGGTTCTTGGTGATGTGAATCTATCGTTTTCTACAAGTCCAAATGATGCCCTAGTTCCTGTTATTCCTCCAAATAGTGGGGCAGGGGAGTTCCCAATTACAGCACGTTTAAATGCTATATTACATATTACTGCCTCTAAGCAAGATTATAAGACTAATGATTACACAATTGCAGGAAAAACTATAGAATATTTAATGAAGTCTACTCCTGCTGAAAGGGATATACCTCTTGAATATTCAGTTCCCTGTAATGAATCATTTGATAATAAAGGAGGCAATAATGGTCCTCTAGATGAATACATTAAATCACACCGAATAGGAAGAAATAATACTATCACAATTGATTTCGATTTTTTGACACTTTATGATTCTTATAAAATCTATTGTGGTAAAGATGTCAATGGCACAGTAATTGATAAGGGTTTACATGTAAGAGGTCCAAAATCAGTTAGGTTGGATTTAAAATCTTTTAATTGTTCCTCTGACTGGATTACAATAAGAATCTTTGATCCCGAACAAATTAGTGGTAAAGGTGGGAGTCAATTCAGTTATAGTTTTTCATGTAATTGTTCATGTAATTGATTACAATCTGTTTAATCTAAATACATTATTTATTTTTTATGATAATGCTGAGTTCAAATGATAAGTGCAATTTTTGAAACAAAAGGCGAAAAAAGCTTTTAAGGGCTTTTTTGCCTTTTGACCGAGTAGTACAACCTTTGTATTACTATGGACAAAAATTACACTCAACTCAGTTTGGTACAAAGGTATCAGATTCAAGCATTTCTT
>NZ_JBMOGV010000036.1:0-20855 GCF_049318185.1 Flavobacterium sp. | reverse complement strand
GTAGCGGGAACAGGACTCGAACCTGTGACCTTCGGGTTATGAGCCCGACGAGCTGCCTACTGCTCTATCCCGCGATGTTTCAAGTGCAAATATACAACGAATATCAATTAATACAACAAAAAAACCTAAAAAATCTTTTTTCTTCTATTGAGTTGATATGACTACCTTTGCAAAAAATTAAATTAGATTTCATGTCACACAAATCAGGTTTTGTAAATATTATTGGCAACCCAAACGTGGGGAAATCAACTTTAATGAATGCTTTCGTAGGGGAAAGATTATCGATAATAACCTCCAAAGCGCAAACTACTCGTCATAGAATCTTAGGCATTGTAAATGGTGATGATTTCCAAGTAATCCTTTCAGATACACCTGGAATTATTAAACCAGCTTACGAGATGCAAAAATCGATGATGGATTTTGTCAAGTCGGCTTTTGAAGATGCTGATGTGTTAATCTATATGGTAGAAATAGGCGAGAAGGAATTGAAGGACGAAGACTTTTTTGCTAAAATCATTCACTCTAAAATACCTGTTTTATTATTGTTGAATAAAATAGATAAATCTAATCAAGAGCAATTAGAAGAACAAATTGCATTATGGAAAGACAAAGTTCCAAATGCTGAGCTATATCCAATTTCTGCTTTAGAAAATTTTAATGTGAAAGAAGTCTTTGCTCGTATTTTAGAATTACTTCCGATTTCTCCTCCCTACTATCCAAAAGACGCTTTGACAGATAAACCAGAACGTTTTTTTGTTAATGAAACCATTCGTGAAAAAATCTTGTTGAATTACGATAAAGAAATACCTTATGCTGTAGAAATTGAAACTGAGGAGTTTCTTGAAGATGAAAAAATCATCCGTATTCGTTCTGTTATAATGGTTGAACGTGACACTCAAAAAGGAATTATCATTGGGCACAAAGGCGGTGCTTTGAAAAATGTTGGAATGCAATCTCGCGAAGATTTAGAAAAGTTTTTTGGAAAACAAATCCACATTGAACTGTATGTAAAAGTCAATAAAGACTGGAGAAGCAATGCTTATCAGTTAAGACGATTTGGGTACAATCAGAAATAGATTGTTGATTGTAGAATAACGATTTAAGATTAAAGATGTTTTTTAAATTTAACAATCTACATTCGTTAATCATCATTCTTAAATCTAAAACCATACTTTTGCAAAAAAATTAAAATAATCAAAAAGATACCAATTATTAAATTCAGTTTTTCCTAAATCTAATACTTGAGATCTAATATATAATATCAAAATGAACAACATTGTAGCCATAGTAGGAAGACCAAATGTAGGGAAATCAACTTTTTTTAATCGATTGATAAAGAGAAGAGAAGCTATTGTTGATTCTGTTAGCGGTGTTACTCGTGATCGAAATTATGGTAAAAGTGAATGGAATGGAAAAGAGTTCTCCGTAATTGATACGGGTGGTTATATTAAAGGTTCAGATGATATTTTTGAAAGTGAAATTCGACGTCAGGTTGAATTAGCGATTGATGAAGCAGATGCAATTATCTTTGTGGTTGACGTTGAAGAAGGAATTACTCCAATGGATGCGGAAGTAGCCAAATTGCTAAGAAAAGTTACCAAACCAATCCTTTTAGCCGTAAATAAAGTAGATAATGCTATGCGTGAAAAAGACGCTGTGGAATTTTATAATTTAGGTTTAGGCGAATATTTTACTATTGCTAGTATAAGCGGAAGCGGAACAGGAGAATTGTTAGATGAATTAGTAAAAGTATTACCAGAATTACCAGAAGTTTCAGAAGAAGAAGCTGCATTACCAAGGTTTTGTGTTGTTGGAAGACCTAACGCAGGAAAATCATCATTCATTAATGCCTTAATAGGCGAAGATCGTTTTGTAGTTACAGATATTGCAGGAACTACCCGCGATTCAATTGATACCAAATACAATCGTTTCGGATTTGAATTCAACCTAGTAGATACTGCAGGAATTCGAAGAAAAGCCAAAGTAAAAGAAGATTTAGAATTTTACTCAGTAATGCGTTCGGTTCGTGCTATTGAACACTCGGATGTCATAATCTTGTTGATTGATGCTACTCGTGGTTTTGAAGGTCAAGATCAAAGTATATTTTGGTTAGCCGAAAAGAATAGAAAAGGAGTTATCATTTTAGTAAATAAATGGGACTTGATTGAAAAAGATACCATGTCTACTCGCGATTATGAAGCTAAAATCAGAGAAGAGTTAAAACCTTTTACTGATGTGCCTATTTTATTTGTATCAGCCTTAACCAAACAACGTTTGTTAAAAGCCTTAGAAGAAACTGTAAAAGTATTCGAAAACAGAAAGCAACGCATTCAAACATCCAAATTCAACGACTTTATGTTGAAGTTGATTGAAGCCTATCCGCCGCCAGCATTAAAAGGGAAATACGTAAAAATTAAATACTGCATGCAATTGCCAACTCCAACGCCACAGTTTGTGTTTTTTGCCAATTTACCTCAATATGTTCAAGAAGCTTACAAACGTTTCCTTGAAAATAAAATCCGTGAAAACTGGGATTTTTCTGGTGTTCCTATTGATATTTATATCAGAGAGAAGTAATAAAAAAAGCTCGGTCAATTTGACAGAGCTTTTTGTTTTTATAAAGAAATAATTACCATCCACCACCTGAACCGCCTCCAGAAAATCCACCACCGCCAAATCCACCACCGAATCCACCGCCACCAAATCCTCCTCCTGAGCTACCACCTGAACCTCCTCCAAATCCTCCACGACCCAGACTGCTCAACAAAATAATATCGGCTAAATCCATTCCGCCACTTCTCCCACCAGAATTTCCACCATTATTTTTGTTTTTGGCAATAATTATTATGATAATGATAAAAATGATGATTATTGGGATAATCGGGATATCTTCTTTTTTATTTTTCTTTCTTTCGCCTTTGTACTTCCCTTTAAACACATCAAAAAGGGCATCAGCACCTTTGTCTAAACCTTTATAATAACTACCAGCTTTGAATTCGGGAATTATAATATTTCTTGAAATTTCGCCGCCAATTCCGGCAGTTAGTCTATCTTCTAATCCATAGCCAGGGGAAATCCAAATTTTATGTTCTTTTTCAGCAACTAATATAAATACACCATTATCTTCTTTGGCTTGACCAATACCCCATTCTTGAGCCCATTTAGGCGTTAAAATTCCAATATCTTCTCCATTTATTGTAGGAACTGTTGCCACTACAATTTGTGTAGATGTAGAGTCGGAATAGCGAATAAGTTTTTCTTCTAATTGTTCTTTTTCAGTAGCATTTAATAACTTAGCATAGTCGTATACCGAAGTTTGCAAATCTGGTTTTTTCGGAATTGTAAATTGAGAAAAAGCAGGTAAAAAACTAAATAGTGTAACAAACAAAAGGATTGGCGCTATTCCTTTGTACTTCGTAATTTGTACTTTGTACTTCATAATTTATCCTTTTGATATTTCGTTGGAAAGTTCGTTACTATCATTATCCTGATAAGGGAAATGGGTTTTTAATTGTTCGCCAGCTTTAAGTATACCATCGATTAAACCTTGTTTGAAATTCCCATTTTTGAAATGAGAAATGATAGTATCTTTAGTTGAATCCCAAAAATTAGTAGGTACTTTTTCATTAATGCCTTTATCGCCATAAATCGCAAATTGTTTGCTTTTTACCGCTACATAAATAATGACACCATTGCGTTCTTGAGTTTGTTCCATCTGCAAATGATGAAACACTTCCACAGCTCTCTCTAAAGGAACCATGGAAGTCTGATTTTCTATATGCACTCTAATTTCTCCAGAAGTATTTTTTTCTGCTATGCCAATGGCAGTAACAATTTCTTGTTCTTCTTCTTTAGTTAAAAAATCTTCTATTTTAGACATGGTGCTCAATTAGAATTTTACTTCCACTGGTTTTTCTGCACCTTCAACCGCTTGAAAATAAGCTTTTTCTTTGAAACCAAACATCCCTGCAAATAAATTATTTGGGAAAGTTTTTATGTGCGTGTTATAAGGTTTTACAGCTTCGTTAAAACGTGTTCTAGCTGTTAAAATTTGATTTTCTGTGCTAGCTAATTCATCTTGTAATTTCAAGAAGTTTTGATTGGCTTTAAGTTCTGGATAGCGTTCTACAGAAACCAATAATCTTGATAATGAAGAAGAAACTCCTGATTGTGCTGAATTGAAAGCAGCCAATTGTTCTGGAGTAATGTTTGTTGGATCAATAGTTACTGAGGTGGCTTTTGCTCTAGCTTCAATTACAGCTGTTAAAGTGCTTTTTTCGAAGTCAGCTGCACCTTTAACGGTATTTACTAAGTTACCAATTAAGTCATTTCTTCTCTGGTATGATGTGTTCACATTACCCCAAGTTTCGTTGATCGTTTGTTCATATTCAACGGCTGTATTATTAATTCCTTTAACCCAGCTGTAAATTCCAAAAATTACAACTACTGCAATAATCCAAGGTAAAAATTTTTTAAATTCCATGTTTTTTGATTTAATGTTTGTTATTAGTTTTTAAAACGATTTGTTTGTTACAAAAACCAAGCCTAAAGTTGATTTTTAATATTTAATAATTGTGCTTTGACAGTTTCTAATTTGTTAACAATTTCAAACTTGTCTAAAGTTTTCTTCTGTCCTTCTTTCAAATGTGTTTTGGCACCATCAAGAGTAAAACCACGTTCTTTCACCAAATGATAAATGAGTTGTAAGTTTTTCACATCTTCAGGAGTAAACATTCTATTACCCTTGGCGTTCTTCTTTGGTTTAAGAATGTCAAATTCTTTGTCCCAAAAACGAATAAGCGAAGTATTCACGTTAAAAGCTTTGGCTACTTCGCCAATGCTATAGTATCTTTTTCCTTCTTTTAGTTCTATATGCATATTTATACTATTTATAAACTGAATACTAATGTGTATTAGTCTAGAGATTGATTTTCTTGATTAGCCAACTTTGAAATAGCAGTATACTCTGCTGCCGAAATATTACCGTAGTAAAAATTCAATGGGTTTACTACCTTCCCGTATTTGTGCACTTCATAATGTAGATGAGGCGCCTCACTTCTTCCAGTGCTACCTACATATCCAATGATGTCGCCACGTTTTACTCTTTGTCCGGCCCTACATTTGTATTTGCTCAAATGGCCATATAAGGTCAAATAACCATAACCATGATTAATTTCAATATGATTGCCATAACCCGATTTAGAATTATCAGCATTTTTTACAACACCGTCACCAGTGGCAAAAATAGGTGTTCCTGTAGTTGCTGTAAAATCCATTCCTTCGTGCATTTTTCTAACTTTAGTAAACGGGTCACTTCTATAACCAAATCCAGAAGCTACTCGCTTCATTTGCTCATTCTTTACTGGTTGTATGGCTGGTATTGCTGCCAATAACTTATTTTTTTCTTTGGCCAATTTCAGTATTTCATCTAATGATTTAGATTGTATGGCTAATTCTTTTGAGATCATGTCCACACGTTTAGAAGTGTTTATTACCAATTCAGAATTGTCATATCCTTCTAATTCTTTGTATCTGTTCACTCCACCAAAACCTGCTTTGCGTTGTTCTAGTGGTATGGTAGAAGTATTAAAATAGGCTCTGTAAATATTATTGTCTCTATCTTCTACTTCTGCTAAAACTTCTTCTACTTCGTCAATTTTTTTATTCAAAATGGCATAGCGCAATTTCATCGTTTCAATTTCGCGAGCTTGTAAACGGTCTTTTGGAGTTTCTAAATAGGATGTATTCAAGAGAGCTACAAAACACAAAAAGCCAAACAGTGAAGATGCCAATAAAAACAACCCAGTATAACCAAGTTTTTTGGATAATTTTGGGTTTATTTTTCGGTAAGCTAAACTTTCGGTATCGAAATAATACTTTACTTTTTTCGCCATCTTTTATTTTATACTATTTTTGTGCTAGTTTTGAAAAACAATGGTTATACGAACAAATTTAACAAATGTTTCAATCCCAATCTAATTTTATTTTATAAAGTGGATTTGCTTCTTTGCAATTCGATTATTTTAAAAAAAAATTAAGAACAAACAAATATAACCAAATCAACAAACAACCTCATAACTGAATAAACATAAAAATGAAATCACAAGACATTCGTAAAGCATACTTACAATTCTTTGAAGGGAATGGACACTTAATTGTTCCATCTGCACCAATCGTTCTAAAAGATGATCCAACTTTGATGTTCAACAACTCTGGGATGGCACAATTCAAAGAATTCTTTTTAGGCAATGGAACTCCTAAAAGTAAACGTATAGCTGATACCCAAAAATGTCTTCGTGTATCAGGTAAACACAACGACTTAGAAGATGTAGGATTTGATACCTATCATCATACTATGTTTGAGATGTTGGGAAATTGGTCGTTCGGGGATTATTTCAAAAAAGAAGCTTTAGCTTGGGCATGGCAATTTTTAACTGAAGTGTTGAAGTTGGATAAAGAACGTTTATATGTTTCTGTTTTCGAAGGTAATCCTTCAGAGAATGTGCCTTTCGATCAAGAAGCTTGGGATATCTGGAAACAATATGTTCCAGAAGACAGAATTATTCTTGGAAATAAAAAAGACAATTTTTGGGAAATGGGCGATCAAGGTCCGTGTGGTCCCTGTTCCGAAATTCATATCGACTTAAGAACTGATACTGAAAGAGTAGCAATTTCAGGACGTAGTTTAGTCAATGCCGATCACCCTCAAGTAGTGGAAATTTGGAATAATGTATTCATGGAATTCAACCGAAAAGCTGATAGTTCGTTAGAAAAATTACCAGCACAGCACGTTGATACTGGAATGGGATTTGAGCGTTTGTGTATGGCTATGCAAAATGTGACTTCCAATTATGACACCGATGTTTTCACACCTCTAATTGAGAAAGTAGAACAAATTACAGGGTTTAAATATACTTCTAACGAAATAAAAAATATAACAGAAGAACAAAACAAGACTAATATTGCAATTCGGGTAATTGTAGATCACGTTCGTGCCGTAGCTTTTGCTATTGCTGACGGACAATTACCATCCAATACGGGTGCAGGTTATGTGATTCGAAGAATTTTACGCCGTGCCATTCGTTATGGATTTACGTTTTTAAATACTAAAGAGCCATTTATAAACAAACTAGTTGAAGTATTAGCTGCTCAAATGGGCGAATTTTTCCCAGAAATAAAATCGCAACAACAACTAGTTACTAATGTAATTCGTGAAGAAGAAGCTTCTTTTTTGAGGACTTTAGACCAAGGATTACAATTGTTAGATAACGTTATTGCACAAACCAAAGGTACTGAAGTTCCTGGGGCAAAAGCATTTGAATTATATGATACTTATGGTTTTCCAAAAGATTTGACAGCTCTTATTTTAAAAGAAAAAGGCATGTCGTTTAATGAAACGGAGTTTGATACCTCAATGCAAGAACAAAAATCTCGTTCACGCGCCGCTTCAGAAGTTTCGACCGAAGATTGGTCAGTTTTAATTCCTGGAAATGTAGAAACTTTCGTGGGTTATGACCAAACAGAAAACGAAGTAAAAATCACTCGTATCCGTAAAGTAGACAGTAAAAAAGATGGTGTTTTATACCAAATCGTTTTAGACAATACACCATTTTATCCTGAAGGCGGCGGACAAGTGGGAGACAAAGGAACTTTGGTATCTGCTAATGAAACTATTGACATCATTGATACCAAGAAAGAAAATAACTTAATCCTACATTTTGCCAAACAATTGCCAGAAAATGTTTCTACAAGTTTTGCAGCAAAAGTAAATACTGATTTAAGAACGGCAACTTCCAAAAACCACTCGGCTACGCATTTGATGCATTTGGCTTTGAGAACTATTTTAGGCACACATGTGGAGCAAAAAGGATCATTGGTAAATCCAAACTATTTGCGGTTCGATTTTTCACATTTCAGTAAGGTTACTGAGGAAGAATTACGCCAAGTAGAAGCTTGTGTAAATGCCCAAATTGAAGCCCAATTGCAATTGGCAGAACACAGAAACATTCCGATTCAGGTAGCGTTGGACAAAGGCGCGATGGCTTTGTTTGGAGAAAAATATGGCGACAATGTTCGTATGATTGAATTTGGTGACAGTAAAGAATTGTGCGGTGGAATTCATGTGAAAAACACTGCTGATATTTGGCATTTCAAAATCATTTCAGAAGGAGCTGTTGCAGCAGGTATTCGTCGTATTGAAGCGATTACAGGAGATGCTGTTAAGAATTTTTATCAAAATCAAGAAGTTACTTTATCCGAAATTAAAGACACTTTGAAAAATCCGCAAGATATTTTAAAAGCAGTTACTACCTTACAAGAGGAAAATATGAAACTCTCAAAGCAAATTGAGGTTTTAATGAAAGATAAAGTTAAAAATTTAAAGACCGCATTAGCCTCGGAAATTAAAATAGTGAATGAAGTTCAATTTTTAGCCAAACAAGTAGATTTAGATCCTAATGGAGCTAAAGATTTGGCTTATGAATTAGGAACTTTAGGAACGAATGTTTTTGTAGTTTTGGCTACTGCCGAAGAAGGAAAGCCAACAATTAGTTGTTATATATCTAAAGAATTAGTGGCTGTAAAATCCCTTAATGCTGGAAATGTAGTTAGAGAATTAGGTAAGTATATTCAAGGCGGTGGAGGAGGTCAGCCTTTCTTTGCAACTGCAGGTGGTAAAAATTCTGCTGGAATAGCTGAAGCTCTTGAAAAAGCAATTGAATTTATAAGATAGAGAGAGTTAGTCATAAACAAAAAAACCTTTCACTTGAAAGGTTTTTTTTTGTTATAATTAGCAATTAGTTCGCTGCTTTCGCAGCTTCTTTTTGGGATTTCTGAATTTCTTTTAGAGCTTTGTATTTCTCAACGCCTAATAATTCTTTAATTCTGCCTTCTTTTGCTTTACTATATTCTTTAGATTTTGCCGCTTTTTCTTCGTCTGAAAGAGTTGCGTCTGCTTTTAACGCTTTTCCGAACGCAGAACTTTCTTCCATAATCGATCTGTATTTTTGTTGTTCATCATCAGTTAAACCTGCAGTTTTAAATGCTTCCATCAACTCATTTTCTTTTTTAACTTTTGCTGCTGCTCTTTCTTCTTTAGAAAATGTTTTTTCTTGTGGTGCTTTGTTTGCTTCTTGTGCTTGAACTCCCGTAAAAGCAAAACCAATTGTCATAATTGTAGTTAATAAATACTTCATTTTTAATATATTTTTAAGTTAATTGTTAAACAAATATAGATAAAAATACAAGCGAAAATTATAATTTTAAAAAATTAAGATTAATTTAATAATTGCCTAATTTATTCTAAAATTTGATGAATTAAAGTTGCAAAATAGGTTATATTGCAATACATTTAATCTCATTTTTTACCATTAGGCTTCATAAATATGAATTTTACAACAGTAGTTCCAATTTTTAAATCAAAATTTCCAATTGATTACCAAAGTAAGATTTTATCATTTGGATCCTGTTTTGCAGAAAATATGGCTAGTAAATTTGATTATTATAAGTTCCAAAATCTATGTAATCCATTTGGCATTTTATTCCACCCAAAAGCTATTGAAAATATAATTTCTAAAGTTGTAAACCTTGAATTATTTCATGAAAATGACCTTTTTTTTCATAATGAAAGATGGCATAATTTTGAAGTGCATTCCGATTTAAGTAATTCGGATAAAGATAAGATGTTAATAGAAACAAATGATTTATTAGTAGCTTCAAATAAATATATTAGAGAAGCTTCTCACGTAATTATTACTTATGGAACTTCATGGGTTTATCGAAATAAACAGACAAATAATATAGTTGCAAATTGCCATAAAGTACCTCAAAATAATTTTGAAAAAGAAATATTGACTATAACTGACATAAAAAAATCAATTCAAAACACTATTGATTTGATAGAAAAAGTAAATCCAAATTGTAAAATAATTTTCACTATTTCACCAGTGCGCCACTTAAAAGACGGATATGTTGAAAATCAACTAAGTAAATCAAATTTAATTGTGGCGTTACATTCAGCTTCAGAAATTCAAAATTTCACTAAAGAGTATTTTCCTTCTTATGAAATTATGATGGATGAACTTCGTGATTATCGATTTTATTCTGAAGATATGTTGCACCCTAATCAGGTAGCAATCGATTATATTTGGGAAAAGTTTGTAGAAAGCTCTGTTTCTAATGACGCTTTATCCATAATGACTGAAGTTGAAGCTATTCAACGAGATTTAGCGCATCGTCCCTTTACTACTGCATCTGAAAGTTATCAAAAATTTCAGTATCAATTGGAATCTAAAATTACTAAGATAAAAACGAAATTTCCTTTTATAGATTTTTAGTTTTACCCATTACAATTTACTTTCTAAGTTCTGCCAACCGCTACCGTTCATCAGAAAGTTTATGTCCAATAATAGAAAAGTAGTAGTTTGTTCGCTGTCTGATTTACGCCTAAAACTGAAAAACTTAATAATCTAAACATTATATTTTTAACAAAGATATTTTGTAAAAGATTAGTTTGTAGTAACAAATTTTAAATAGCAACTTTTTCCAAAAATAATTCTAATCCTCCATCAATTAAATGACTAATTTCAGGACGGTTTTGTTTTACTTTTTCTAAATAAACTAAAACTTCTTGGAGTAATGTAGTATTGTTATTTATGTTGCATAATTCAGCAATTTCAAGAGTAAGCAACCAGTCTTTAGGATGATTTTCTTTTAAAGTCTCGAAAGTTTTTTCGAGCAATAGCACTTCTGTTTTTCCTTCTCGAATATTCCTAATGTTCAAATATAATCCTTCTAATTCTTCACGATCTACAGACTTTTTTGCTTTAATAGTATGACTTGAGGGTACATGGTTAATCATATCAAAACTATTTACATCTGCCGGACCAGAGAAAGCCGATATTACTTTTTTACCCACAACCATATCATATGTACCCCATTCAGGTTGGAAAAGAATTTGGTCTTTATGTGTAACGGTACAATTTATAAACTTGATTAAAAGAATTTCACCTTGTAAGTTTCTTGAACCAGTTACTATTTTTCCTGTAACAATAATATCACCTTCAAATTCTAAAGTAACTTTTTCTGCTTCGTAGATTGCATAAGCTCTTAAATCTCTGGGGCTCATGTCTTCAATGGCTAAATTAATGCCTTTTAATTTTCCGATAGGAGAACCAAAACCTTCCGAGTGATATTGAGTTCCGTGACCTACTAATTCTTTTTCACGATAGGAAAGTGCTGTTTTTCCTTGAGTTTGAACGTAAACAGGTTTTCCTTCATGCTCAATAACATTAGAAAATAATCCAGAAATTTGAATACCAGTACTTAATTCAATTGTCCCTAAAGCCTTAGAGGTTATTAATTTTTTTATACCTGATAAGCCACCTGTTCGCAATGCCATTGTATTAGCAAATTCTTCTAGAACTAAACTTAAATTTGCAAAATCAGGTGTTACATAAAGTTGAGGTTGCGGTTTGGTAATGTCAAAACCTTGATCAGCTGCCAAAATATCATAGGGGATTTTCTTCACATTATCCGTCATACACCATGCGCTTTCCCCTATAGAAGAAAGTAATCCAGCACCATATATTTTTGGATTATCTATAGTACCAATTAAACCATATTCTACTGTCCACCAGTGTAAGTTTCTGATACGAGACATTTCAGAAAGCTCTCCCATATTTTTTTGCAGAAAATCAACTTGTTTTTCGGCTTTTTTTATTTCCTCTTCTGAAGTGTCTTCGGCTTCTTTTAGAATTGAAAGTAAACGAATTGCTTCATACATTTCATAATCACGAGAAGTAGAAATCGCTTTGCAACCTATTTCACCAAAGCGTCGCAAATATTCGGCATATTCTGGATTAGCAATAATGGGAGCATGACCTGCACCTTCATGAATGATATCGGGTGCTGGAGTGTATTCAATATGTTCTAACTGACGAATATCTGAAGCGATAACTAAAACATTATAGGCTTGAAATTCCATAAAAGCATTGGGAGGAATAAATCCATCAACGGCAACGGCAGCCCAACCGATTTCTTTTAAAATTCGATTCATGCCATACATATTTGGAATATTATCTATTTCCAAACCTGTTTTTTTCAACCCGTCAAGATAAGATTCATGGGCAACTTTTGATAAATAAGCAACATTTTTACGCATTACATATCGCCACACCGCTTGATTAATTGGAGTATAATCAGCATAGTCTTGTGGTTTTATGAATTGTTTTAAATGCTTGGGTAATCTATCAATCAAAGGGTTGCTTTCAAAATGTACTTCCATAAATCTAAAATTGTTGTGATGTAAAATTACTAATCTAAAAGTAAATTAGCGAAATAATTATAATAAAATAAACCGTAACTTTAAAGCTGCGGCTTATATACTTAAGAAACAAAACTCAAAACATTTTTGATTAAACTGTTAACTGTGACTGATCACTTTCTACTTTTTGTGAGGTGGATATTGCTCTAGAATTTTAGTCACAAAGTCTTTAATCACTTCATCTTTTTTATTGGTGTCTTTGGTTAATACTCCTTCACCTTCACCTTGCCAAATTAATTCTTTTTTCTTGGCATCAATTAAATTAATATAAAGAGTTCCTTCGGAATATCTAGTTACCGTGTTATTTCCTCCCCACATCCATGGATTCCAGCCCCAGCCCCAGCCATAACCCCAACCCATATTGAATTGGTTAACATCGACTTGCTCTCTTTCTTTGGTAAAAAAGTTAATTAATAAATCAGGAGTTTCGCTTTTGGTAAATCCTTTTGTTGCTAAACATTCATCTATCGAACGTAGAATTCTCTTTTTGTCTAAATCGGAAATTTCAACTTTATCAATTCCTGTTTTATAAAATGCATAGGTTTTATATTGAGTAAAATTTACATTTTTATCATAATCAGAATTTACTCTAACAGAGCTACAAGAGTTCAAAAAAAAGAGTAATAACGGAACAAAAACAATTTTTTTCATAGCTGTATATTTTAATTTATAATAAAGCATCATCAACTATATTAGGGATGGTAACTTTTAATAAAGGTTGCGTTTCCATGGCTCTTTTTATAGCAAAAATGGCACCTTCGTTTCTTGCCCAACTTCTTCTTGAAATACCGTTGTTAACATCCCAAAAAAGCATTGATTCTAATCGTCTTGATGCTTCTTTTGTGCCGTCAAGAACCATACCAAATCCACCATTAATTACTTCACCCCAACCAACACCTCCGCCATTGTGAATAGATACCCAAGTAGCGCCACGAAAGCTATCACCTATGACATTTTGTATTGCCATATCGGCAGTAAATCTTGAACCGTCATAAATGTTAGATGTTTCTCTGTAAGGAGAATCAGTCCCTGAAACATCATGATGATCGCGACCTAAAATAATATAACCTATTTCACCACGTGCAATCGCTTGATTGAAAGCTTCAGCTATTTTGATTCTTCCTTCAGCATCGGCATACAAAATTCTGGCTTGTGAACCAACCACTAATTTGTTTTCTTGCGCTCCTTTTATCCACTGAATATTATCAGCCATTTGTTGTTGGATTTCTTCTGGAGAGTTCTTCATCATTTCTTCTAAAACATCGCAGGCAATTTTATCAGTTTTGGCTAAATCGTCTGGATTTCCAGAGGCACAAACCCATCTAAACGGTCCAAAACCGTAGTCAAAACACATTGGTCCCATAATATCTTGTACGTAGCTGTTGTATTTGAAATCGATATGATTTTCTGCCAAAACATCGGCACCTGCCCGAGAAGCTTCTAGTAAAAAAGCATTTCCATAGTCAAAGAAATAGGTTCCTTTAGCAGTATGTTTATTTATAGCTGATGCGTGTCGGCGTAATGTTTTTTGAACCTCTTCTTTAAATTTTCCAGGGTTATTAGCCATCAATTCATTTGATTCTTCAAAAGAATAACCTGTAGGATAATAGCCTCCAGCCCAAGGATTATGCAAAGAAGTTTGATCTGAACCTAAATCGATATGTAGATTTTCTTGGTCAAATCTTTCCCAAACGTCTACAATATTGCCTAAATAAGCAATGGAAACTACTTCTTTGGTTTCTATAGCTTTTTTAACTCTAGGAACCAATTTATCAATGTTTTCAATTACTTCATTTATCCAACCTTGTGAATGTCTAATGTGGGTTATTTTTGGATTTACTTCGGCACAAACGGTAACACATCCCGCAATATTTCCTGCTTTTGGTTGCGCACCACTCATTCCTCCTAAACCTGAGGTAACGAACAATCCGCCACTTGGTGATTTTTTTATTTTTCTAAAACCATTTAAAACCGTGATTGTAGTGCCGTGAACAATTCCTTGCGGACCGATATACATATAGCTTCCTGCGGTCATTTGTCCGTATTGTGAAACGCCTAAGGCATTCATTTTTTCCCAATCATCAGGTTTAGAATAATTTGGAATAACCATTCCGTTTGTTACAACTACTCTAGGCGCTTCTTTATGAGAAGGAAATAGACCCATAGGGTGACCAGAATACATTACTAAAGTTTGTTCTTCAGTCATTTCGGCCAAATATTTCATAGTTAATAGATATTGAGCCCAATTTTGAAATACTGCACCATTACCACCATAAGTTATCAATTCATGAGGATGTTGTGCCACAGCATAATCCAAATTATTTTGAATCATTAGCATAATGGCTTTTGCTTGTTCACATTTTCCCGGGTATTCGTTAATTGGTCTTGCATAGATTTTATAATCAGGACGCAAACGATACATGTAAATTCTGCCATAAATTTCTATTTCTTGTTTGAATTCAGCAATTAATGAAGCATGATGTTTTGGCTCAAAATAGCGTAGTGCATTTTTTAAAGCTAATTTTTTTTCATCCTCAGAAAGAATTTCCTTTCGTTTTGGGGCATGATTAATTTCAGATTCATACGGTTTTGGGTTAGGTAAAACCGAAGGGATTCCTTGTATTATTTGCTCTTGAAATGTCATTTTTTTTGATGTAATTTAATTTATTTAATTACTGGGGACTAATTACTTTTCTTTATTGTTCCTGTTTTTTTGTCAAATCCATACGGACAATGACGACAACCACTTCGGCAACAATAACCTCTTTTTAAATGGTGTTTTTCGGTGAAACAGCGATAACCTTCGGGTGTCAAATAAAAATCTTCGCCTTCTATTAGTTTATTTTCATTATTTGGGTCATTCATAACGACAAATTTAATTACTTTACAAGTAATGATACTAATTGTTTCGAAATATTTATAAAACTAATTTTCAAAACGTATCTTTATGAATGAATCCTTTTTTGAAGATTAAAGAGTAGATTTGTTGAAAATTTTCACTTGAAAAGCATTAATCAAAAAATTGTAATAGAAAATTCTAATGTTACGCTTTATATAAAGCGTGAAGACCTAATTCATCCCTATGTTTCAGGAAATAAATTTAGGAAATTAAAATATAATTTACTTCAAGTAATACAAGAAAAAAAGAAAACTATATTAACTTTTGGAGGCGCTTTTTCTAATCATATTTTGGCCGTTGCAGCGGCAGGTAAAGTAAATGGATTTAGAACTATTGGTATAATTAGAGGAGAAGAGTTGGCAGATAAAGTTGCAGAAAATCACACATTACAAAAAGCACAAGAATTAGGAATGGTATTTGAATTTGTTTCAAGAGAAACTTATAGAAATAAAAATAGCGAGGAATTTATTATCAATTTAAAAGAAAAGTTTGGAGATTTTTATCTTTTGCCAGAAGGTGGAACTAATGATTTAGCCATTAAAGGATGTGAAGAAGTATTAACTGAACGAGATGCTGATTTTGATTACATTTGTTGTGCTGTGGGGACAGGAGGAACGATAGCTGGAATTATTAATTGTTCAAAACCTAGTCAACAAGTTTTGGGATTTCCTGCTCTAAAAGGTGATTTTTTAAAGGAAGATATTTGTAAATTTGCTAAAAATAATAATTGGGAATTAATTACCAATTATCATTTTGGTGGTTATGGTAAAGTAACGGAAGAATTAATATTTTTTATAAATGAATTTTATCAGCAATATGAAATTCCTTTAGATCCAATTTATACTGGAAAAATGGTTTTTGGTGTTTTGGATTTAATCGAAAAAAAATGGTTTCCTGACAACTCAAAAATATTACTATTACATACAGGTGGATTACAGGGAATTTTAGGTATGAACCACTTATTAAGACAAAAAAAACAAACTGAAATAACAATTCATGATTAAGAAACTTATTTTATTGCTTATGTTGATTTTTGTTGCATCTTGTAGCACTAATAAACCTATTGTTAGAACATCAAAACAAGATCCAAGAGAATCAAGAATAAAAGTGGCACAAACGTTTAAAAAACCTATTTTTAGACCAACTTCTCAAAATAAACCTCAAATCGTTACTGAAAAGACTACTTCTACTCAAAGCAATAGTACTAATACTGAGGTTTTAGAAGCAACCACTCGTGTAAAAGTAACTACTCAAATGGTGTTAGCTTATATTGAAAAATATAAATCAATTGCAAAAGATAATATGTTAAGAACTGGTATTCCATCCAGTATAACGTTAGGACAAGCTATTCTAGAATCAGGTGCAGGAACAGGGCCTCTAAGTCTTCAAGCCAATAATCATTTTGGTATTAAATGCCATAAAGAATGGACTGGGCCAAGCATCAGTTATACTGATGATGCTGAAAATGAATGTTTTAGAAAGTATCAAGATGCAAGTGAATCTTTTCGCGATCATTCCTTTTTTTTAACAAGCAGACCAAGATATTCGACACTTTTTCAACTAGAAAAAGATGATTATAAAGCATGGGCAAAAGGTTTGAAAGAAGCAGGATATGCCACAGACCCAAAATACCCCGATAAACTTATAGCATTAATTGAACGCTACGAGCTTAATAAATTTGATGCTGAGGTTTTAGACAAAGAATTTGTGTCAACAAGCGGTAAAGAAATAGTTTATGCAGAAGAAATAGATAAGTATACTGTAGTTAAAGGGGATACTTTATATTCATTAGCTAAAAAATTTAATATTTCAATTGAAGAATTGAAAAAGAAAAATAATTTAACTGATAATGTTTTGTCTCTTGGTCAAAGTATAATTGTTAAATAAATCCCATAAAAATACAATCTAACGTTTAATATATGATTTATCAAAGAAGCAGTCAGTTATTTGCTGATGCCGAAAAAGTAATTCCAGGTGGCGTAAATTCTCCAGTTAGAGCATTCAAAGGAGTTGGGGGAACACCCATTTTTGCCAAAAGCGCAAAAGGTGCATATATATATGACGAAGATGGAAACCGATTAATTGATTATATTAATTCTTGGGGGCCAATGATTTTAGGACATGCTTTTCAACCAGTTGTAGATGCAGTAATTGAAAGAGCAAAAAGCGGAACTTCATTTGGTATGCCAACAGAATTGGAAACCAAAATTGCTGAGTTGGCTATTTCAATGGTGCCTAACATTGATAAAATTAGATTTGTAAATTCGGGTACAGAGGCTTGTATGAGCGCTATTCGTTTAGCAAGAGGATTTACTAAAAGAGATAAAATAATCAAGTTTGCTGGTTGTTATCACGGTCATTCTGATTCTTTTTTAATTCAGGCCGGAAGCGGAGCAAGTACATTTGGAACACCTAATAGCCCTGGAGTTACACAAGGAACAGCAAAAGATACATTGCTTGCCAATTATAATGATTTAGAAAATGTTAAATCTTTATTTGAAGCTAATAAAAATGAAATAGCAGCCATCATTATTGAACCCGTTGCCGGTAATATGGGTTGTGTTCCACCGATAGAGGGTTTTTTACAATCCTTAAGATTGCTTTGTGATGAAAATAATACTTTATTAATATTTGATGAAGTAATGACTGGTTTTCGATTGGCAAAAGGAGGCGTACAAGAATTATTTAATGTAAAAGCTGATATAGTTTGTTTTGGAAAAGTAATAGGTGGAGGTTTACCTGTAGGTGCTTTTGCTGCTCGAAACGAAATAATGAATTATTTAGCACCGCTTGGTCCCGTTTATCAAGCTGGGACTCTATCTGGAAATCCATTGGCGATGGCTGCTGGTTTATCGATGTTGCAATCAATAAATAATGATTTAGAACTTTTTCAAAGATTAGATGAAAAGACAGCTTATTTAGAAACTGGAATTAATAAAGTGTTAACTCAAAATGGAATTGAATTTACTATAAATAGAGTTGGTTCTATGATTTCGGTTCATTTTGATGGAAGCCCTGTTATTGATTTTCAATCAGCAAAAAAGGGCGATAATGAAACTTTTAAAAAATTCTTTCATGGTTTGTTAAATGAAGGAATATATATTGCGCCATCAGCTTATGAAAGTTGGTTTATAACAGATGCTTTGTCATATGATGATTTAGATTTTACCATCAATGCCATAAGCAAAGTTGCCAAAACCCTATAAATAAAAAAAGTCCCTAATTAGGGACTTTTAGAAGTTATATAGAAAAATTAGTTTAACAATCTTTTGAGTAATTCTGGATTTTTTTCTAATTTTTCAATTTGGTATCCATCAAGGGAAGCTCTAATTTTACCTTCGATAATTCTAGTTACTTCTTTTCTTCTTTCTTCAGACAAGTTTTGATCTTCAAGAATTTTGTGTTTTTGTTCAAATAATCTAAAGAAGTCAACATTTTGAGTTGCATTTAAACCTAGGAATTCAGTTAACAAAGCAGCGTCTTTCTTGCCTTTTTCAGCAGATGGCAATTCCTTTTTGATTTGGAATTTTTCAGCAGTTAAAGCTTGTGTTTTTTCTTGAGCATTAGCATTTATTGTAAATGCTAAAATTAATGTTAGAGCAGCAAATATTTTTTTCATTTTTTTAAATTTTAGTTTGATAACACACCAAAAATAATTTATTTTAATGTAAACTCAAAATTTATTTTTTATTTAGCTTCAGGAAGCTCTTTAATTTTTCCTTTTCCTCTTCTTTCAGCTATTTTTTCTTTCAAAATTGTTTTTCTATTGTCGCTAATTTTTTGCCATTTTTCAAATTGTTCAGGAGATAAGATTTTTTTCATTTGAATTTCAAGAGCTACTTTTTCTTCTTTCATTTTTTTTCTGTTTTGCTCTTTTAATTCTTTCATTTCGCCTATTATTTTTTCTCTTTTTTCAACTTCTAAAACAGTGATAGCTTTTACCTCCTTAATTTGTGATTCATTCAAATTCAAGTCTTTGGTCATTTTTTTAACTTGAAATTCTACTTTTTGTTCTTTAGTTAGAGATTCAAATTTTTCACCACGAGGTCTTCTGTTTTCTTTTTCTTGTGCAAAAGCTGTTAATCCAACAGCTAATAACGAAATAATAATTAATTTTTTCATGTTATAATATTTTAAGTTCATTTACAATAAGACTAAGTCAAATTTAAAAGGTTTAATTATAAACAAAATTGTATATAATTAATGATTAATAAAAGGTTAGTTCAAAACTACTGTTTTGTTTTCGCCATCAACAATAACTTTAGTTAAACCATGTTTTGCCAAACCTTTCATAGCAGCATCCCATTTTTTTCCACTTAAGGTAGATTTTTCTTTTAACTGACTTAACGGCTGATTGTTTTCTGTTTTTAATAAAAATATAATTATTTTTTCATCTTCAGTTAAATCCAATTGTCTTTTTTCAGGACGCATTTGAGGGAAAAACAACACCTCTTGAATGGAAGCGTTATTAGTTAGAAACATAATCAATCTGTCCATTCCAATTCCTAAACCCGAGGTTGGTGGCATTCCATATTCTAGAGCTCTCAAGAAATCATTGTCTATAAACTGAGTTGCTTCATCATCACCACGCTCGGCTAATTTTAGTTGTGCTTCAAAACGTTCCCGTTGGTCAATTGGATCATTTAGTTCAGAATAGGCATTGGCAACTTCTTTACCACATACCATCAACTCGAAACGTTCTGTCAATTCTGGATTATCTCTATGTTCTTTACATAATGGTGACATTTCTTTTGGATAATCAGTTATAAATGTTGGCTGAATAAAATTCCCTTCACATTTAGCTCCAAAAATTTCATCAATTAATTTTCCTTTACCCATTGTTTCATCTACTTCAATTCCCATCGATTTAGCAGCGTCAAATAATTCAGTTTCACTTTTGCCCGAAATGTCAAAACCAGTAAATTGTTTGATAGCATCGGTCATGGTGACTCTTGCATAAGGCGCTTTGAAATCTACTTTATGTTCGCCAAAAATAGCTTCGGTAGTTCCGTTAACTTCTTTGGCACAATATTCTAGTAAATTCTCAGTGAATTCCATCATCCAATTGTAATCTTTATAAGCCACATATATTTCCATTGCGGTAAATTCTGGATTGTGGGTTCGGTCCATTCCTTCATTTCGGAAGTTTTTAGAAAACTCATAAACACCATCAAAACCACCTACAATTAATCTTTTTAGATACAACTCGTTTGCAATTCTTAAATATAAAGGAATATCCAAGGCATTATGATGTGTAATAAAAGGACGTGCCGCAGCACCACCAGCAATTGATTGTAACACCGGAGTTTCTACTTCCATGTAACCTGCAGCGTTGAAATAAGAGCGCATGGCTGTGAATAATTTGGTTCTTTTTATAAAGACTTCTTTAACCTGAGGATTTACTACCAAATCCACATAACGCATTCTATATCGTAATTCAGCATCATTGAAAGCATCGTGCACATTGCCCTGTTCATCTTTCTTTGGTAAGGGTAACGGTCGTAATGTTTTGCTGAGGAGAGTGAATTTATCTACTCGAACTGATTTTTCGCCTACTTTAGTTAAAAACAATTCACCTTCAATACCAATAAAATCGCCTAAATCGGTCAGTTTTCTAAAAACTTGATTGTACAA
>NZ_JBMOGV010000035.1:0-20876 GCF_049318185.1 Flavobacterium sp. | reverse complement strand
AGAGAAAAGTATAACTACTACATGAGTAATTTAGATGAAGTGGATAGTTTATTAGAACAAGGCGCAAAAAAAGCAAGTGTAGTTGCCAATAGTGTTTTACAACGAGTACGAATAAAATTAGGTTTCGAAAATAGTTAAACCGCTTCAAATAATTTTCCTGGCAAAGGTCGAATCACACCTTTTAATTCCATATTCAAAAGGATTGATGAAATTCTATAAATAGGGAAATCACATTCGAGGGCAACTATATCTAAAAGTTGCTTTCCGTTTTTTTGGAGGTACTCATATATTTTTTGTTCTTCATTATCCAAAGAAACAAAGAGTTGCTTTTGAACGGGTTTTGTCGATTTGGCTTCCAATTCCCAATTCAAACAATATACTAAATCTGCTGCTGAAGTTAAAAGATTGGCGCGTTGTGTTTTTATTAAGTCATTGCAACCTTGACTGTATTTGTCAGTAATTCTTCCTGGGACAGCAAATACATCACGATTGTAATCATTTGCTAAATTTGCTGTGATTAATGACCCGCCTTTTTCAGCACTTTCTATAACAATTGTTGCTTCACTCATTCCGGCAACAATTCTATTTCGACGCACAAAATTCTCTTTATCAGGATTAGAATTACTCCAAAATTCAGTTAAGAAACCTCCATTTTGTTCCATTTTGGCAACGTACTTTTTATGTGTTTTTGGGTAAATTTGATTTAACCCATGAGCCAAAACACCTATGGTTTGCAAATTAGTATCCATAGCAGCTTGATGTGCCACAATATCAACCCCATAAGCAAAACCACTAATAATAATAGGATTGAATATAGCTAAGTCTTCTATTAGTTTTTTACAAAATTCTGTTCCATAAGAAGTGATTTGTCTCGTTCCTACAATACTAATTAATTTTCTGTTTTCAAAATTAAAATTTCCTGTAGCAAAAAGTAAAACTGGTCCATCAATACAATGTTTTAATTTATCTGGATAATTCTCATCTTTGTAATATAAAACTTCTATTTTTTCGTTTTCAATAAATTTTAATTCCTGTGCTGCTTTTTCGAAAACCGATTTGTCTTTTAGTTTTTTTAATAATATTTCACCTATTCCATCAATAGATTTTAAGAGACTCCCCCTGGCGCTAAATATTTTTTCGGCTGAACCGCAATGATTTATAAGTTTTTTGGCGACTATATCACCTACACCATCAATCTTTAATAGTGCTAAAACATGGAAAAGTTCTGTTGTATTCATACATAGAATTTACAACACAAAATACTAATTTTTTATTTAAATTGTTAATAAAATTTGTGAATAATTTTTTGATACTGCTATTGTTTCTTTAAATTTGTCACTATGAAGATTGAACAATACATTTCTCAATTATTATATCGTTATCAGTGCGTAACCGTTCCAGGATTTGGTGCTTTTTTGACCGAATTTCAATCAGCGCAATTGGATGAAAATTCGCATTCGTTTTTTCCTCCAAAAAAAATGATCTCTTTTAATCCTTTCATTAAAAATAATGATGGATTGTTAGCTAATCATTTGGCTCAAGCCGAAAAAATTGGTTACGAAATTGCTGTTAATACTATTGAAATTGAAGTGTCACATTGGACAACAAAAATTCAAGAATTTGGCAATTTTTCTATAAAAAATATAGGTGAGTTCAGTTTAAATGCAGAGAGAAATTTAGTCTTTGTGCCTGCAAATCAAATTAATTACTTGAAAGAATCCTTTGGTTTATCTTCTTATATATCTCCATCTGTAAAACGTGAAGTTTACAAACAAGAAGTAGAAGCTATTGAAGAAAAAGCTCCTATCGCCTTTACTCCTGAAAAAAGAAGAAGTTACAAAGTTCTTAAATATGCTGCTGTTTTCACTCTATCTCTAGGATTAACTGGGGTTTTGGGTTATAAATTATATGATAATTATTTGAAACAAATTGAACAAGAAACACTTTTAGTTCAATCCAACGTTCAGAAAAAAATAAATCAAAAAATACAAGAAGCTACTTTCTATATAGAAAATCCATTGCCTGCAGTTACGCTGACAGTTCCTTCTGAAAAAACTCCTTATCATGTTGTAGCCGGGGCATTCCGATTAGAATCAAATGCTAAAAATGCTTATAATTCTTTATTGAAATTAGGATTTAAAGCGAAAAGATTACCCGCTAACAAACATGGATTATTCCCAGTTCTTTATGGAAGTTATAGTTCTTATACTGTAGCTCGAGATGCTATGAAAAATATTCAAAAGCTAGATAATAAAGATGCTTGGTTATTGATACAAGAATAAAAAAAATCCCGATGCATCGGGATTTTTTATTTTCTGTAACTACCTTTGTTAAAAATTTGATATGAAACCAAAACATCCCTCGGAGTCATTAACTATATTAACGGATTTAGTTTTGCCAAGTGAAACTAATCCATTAAATAATCTTTTTGGTGGTGAATTACTCGCAAGAATGGATAGAGCAGCTAGTATTTCAGCCCGAAGACATTCTCGTAGAATTACTGTAACAGCCTCTGTAAATCACGTTGCATTTAATCGAGCCATACCTCTAGGAAGTGTAGTAACTGTTGAGGCTAAAGTTTCTCGTGCTTTTAATTCTTCTATGGAAATTTATATTGATGTTTGGTTAGAAGATAGGGAGTCTGGTATTAAAACCAAAGCAAACGAGGCAATTTATACTTTTGTTGCTGTGGATGAAACAGGGAATCCAGTAACTGTTCCTCAAATTGAACCAGAAACTGAGCTAGAAAAGGCAAGATATGACGCCGCACTGAGAAGAAAACAGCTTAGCTTAGTACTTGCAGGAAAAATGAACCCACACGATGCAACCGAATTAAAAGCATTATTCACATAAAAAAACCCTGTTTTTTTGTGATTTTATGTTACATATTAAATAACCAACTAGCCGGATTATTGTATGTTGTATTTTGTAAAATTAAAAACTTTAAAATAGTTTTTCCTGTATCGCCGTTGGTTCTAATTTTTCCTAATGTTTGCTTAATGGTAACCTTATCGCCAACGCTAACATTTACACTAGTCAAATTTTGATATACGGTAAAATAATCTCCGTGTTGAATAAAAACAGCAATGTTTAAAGGTGATAATTTAATCACTTTTGTTACTTCTCCTCCAAAAACAGCTCTTGCAGAAGAACCGCTTTCGGTTGTAATTTCTACACCGCTATTGTGTACAGTTAATGTTTTATATACAGGATGTGGTTGGTCACCATAGGACAAACTAACTGCTCCTTTTTCAACTGGCCAAGGCAATTTTCCTTTGTTAGCTCTAAAATTATTAGCTATCAATTGTCCTTCTGATGTTAAAACAATTTTTGTGGACTCTTCGGTGGCTTTGGTATCTGCCTTAGAAACTGTTTTTGGATTAGCTTTTGCTTTTGCAGCCGCTGTCTTTTTGTTAGCAGCTGCTATAGTTTCACGAATTAATTTTTGTATCTGAGCATCTATTTTCTTGGTTTCTTGTTGCTTTTTCTTGATATCTGAAACAATCTTTCCTTTCTCCTTTTGGATTTGTTGTGCTATTTTTTCTTGTACTTTTTTCTCTTTTTCTAATTCTTGTTTTTCATTTTCATTTTCAACTATCAACTTTTCTTTGGCAGATTTTTGGACTCCAATTTTATCATTGTACGTTAAGAGTTGATTTGTTTTCCCTTTGATTTCCTCTCCTTGCATTTTCCTGTAACTGGCATATTGTTTCATATACTGAGCTCTTTTATAGGCCTGAAGAAAATTTTGTGAAGACAATAAAAACATAGCTCGACTTTGCTCCGATCTGCTTTTATATGATTTTAAAATCATCTCCGCATAATCTTTTCTAAGTTGATCTAAGTCTAGTTTAAGTTGGTTAATCTTAATTTGATTTGCATATATATCATTACTCAGCAATTTTGTTTGCTTTTCAGTAGTGTTAATTAATTTTTGTTTTAAACCTATTTTTTCTTTTTGGAGCATTAATTGTGTGACTACTGATTTTTCTTTGCTTTTTACAGTTTGCAATAGTTGTTCTTTCTCAAGAATTTCTTGTTGAATCTTGGCTTTTCGCTCTTCCAATTGTTCCTGTGTTGGAGGTTGACTCCAAATTGGGATTGCTAAACAAAAAAAGAATAAGGTGAAAAAGAATTTTGGCATAGTCTAGTTAATTTGGCAAATCTAATTTATAAAAATTCTGTCATATCCATCAGGAACGCTATAGGGAAATGAAAGGTCTTCGTTAAATGTAATTGAATTATAATCAATTAAAATTTCTGTTTTTGCTTTCTTTTGAACTGCATTTATATACAAACTGGAAGGCAAAATAGCAGATGCAAAATCTTGAGAATTAGGATAATTTACTTCAAATGTCCTTTCTTTTGTGGGTTGATTTATTTCTAGTTTTTTAAGTAAAAAATGTTCCGATTCAAAGAAAAAGGATTTTTCAGTATTGTTGGCTATCGAGTTTAACTTATAAAATTTATCTCCTACTTCTAAATTATAATTCTCTTTAGTTAAATCATCAATAGGCTGTCCAAGAAGCATGTTTTGAATTTTATCAAAGTCTAAATCGGTGCCGAGCCATTGGCTTAAGGCTTGATAATTACCTTCAAAATAGGTTCCGTTTATTTTTTCATAATACTTCACTTCTTTGGGTGTTATTAGCGCTTTGGCCATTGTTATGCCTAAAAATCGAATGCTTACTAGTATTTTTTCCCCTTTCTTAATTTTGATTTCGGCAGCAACACTTTGTGATTGATTATCATCTTTATATTTTGCGCTAGATCTTATATATAACGTGGAAAATTCATTTTTGTTATTATAATGATTCTGAATTATTTTTTTTGAATTCATCATGCTTTCATCTTTTACAACTTTAATTTTTGCTTTTGCATCAACAAAAACAGCTTTTGATTTACAAGAAACTAAAAGAATAACCAACAAAAACCAACACCAATTTTTCATTATTTTTTTTGTTTTTTAATCAGATCTTCAGCCTTAGAGAAGTATTTTTCTTTTTTCTTTATATCGCCCAAAGCGCTATAAGCTTCGCCTAGTTGAATATTGAAATTGATTTCTAATGCCTGATCATCTATTACAAAATCCAAGCCATTTTCTAAAAAAGTCGCAGCTTTCTTGTTATTCTTAATTTGATTGTTAGCCAAACCTGCATAATAATAATACTGTGGTTGTGTTGGATAAAGTTGTGTTAAATCATCGGCTTTTTTTGCTAAAACATCAAACTGCTGGATTTCTGTATAGGACTGAAGCAATAACAGTAGGGTTTCTGTATCATCTGAATTGTTTTTTAGATGCATTTCGAAATACTTGATTGCCTTATCCCAATTGGCTTTTGAATAATAAAATTTACCTATTTCTCTGGATACTTTTACTTCTTTATCATTATCAAAATAGGAAATGGCTTTATCTAAATCGGGCTCGTGTTTTGGATTATTCATGACAAAAATCAAGAATTCATTGAGCATTCTATGTTTAATTTTAGAGTCTATTTTTTTGCTTGGTAAAACAATATCCATCGCTTTTACAATATTGTCTCCATCGTTGTTATTTAAATAAAATTTAAATAGACTTACTTGAGCCCAATCTGAGGTTGGGATGGCTTTTTCAAGTTTTTGAGCAATTCCTAATGCTTTTTCCTCTTGATTGCTTTTAGAATACATAAAAATCAAAGAAATATAATTCGACTCATCCTGAGGATATTTTTTTATTTTATCTAAAAGATTGTTTTTTTCTGCCGATTGGTATTTTAAATCTTTAAGAATATCTGCTTTATACAATTCGCGTTTATCTGATTTTCCAAACTTTTCATTTAACTCATTAATGAGTTCTAAAGCTTTGTCAAATTGATTGGTATTCATGTATAATGAAGTAAGGTCTTCCTTATAATCTTCTTTAAATTCCACTAATTTTTCTACTACAACTACTGCTTGATTATAATCGTGAGTTTCATAGCATACATCATACATGCCTACCCAAGCCCAACGGTTTTTGGGTTCCATTTTAGTAACTTTTTCAAAATTATCATAAGCATCTTTATTTTTTTTTTGAGCCAAATAATTTTTACCTAATTCAAAATAAATAACTGCATTTTCAGGTTCTTTTTCTTTACAAATAAGCAACGATTCTATGGCTTTATCATAGTTTTCGATACCTTTTTGTTTTAGTGCTTCAAAAAAATTATCTTGAAATCCATTATCTAACACCACTACTTCATTTGGTTCTTTTTGAGCCAAAAGGATGTTGGGAATACATAATATCCCAAAAAGTAATGTCCAATAAATTCGAATTTTTTTCATTGTTAAGCTGAATTTATTTCAATTTCGATTTATTCTAAAACTGAATAATCTCCAATACTAATACTGGTATAATCACCATCAAAACTTGCATAATTGCCTATCATGGCGTTATCTAAATGAGCATTTTTTATGTGGGCATGTGTTTGCACCAAACTGTTTTTGATACTGCTGTTTTGTACATGACATCCGTCGCCCAAAGATACATTTGGACCAACCGTGGCATCAATCAAAACTACATTTTTACCAATATAACAAGGCGGAATAATAATAGCATTTTCTAATTTAACATCATAATCTACTAAATGCTCTCCATCATGATGAAGGAACCCTAACATTCTAGAATTAGTTTCTACCGTAACATCTTTATTGCCACAATCCATCCATTCATCAACTTCACCAGGTACAAATTTCATTCCTTTAGCCATCATTTGTTTGATGCCGTCATTAATTTGGTATTCGCCACCATGAATAATGTTGTTATCTAATACATATTGGAGTTCGTTTTTTAATACCGCTACATCTTTGAAATAATATATTCCAATCACGGCAAGGTCAGAAACAAATTCCTTTGGTTTTTCTACCAATTCAACTATTTCACTAGCTTCATTAAGGTTGATAACGCCAAAAGCTTCGGGTTTATCCACTTGTTTTACCCAAATTACGCTATCTGCAGTTACGTCTAAATCAAAATCAGCACGAATTAAAGTGTCTGCATACGCAATAACGGCTGGTCCGCTTAGTGAATCTTTGGCACACATAATAGCATGACCAGTTCCCAAAGCTTCATTTTGATAATAAATCGTTCCTTTTGCGCCTAATTTTTGTGCAATTGCAATTAATTCATCTTCAACTTTTTTACCAAAACTTTCGTGAATGATAAAAGCTATTTCTTCAATATCTTGATTTAACACACCTGCAATATCTTCTACCAATCGATGCACAATTGGTTTCCCGGCAATTGGAATTAAAGGTTTTGGTATGGTTAAAGTGTGTGGGCGAAGACGTGAACCGCGACCTGCCATGGGTACTATTATTTTCATGTTAACTTATTTTAAACGCAAAGTTCGCAAAGGTATTTCACAAAGTTCGCTATGTTTTAATTTATAATTTTTACAAACTGAATACTAAGTGCTGAACACTGCCTACTACTTAACCCCTGTACTCCCAAAACCGCCTTCTCCTCTTGAGGTTTCAGACAATTCTTCAACTGAAATCCATTCGGCTCTTTCGTGCTTGGCGATGATTAATTGGGCAATTCGTTCGCCGTTTTCAATAACGAAATCTTCTTGGGATAAATTTACTAAAATCACGCCAATTTCTCCACGATAATCGGCGTCGACTGTTCCTGGTGAATTGAGAACGGTAATTCCTTTTTTGGCTGCCAGTCCGCTTCTTGGTCTTACTTGCGCTTCGTAACCGATTGGCAATTCAATAAAAAGTCCTGTTTTAACAATTGTTCTTTCTAGTGATTTGAGCGTTATTGGTTCAGACAAATTGGCTCTTAAATCCATTCCAGCTGAAGCAATGGTTTCGTAATTGGGTAATTCGTGTTGTGATTTGTTTATTATTTTTATTTGCATAGTTTATTTTCGTTTGACTATTCGTAGTAATGTTTCTTTCTCATTAAAATATATAAAATACAAAAAAACAATTAATAAGGTAAATTTAATATAATAGTTATCCCTCAAAATAGGCACGTAAAAGGAAAGTGCTGAAAATACTATCGTTAATCCTAGATAACTGAATATCTTCATAAAATCATACGGTATAGGATATTTCTTTTTGCCCATATGATAAGAAATAATCATCATCGTTCCATAAGCCGCAATAGTAGCAATAGCTGATCCTGTATAGCTAATATAAGGTATTAAAATGAAATTGAGTACTAAAGTTACTGCAGCGCCTACAAGAGAAATGTAGGCCCCAATACTAGTTTTGTCTGTCAGTTTGTACCAAACGGATAAGTTGGTATAAATTCCTAAAAAGAAATTGGCCAAAACTATAAGCGGCACAATTTTCATAGCATCCCAATAATCAGCATTGGGCACCAAGACCTGTTTCAGTAAATCGGCAAAAACAATCACAAATAAACTAATGAACGAGCCAAAAATCACAAAATATTTAGTTATAGTTGCATAGGTTTGTGGTGCGTTTTCATTGGAGGCATGGCTAAAAAAAAACGGCTCAATACCCAAAGTATATGCAGTTCTGAAAAGTACCATAAACATTCCAATTTTATAACATGCAGAATATGCCCCGATTTCTGAAAGCGGAACGTGCATCCTATCTAATAGGATTTTGTCGAAATGTTCGTTAATGGCAAAAGCAATTCCGGCAATTAAAATAGGAAAGGCATACCCCATCATTTTTTTCCAAAGCACAGCATCAAAAGCGCCTTTAATCTGAAAATAATCAGGTGATAGCACGATAAAGGTGGCCAAACTAGCACACAGTCCCGAAATAAAAATATAACCTATTTGAAAGTGTTCAATATAAAATGCATTCCAAAAACTACCGCCACTTCCCAAAGCTAATTTGGGTAATACCAATAAGAAAAAGACATTCAGACAGACGTTTAGTAAAACATTACCAATCTTAATGGCAGCATAGAACATGGGTCTTTTATTGGCGCGCAATTTGGAAAAAGGAATTACGGATAATGCATCAAATACTAAAATCAATACCGTATACAAGATATATTTCGGATCAATGTTAGTCCAATTGCCTAGTGTGGTTCGAAATAAAATCCCTAATACTAAAAAAATCAAAGACGAACACAAAATAGAAAGAGTAGCAGTAGAGATTACTTTTTTGGTATCGGTTTCTGTATTGTAAAAACGAAAGAAAGCCGTTTCCATCCCATAAGATAAAGCAACATTCAAAAACACCAAATAGGCAAAAATAATGGAGACTTCCCCAAACTCACCCTTAGGTAAAACTTTCACATACAACGGATTGAGTAAAAAAGTCAACATCCGCGGTAACACCGTAGCTAATCCGTATATGGCTGTTTGTTTGAAAAGGTTTTTATAAAGGCTCAAAGAGAGTTTATTTTTATAGGTGATGAACAAAAATAACTATTAAATTCATTCCAAAAAAAAAGAGCGAACAAATGTTCACTCTTTTCTAATTTATTTGAATTAATTGTTATCCTTTCAAAGCCTCAGCTCCACCAACAATCTCCAATATCTCATTCGTAATCGCTGCTTGACGCGCTTTGTTGTAGGTCAACTTTAATTGATTTCTTAATTCAGTTGCATTATCTGTTGCTTTATGCATTGCTGTCATACGCGCACCATGTTCTGAGGCAAAAGAATCTCTGATTGATTTATATAATTGCGTTTTTAACGATTTAGGAATCAACGTCAGAACAATTTCTTCTTTTGATGGTTCAAATATATAATCTCCTGTTGAAACTGGCTTATCTGATTGAATTGGTGCTAATGGTAAAAATTGTTCTGTTTGTACAATCTGAGTAGCAGCATTTTTGAATTGGTTATATACCACTTCAATTTTATCATACTCGCCAGTAATAAATTTTTCAGTTAATGCATCTGCAATTTCGGCAACATTTTCAAAAGTAAGATTATCAAATATTTCACTTTTATTGGCTATAACGGTATTGGTTTTTCTTAAAACATCATTCCCTTTTTTACCTATAGCAAAAATATCCACTTGTTTTCCAGCGTAACTATCGGCAACTAATTTTGCTTGTTTAATGACGTTAGTGTTGAAAGCACCACACAAACCACGGTTTGATGTTATAGCAACAACCAATACTTTGTTGATTTGGCGTTGGAAAGTATATTCTCCGCCTGCATCACCCTCTAAAGTAGCGCTAACACTTTGCAATAATTCCGTTAATTTTTCGGCATAAGGTCGCATTGCTGTGATAGCATCTTGTGCTTTTTTCAACTTTGCAGCAGAAACCATCTTCATCGCCGATGTGATTTGCATCGTAGACTGAACGGAAGTAATTCTATTACGGATTTCCTTTAAATTGGCCATATAAAAGTTAGTAGTTAGAAGTGGGAAATGAGAAGTGGGAAGTGGGAAGCACTATTCTCTCTTCCCGCTTCCCGCTTCCCGCTCCCAACTTAGTTGTATTTTGCTGAAATTTCTTTGGCTGCTTTTTCTAAAACATCAGTGATGTTATCGTCTAATTTTCCTGCTTTTAAAGCATTCAAAGTGTCTCTGTGTTTGTTATTCAAGTATTCCAAATAATCTCTCTCGAATTCTTTTACTTTGTTTACAGGAACATTTCTCAACAAGTTTTTAGAACCCGCATAAATAATAGCTACTTGATCTTCTACCGTGTAAGGATCGTTTACTGCTTGTTTCAAAATTTCAACGTTTCTTCTTCCTTTTTCAATTACGTTTAAAGTAACGGCATCTAAGTCTGAACCAAATTTTGCGAAAGCTTCCAATTCACGGAATTGAGCTTGGTCCAATTTTAATGTACCAGCTACTTTTTTCATGGATTTAATCTGTGCATTACCCCCAACACGAGATACCGAAATACCTACGTTAATAGCAGGACGAACTCCAGAGTTGAACAAATCACCATCCAAGAAAATTTGTCCGTCAGTAATCGAAATTACGTTTGTTGGGATATAAGCAGAAACGTCACCCGCTTGAGTTTCAATAATTGGTAGCGCAGTTAATGAACCTCCACCTTTCACGATTGGTTTCAAAGTGTCTGGTAAGTCGTTCATATTTTTGGCAATATCATCATCCGCAATTACTTTACATGCTCTTTCTAATAAACGAGAGTGCAAGTAGAAAACATCTCCAGGATAAGCTTCACGACCTGGTGGTCTTCTTAATAAAAGGGAAACCTCACGATAAGCTACCGCTTGTTTTGATAAATCATCATAGATAATCAAAGCAGGACGACCTGAGTCACGGAAATATTCTCCGATTGCCGCACCAGCCATTGGAGCATAAACCTGCATTGGAGCAGGATCTGAAGCGTTAGCGGCCACAATTGTTGTATAAGCCATGGCTCCTTTTTCTTCTAGAGTCTTTGCAATTCCAGCTACAGTAGAGGCTTTTTGTCCAATAGCAACATAGATACAAAATACGGGTTGACCAATATCGTAAAATTCTTTTTGATTTAAAATGGTATCAATACAAACTGTAGTTTTACCCGTTTGACGGTCACCAATTACCAACTCACGTTGTCCTCTTCCAACTGGAATCATCGCATCGATAGATTTGATCCCCGTTTGTAATGGCTCTGTTACTGGTTGACGGAAGATAACTCCTGGCGCTTTTCTCTCTAGTGGCATTTCGTATAAATCACCACCGATTGGTCCTTTACCATCGATAGGCTCACCAAGAGTGTTTACCACACGACCGACTATTTGCTCACCAACTTTCAATGAAGCGATACGTTGAGTTCTTTTTACGATAGAACCTTCTTTTATACCAGTTGATGGTCCTAAAAGTACCACACCAACATTGTCTTCTTCTAAATTCAATACGATTGCTTCCAATCCGTTATCAAATTGAACTAACTCACCGTATTGTGCATTAGACAATCCATAAACACGAGCGATACCATCACCCACTTGAAGTACTGAACCCACTTCTTCTAACGTAGCTCCAGATTGAAAACCTTCTAACTGTTTCTTTAATATTGCTGAAATTTCAGCAGCTTTAATTTCCGCCATTTTAATATATCTTTAATGGTAATTTAATTACTAAACTCTCTTTTTAATTCTTGTAATCTGTTTGCCACAGAGGCATTGTATTGTTTGTCTCCAATTCTCAAAATAAATCCTCCTATGATTGATGGATCTACAATATTCTCTAAAGTTATTTTTTTGTTTGAAATGGTAGCTATTTTTGCTAATACTATACTTTCTATATCTGGAGTGATTGGGAAGGCTGTAGTTACTTTAGCAACTTCTATATTATTCATTACATCAAATAATATATTATATTGTGAAGCGATTGGTGCTAATATTTCAAATCTTTTGTTCTCTTTTAGTAATATGAAAAGCGATTTTGTTTCTGCTTGAACTGAAGCAAATACCTCTGACAAAGCAGTCATTTTTATATCAGATGTAACTATTGGGCTTGACAAAAATTCGCTCAATTCTTTGCTTCTTGTAATAGAAGAAACGATTGACAACATATCATCATTTACTTTTACAGTATTTGCACTAGAAACCGCAGTTTCTAAAATGGCTTTTGCATATCTAATCGCAGCTCTTGACATAACGATTAATTTAATTTAACATCACCTAACATTTTCTCTACCAATTTGGTTTGAGCTTCTTTGTTAGACAATTCGTCTTTTAATAATTTTTCAGCAATCTCTAATGATAAAGAAGAAACTTGAGATTTTAATTCCGCCAAAGCTGCATTTTTCTCGCTTTCTATGGAAACTTTTGCTTGCTCAATCATTTTTTGACCGGCAACTTGTGCTTCTGTTTTAGCATCATTAATCATTTTATCTTTGATTTCTCGAGCTTCTTTCATCATTGCATCACGCTCTAATCTTGCCTCAGCAATTAATTTCTCATTGTCTGATTTCAAATTTTGCATTTCTTTCTTAGCATGCTCTGCCGATTGTAAGGCATTTTTGATACCTTCTTCCCTTTCATTAACTGCATCAAGAATAGGTTTCCATGCAAATTTTTTCAAAAGGAAAATAAGTCCAAGAAATAAGATTGTTTGCATGATAAACAACCCTAATGAAAACTGTCCAAATAATTCTTCCATTATATTTTGTATTTTATATTAATGATTTAATAGTAAAACAAAAGCCACAACCAACCGTTATGGCTTTTTGTTTTTTTTAGTTTACCGCGAATAAAGCAGCAAATCCAATACCTTCAATAAGGGCAGCAGCGATAAGCATAGCCGTTTGGATTTTACCAGTAGCTTCTGGTTGACGAGCAATAGCGTCCATTGCTGACCCACCAATTCTTCCGATACCAATACCAGCTCCGATTACTACTAATCCAGCTCCAACGATTTTAGGAATTTCCATAATGTATATATATTTAATTAAACATTCAATTTATTAATGATGCGCTACTTCATGGTGCTCATCATGGTGATGCTCCTCCACTGCGGCACCAAAATATAAGGCGGCCAACATGGTGAAGATATACGCCTGCAATAAGGCTACTAAAATTTCTAATAAGGATAACACAAAAGCCAAAAAGAACGACAACGGACTTCCAATTGGGCTATTAAACGTATACATCAAGGCTATCAAACTCATTAGTACAATGTGTCCCGCAACCATATTCGCATACAAACGAATCATTAAAGAAAATGGTTTAATGATGGTACCCAACAATTCAATAGGCGCCAAAATAAATTTCATAGGAACGGGTACTCCTGGCATCCAAAAGATATGCCCCCAATAATCTTTCTTAGCAGTAAAGGTGGTGATCAAATAGGTAATAACCGCCAAAGAAGCTGTAATAGCAAGATTCCCAGTAATATTAACCCCCAGTGGTGTCAACCCAAACATGTTCAAAAACCATATAAAAAAGAAGATAGTCAATAAAAAACTCATGTATTTTTTATAATGCTTCTCTCCAATATTAGGAATAGCAATGTCATCTCTTATGTATAAAACTATTGGCTCAAAAAATCTTCCTGCTCCAGTTGCTATTGAACCGTTTTGCTTATATGATTTGCCCAAACCTCTGAATAAGAAAAACATTAGTAACCCTACTAAAATAATCATAAACAAATTCTTTGTAATTGAAAAGTCAAGAGGCTTTACATTGGTAACATGACCTTTATCATCTTCCGTAAAACTTCCCTCAGCATCGGTTCTATATACTAATCCATTGTGATGATTTATCTTGTAGTAATTTCCATTAGATTCAGCAACGGCTTCACCGTGTTCAAATTTTGAGGAAGAAAAAAAGTGTAAACCGTTGTCATATAAAATTACAGGTAACGAAAAACCAAAATGTTTATTATTTTCTTCACCATAGGTAAAAAAAGTAAAATCATGGGAGTCCATCAAGTGGTGTTTAATATGTGATTTTCTCTCTGAATCAGATTTTTGCTCTTCTGTTAAATTAGCATTTTCAACTTCATGCCCTTCCCCTTTGATGGACGCAACATGTTTAGTCGTTTCCATTGCCGGTGTCGCGGTAGTAACGCTATCATTACTTGTGGTTGCAAAACTTAATAAAGGCAAACAGGCCACAAATGCGGCTAAAATAAAGTGGAGTGTTTTTCTTGAAATCACCATATCTGATAATTAACTTAAATTGACTTTTTAAAATTTGGTGCAAAAGTACAATTTAAATTAAAAATAAAAAGTATATGTTTTAATTTTTTTGATGGAATTGTCAATTCCGCTTTTAATTTATTGCTTATTGTTTAAAATTCTAATAGTCACAAAGGTTTCTGTTGCTAAAAAATAAATAAAAATGATGAAAAAGCTCATTTTTTCTACAGGCGTTTTAGGCAGATTTAGACTTAATATAGGCCTAACAAAAATATAAGCTACAAGCATTTTTAAAGAGGTTAAAGCGAGGAATGCATAACCTACGTTGTCAATACTTAATTGTTTGATTTTATGTAAAACCAAAACGAGTAAAGAAGAAGAGAAAAAGAAACCTATATATAATAATGGTATTGAGTAAATAAAATCAGCTTCATACGTAATTGGAACAAAGAAATAAAACAATAATTTATGGATGGCAAAACCTATTATTCCTAATAGCAAAATTGTAAAAATTGATTTAATTTTTTCCAAACTAAAATTATTCATTGTCTAAATTATTGATTTCTTTTAACTGACGATTGATATTATAAAATGCAATAGCAACTCCAACTAATGTTGAAATTTTAACAAAAATATTGTTTTTATTGGGATACTTTAAATCTAGCCAATCGCCAAGACTGGAAAACAGAAAAATTATAACACCCATTTGAATTGGAATGTTAATAAGCGCCAACCATTTATTACGCTGTTTTTTCTTCTGTTGATTTTCCATTATTAATCATGCTTTTCACATGAGGTTTCATCACACAGGAAGCGCTGAATTCTGCTCCAGGTTCAACGGAAAGTTTTCCACAAACAACTTCGCCTTTTATGTGTGCTTTTGATTTTATATTAAGTATTTCTTGGACTTCTATTTTGCCATCAAATTTTCCCTCGATATCTGCATTTTTGCAAATAATATCGCCTTTAACGCTTCCTGCGGGTCCGATTACAATTTTGCCTTTTGATTCAAAATTTCCAATCAATTGTCCATCCAAGCGAAAATCTGCAGGCGAAACAATATCTCCGTTGATAGTAGTTCCTTCAACAATTCTGTTTGTTTTACCTAGTAAATCTGTATATGATTTTGAACTTTTTTCAAACATATATTTATCCTTTCTTACCTAATTTTTCTACTTGAATAGAAGTAGGCACGCCAAATTCTTTTTCCTTAGCTCGCGCGGGAAGTTTTCCATCAAGTGGATTATTTTCTTGAGTATTTGGCTGTTGTTGTTCATTATTTTCATCAGGTTTTGGTTGTTGAGCTACTGGTGCTTTTTCAATTGTTCCATCCCAGTTTGGTGGGGGTGGATTGTCTTCAAGATTCCCTGCTAAATAATCATCAATATTCTTTTTAATCTGAACTATAGTGTAATTCTCTGTTGAAATAATAATGGGTGTTTCAACAACTTTATAATCCTTATAATCTTTTAAAACTGAAGTGATTCCTTGAGCTAAATCTTTAGAATTTATTCCATGGATAACTATAAAATTATCGGTCATAGTATAAATATCTAGCGAAACCGAAAGTTTACTTAAACCTCTATCTTTAATGAATTTATCAATCTTTTTACGTAGCAATTTCGTGTTTTTATCTTCAAAGTCTTTAGTAGCATAAAGAATTTTCCAATTTTTAGAATTGGCTCTAGAAAGTTTTAATGCTTCAAGTTTAGGCAAATCAACTGATAATAATTTTTCTGCCTTTTTACCTTCTTCACTATTTGGGTAATTGAGTGCAACAAAATTTAAAGCTTTGCTATATTCTAATAATCCACTTAGTTTTCCAACAATATTAGCTTTTAATAATTCAAATTTAGGAACAATCTCATCACCTGTAAACCTGTCTATAGCTCTTTCAGTGTTTAATAATACTGTTTTAAATTCTCGGTTTTGATATTGTTTATAAATGTTTTCATAAACAACTTTTGGCGAATCGCTTGACTCTACTATGTCTGTATTTGGATTTGTTAATATCTGAGCATATCTAGAATCTGGGTATTCATTAATTATTCTAGCTTTAATTTGCTCTGCTTTGGTTTTGTTTAAAATTTCATAAAGCTTGTACAAATTATACATTGATGGTAAAACCAATCTTTGTTCAGGATTATTTGCCAACAGTTTTTCAAATCTATCTATTCCTAATTGATATTCTTTGAATTTTTCTTTATAAATAACTCCTAATTGATAATAGGCAAAATTTCTTTCCTTACTCAAACTGTCAATAACGGTTTGTGAGGTTGGTAATTGTTTTATATAAAAATCTGGTGTAAATTTTTCATCTATTGCAATACTATCTTTAGAGTCTTTGTCTGATTCATTTTTATCATTATTATCTTCTTCTTTTTCTGTGGTTTTCTTTGTCAATGAAGCTACACGCCAATTGTCTTGAAGCGTTCTTTTTCCCCAATTTTTTATGAATTCTTTTTGACCAAAAGCTACTGTAGTAGGGTTATAAAAATAGAATGTGCTTTGAGTTCCATTTGAAGGCATATTGCCTAAATTTGGTGGTTTGCTGTTTACTGATTTGCCAGATGGTTTATCACCAGAGTCAATATTGCCCTCGTTTCTGTTTTGGTTTTCTTTAATTATTGCAGCTTTATCAGCTAATTTTTTTGAGGCTTCTTCCTCTTTTTTCAGTTTAACAATGTACTTGTCGAAGTATGCATTTTTGCCATTTAAATCCATATTATACAAAGAAATAATGCTGTCATTTTGCTGAGCTATACCTTCGTATTTAATAACATCTTCAAGATTTTCTCTTTTCTTTTTAATCAAATTTAACTCTCTCGTTCTTGGTTTTAAATTCACTAAAGTACTGTCATAATATTTCCCAGCCATAACAAATTTAGAGTCAATAAAATAAAGGTCTGCTAAGTTTCTATAATTTGATGCAACAAGATAACTGTCTTGTGTTTTCTTTTTTAGGGAAAGATTATAATTCTTTTTAGCTATGGTAGGATTATTACTTTTTTCATAAAACAAAGCCAACTGATGATGTAAAACATCCAGATAAGGACGGTTTTCTCTATCGGCAATTAAATCAGTAAATTTTTTTAGGAAAGCTATGGTATCTCCTTTTTCATAATCAAACTGGCTAGCTTGTCTGGCATGAGCATGAATAACATATTGTCTAGCCGATTTTCTATTCATATCAATCACAGATTGATAGGCGGTATAGGCGCTATCTTTATAACCCATTTTTTCATAAAGCTGAGCCAATATATATCTGTATCTAGCTTTTTCTTCATTAGATTTTGTAAATTCTGTAGCTATTTTAATTTTAGCAACAGCACTATCTTTTTCTTCAAGATTAAGAAAAGCTTGAGCTAGAGTCGCATTAGCATCAGCAAAAATTTGATCTTTGAATTTTATTTCTTTTAATAATTTATTGAGATTATTTACAGCCAAAGCGTCGTTTTCTAATCGCATATTGGTCTTTTCTCTCCAAATTTTTACTTGATATATTTTATCGCTCTTTGGGTATTTATATAACACATAATTAAAAGCTTCTAGAGCAGGTAAAAATCGTTGATCATAATACCTAGATTTTCCCAAAAGTAAATAAGATTCGTCCATCTGCGGGTTTTTTTCTGAACCCTGAATATTCATGGAGTGCTTTTGAATGGCTTTTGTTGCTTTAGTTTCAGCTCTTTCAAAGTTGGCGTTTTTATTTTCTTTAGGAAGTATTTTATCTTCGCCAATCTGCATTCTTTCCACAGGAAGAATTTCCCAAAAATTATCTTTATTTTGTGAAATCACTTCTTGAATTCCTTTGTCTAAGGCAATTCCTCCATTGTATAAAATATTATATTTTGTGCTAAGAGCATGGGAGTTTCTTGAAAGAAAGGAGTTTCTTTTGGTAGAACATGCTATCAAAAAAATAAGAAATCCCGAAAAAATAAAATATTTAATAATATTAGCTTTCAAAGCAAAACGTTTTTATTATTACGTGAAAATGTTATAAATAGTATAACTGACTGGTAAAAGTACGTTTCTTTTTGATATAGCAAAAAATTACACTGCAAAAAACGCTTCTAACTCTTTTAGAGTTTCTGGAGATGTTTGAATGTCTTTTACTATTTCTCCTTTATTTAGTGCAACAATTCTGTCGCAAACCTCAACAGTATGAACCAAATCGTGACTAGAAACCAAAACAGTAACTTCAGGATTATCAGCTAATTCTTTGATTATTTTTTTCAAACGATTTACAGTGGTTGGGTCCAAATTGGCAAACGGCTCGTCAAGAATAACTACTTCTGGGTTTCCGATTAAAGTGGCTATAATGCCCACTTTTTTCATATTTCCTTTGGATAAGTCTCTGAGGTATTTTTTGCTTTTCAAGATTTCTCCGTTAAAGAATTCTTCGTGTTTGGCCAATAAAGCATCGACATCGGCTTTATTTTGTCCTCGTAAATCACCTATGAAATAGAAGTATTCTTCGGCGGTTAAATATCCTATTAAAAAACTCTCGTCGATAAAAGCTGCTGTAAAGGGTTTCCATGCTTCACTTGTATTGACTTGGACACCATTGTTTACAATATGTCCTGAACTTGGCTGAATTAAATCCAGAAGCAAACTAAAAAAAGTAGTTTTCCCTGCTCCATTATTTCCTACCAAACCAAAACTTTGTCCTTTTGGAATTTCCAAGTTTGAAATGTTTAAAACGCTTACTCCTGCAATATATTTTTTGGTTAAATTAGTTACTTGTATCATTTTGAAAGTATTTATTGTTTGTGATTGATTTACTTTTAATTCTTCTGTTTGTAAGCAGCTATTGTGGCGTATTTTTCTGTTTTGTAGATTTTTTCAATTTTAGTAAAAACCATATCTCTTAGTGTAAATCCAAAAACTCCAGCTAAAGCCACAAATAAAAATCCAATATTAGCGGAAAACAAATAATATCCTGCAGCATATAAACCCATTGGCACAAGCAATTTTGGTAAAGAGATTAACATCGTTTTCAAGTTAAATGCTTGTTTATCACCAAATGCTTTGTTGGCCATGGTTAAATCAATTGGCGTTTTTACATAGGCACCACCAAGCATTACCAAATGAGAATTCACACCAATGTTGTAAACAGCTCCAACTACTATCAACATATAAGTTTGCCAACCAAAATACAAGTAGAAAGAAGCTATGATGGTAGAAATTATAGTGCCAATAACCATCAGCCACCATTTTGAAGTTAAATATTGTCGGTAACTGATGTTTTGACTCATCAATAGTTGATAATAGGCACTGTCCCAACTCGGAATGAATTGTCCGAAAGTGAACAAAAATCCTCCAGAAACAAAGATGCCAGCAAACACATGCATAGCAGGATTATTATAGGCTTCAATCGAATTTGTAAAAAAAAGTAATCCATAGAAAATGAAAAGAAAACTCATAATAACCGTTGTTCTTGATCGTTTGTTTCTTTTCAGAAGTTTGATGTCATTTTTAAGAAATGTGCCTAATGTTCCAAATTGGTTCAACCAAGTAAGATTTTCGGTTTTTGCTTCATCGCTTTTCTTTGCCAAACCTGTATCTAAATTCAAATCATTTTTGAAATAATTAAACGAAAAATAATAGATAATTATGAGTAAAAGAATTGGAATTAAAAATAAATAATTGGTGTCATACATTCCTTGAAAAAAAGGTTTGGTATACTCTGTAATGTTGAAAAATTGATAGTATTGTGCCAAACCAAATGAAGCCACTGTAGCAACTAATGGGTAAAAAACTAGGTCTTTATTATTGATTATTAGATTAAGAAAATTATTTGCATAAATCAGCGCCATCATGGCCAAATGCCAAAGAATAGCTTGATAACCATAACCCTCAATTAACAAAACAATGGTAAACGGCAAAAAGAAAAAAGCATGAATGATATTAAAAAAAGAAATGGAGGTTTTTCCTAATGAATAATGTACAATTGTACTTCTCTTTATCGGCAACGTTAATAGCGGTTTAATATTGGTAACTGGCATTTTTTGGAAAAACCATCTCACTATCAAATCGCCAACTAAATAATAAATGAGATACGTATTAATCGTGGAAAGCGGTTCTAATCCTTCATCTATCAATATAAAAAACACGGCCGAACCTAATATGGCAAAACACACTATGAAATATAATGCGCCTAAACCCATTATGATTTTCAGCGCTAAGTTAGTTGCAAAGGATGCCGAACGAAAAAAGGATTTCCACTCGAGTTTGATGAAATGTTTGAACATAGTTTGGTTGTTTAGGTTTTGCTATTAGTTTTAAAGATAGGAAATTGTTACACTAATTGTGTTATTTCATATTCAGGATAAGTTTCACGAAGGTAGCTCTCGGCTTT
>NZ_JBMOGV010000034.1:0-20950 GCF_049318185.1 Flavobacterium sp. | reverse complement strand
GTAATCAAACTTAATTGTTGTTCTGAACTAATGTCTTCCTCTAAAACAATAATTCCTAGATCTAAGATTTTTAAAGTTTCAACTTCTACAGATAATAGCTGGTCTTTATACCCAGCACTTTTTATTTGTAATAATTGACTCCCTTGTGTCAATTCTTTAAAGCTAAAAACACCAGCAGCATCTGTAAAAGTTGTTTGATTGGTGTTTTGAATAGAAGCTACTACATTTTGTAGCGGTTTTTGAGTTTTTGAGTCTACGACTTTTCCTGTGAAACCCGTTGATTGGGCAAAAACAAAAACAACCTGTAATACAAATAAAGTACTAATAACAAGTTTTTTCATAAATTATATAAGGTTAATTTTTTTAGCCAAGTCTTAATAAAAACTTAAAGCCGACAAATGTACATCTTTTAATAATATTATCTACTTTTGGCACAAAGTTTATAAAAACTTGATATAAAATTAATATAACTATTATGAAAATTAGAAGATTTATAGCTCTTTTCTTTGTTTTATTCCTAATTTCTGGAGCAAATGCACAAGCAAAAAAATATATAGTGCATACTGTTGCTTTTTATAATTTTGAAAATTTATTCGATACCATTAATGGTTCAAATCTTGATGAAGAATGGTTGCCAAATGGTATTCAAAACTGGACTTCCGAAAAATATCTGAAAAAACTACATAATTTAGCACGCGTACTTTCAGAAATTGGAACAACTGATAATCCTAATAATTCCCCAACACTGATAGGAGGTGCAGAAATTGAAAACAGAGGTGTACTCGAAGATTTAATAAAAGAACCTGCTTTAATCAATAAAGATTATGGCATTGTTCACTTTGATTCTCCTGACTTCAGAGGAATTGATGTTGCATTGTTATATCAAAAAAAGCATTTTAAACCCACTAGCTATAAAAACATTCCTTTATTGATCTACAAAAATCAATTAAATTCGACTGCCAAAGAGAAAAACGTAAATGATGATGCCTCTGATGATAAATCAGAAATTGACAAAGACTTAGACCGTGTTTACACTCGTGATATATTGTTGGTTACTGGATTTTTAGATGGCGAAGAAGTGAATGTTATGGTAAACCACTGGCCATCTCGTTCTGGTGGTGAAAAGAAAAGTTCTCCATTCCGTGAAGCAGCTGGTAGATTAAACAGGAAAATAATCGATTCTATTTATAAAATCAATCCAAATGCCAAAATCATTGCCATGGGCGATTTGAATGATGGAACCTACAACAAAAGTGTAAAAGAAGGTATTGGCGCAAAACGACATAAAGAAGAAGTAAAACGATTTGGTATTTACAATCCGTTTGAGGAAATGTTCTATAAAGGAAATGCCACTCTTTTCTACCGTGATGCTGGAGATATTTTTGACCAAATTATGGTTTCAGAAACCTTAATTCAAAAAGATTTTTCTTCGTATCGTTATTGGAAAGCTGGTATTTATAACAAACCCTACATGATAACTACAACTGGCCAATATAAAGGATATCCTTTGCGACACGGAATGAACGAAATAGGTTTTAGTGATCACTTCCCCGCCTATATTTATTTGATAAAAGAAATTAAATAATATTTAAAGTCTCAATATAATTGGGACTTTTTTATTTTTATAACTTTACATGAAAAATTAACCAATGGCAATAGCAAAACCCTTCAACCTCAACAAGTGGATAAATGAAAACCGTCACCTACTAAAACCTCCAGTAGGTAACAAAAATCTTTATATTGATTCTGAAGATTATATCGTAATGGTTGTTGCGGGCCCAAATGCCCGAAAAGACTATCATTACAACGAAACCGAAGAATTATTCTATCAACTGGAAGGCGAAATAATTATTTACATTCAGGAAAATGGCGAAAAGAAAGCCATGAAACTTTCTGCAGGAGATATGTATTTGCACCCTGCCAAAGTGCCTCATTCGCCGTCAAGAACAGAGGGCTCAGTTGGTTTAGTAATAGAAAGGAAACGATTGGCAGAAGGAGCAAAAGATGGATTGCTTTGGTTCTGCGAAAATTGTAATCATAAACTCTATGACATTTACTTTGAATTACATAATATTGAGAATGATTTTCAAAAACACTTTGATCATTTCTATAATTCTATTGCATTAAAAACTTGTACTAACTGTGGAACTGTAATGGAAAATGATCCTAAATTTGTGGCAAAATAATCTCAAAAAATCAATTACTTTTACTGAAATTTTAAACAAACTAATAATATAATGTCAACAATTGCAAAACAATTCGGCATGACCGAAGCTCTAGAAATACTTGGCGTAAAAGCCATCAACGAAGGAACATCATCAGGAAATAATCATTTTTCAAACGGAGAAATCATCGAAAGTTATTCGCCAGTTGATGGTCAACTAATAGGAAAAGTAAAAACAACCACAGCTGCTGATTATGAAAAAGTAATGCAAACGGCAACAGCTGCTTTTCTAAAATTTAGAGCAATGCCTGCACCACAACGTGGCGAAATTGTGCGTCAATTTGGAAATAAATTAAGAGAATTAAAAGAACCTCTAGGGAAATTAGTTTCTTATGAAATGGGAAAATCATTGCAAGAAGGTTACGGAGAGGTTCAAGAAATGATTGACATCTGCGATTTTGCTGTGGGATTATCCCGTCAATTAAACGGACAAACTATTCCGTCTGAACGCCCAGGTCACGTGATGAGAGAACAATGGCATCCAATTGGTGTGGTTGGAATTATTTCGGCTTTTAACTTTCCTGTAGCGGTTTGGGCTTGGAACACGGCATTAGCATGGATTTGTGGTGATGTTTGTGTATGGAAAGCTTCTGAAAAAGCGCCTCTTTGTTCTATTGCGTGTCAAAATATTATCGCCGAAGTTTTAAAAGCAAATAATTTACCTGAAGGTATTTCATGTATCATCAACGGTGACTATAAAGTAGGCGAAATGATGACTACTGATACTAGAATTCCTTTAATTTCTGCTACTGGTTCTACTAGAATGGGAAGAATTGTTGGAGCAACGGTTGCACAACGTTTCGGAAAATCTTTATTAGAATTAGGCGGAAATAATGCTATTATTATTACACCAACAGCTGATTTAAAAGTGGTGGTTCCAGGGGCTGTTTTTGGTGCGGTAGGAACAGCAGGGCAACGTTGTACTTCTACAAGAAGATTGATTATCCACGAAACGGTATATGATAAAGTAAGAGATGCCATTGTGGGTGCTTATGGTCAATTGACTATTGGAAATCCATTGGATCAAAAAAATCACATTGGCCCATTAATTGACACGGATGCTGTAAATACTTATTTAGCTGCCATTGAAAAAGCGAAAGCTGAAGGCGGAAAAGTATTGATTGAAGGAGGAGTTCTTTCAGGAGAAGGTTACGAATCGGGTTGTTATGTAAAACCAGCGATTATCGAAGCTGAAAACTCTTTTGAAATCGTTCAACATGAAACTTTTGCACCTATTTTATATTTAATGAAATATAGTGGCGAAGTTGAAAATGCTATTACACTGCAAAATGGTGTTGCTCAAGGTTTATCGTCTGCTATTATGACCAACGAAATGAAAGAAGCTGAAAAATTCTTGTCTTTTGCAGGTTCAGATTGCGGCATTGCCAATGTAAATATTGGAACTTCTGGTGCTGAAATTGGCGGTGCTTTTGGGGGAGAAAAAGAAACAGGTGGCGGAAGAGAATCAGGTTCCGATGCTTGGAAAGTCTATATGAGAAGACAAACCAATACGATAAACTATTCTGATCAATTGCCATTAGCACAGGGGATTAAATTTGATTTGTAAAAAATTAGTAATTAGTAAAAAGTGATTAGTCATAATAGGCTATTCACTTTTTTGTTACTGTTATCTACTATTTACTTTGTTTTCTTAACGTATTGCGTTAAAATAACAATATGCTGTCCTTCGACTCTCCCTTCAATTTGATTGGCATTGTCCCAAACTAATTTTATGTTATGAACGGCTGCTCCTCGCTTTGCCGTAAAGTTGGCTCCTTTTACATCTAAATCTTTGATCAAAACAACTGAGTCACCATCTTTAAGAATAGTGCCATTACTGTCTTTATGTACAATCTTACCTTCTTCACCTTCGCCAGTGGCACCTGCCCAAATTAAGGTTGCTTCATCAAGATACATCATATCCAACAAATCTTGTGGCCAACCCTCCGCTCTCAGTCTGTTTAGCATTCTCCATACAACAACTTGCACAGGCTTATTTTCATTCCACATACTATCGCTAAGACATCTCCAATGATTTGGATCTGTTGCTGTAGTGTTTTCTATTTGGTTTTTGCACGTGAAGCAAACCAAGACAGAATTGTCGAGTGAAATGGCTTCTTCTTTTGTTAAATGAATTCTTAAATCATCTTTCGAACCACACAATTCACATTTAGAACCGCTTCTTTCGTCTAATCTTTGGTCGATAACACTCATATCTTATAAATTAAATGATGCTCCTATTTGAAACACAAACTGATTATTATATTCTTCAAATCCTTGAACATTTGAGTCGTATTTTGCCAATGGAATTCCGGCTTCGGTATACAAACCAAAACCCTGTGTGAAAAAATATCTAAAACCTAAATGCGCTCCAAAGTTTTTTAATCCTAAATCTAATCCCGGATAAACATCCATTTTTTTATCTAATCCTAATACATTACCAATATTGGCATTAAATCTAGCTTTGCAATCAAATCTGTCGCCAAATTTTACATTACTTATGTTTCCTTCCGATACTTTTAGCAAATAGGAAGCTACAAATCCATAAGACATGTTTTCTCCAATTCCTAGGTCAGTGCTAACATGAATTCCTGAACCACCACTTTGAAAACTTGATCCAACTTGAAATTTTGTGTCTCCTTTCCCCTTATAAGCCTGAGCGTTTGCGAAACTTATTATAACTGAAGCCAATATTGTAATTAGTTTTTTCATTTTCTATTAATTTACTTCAAAAGTAAATAATTAAATCAATTTCTGCCTTTTTCATTAAAATACAAATCCATCAATGGTTCGCTTTGCCAAAATTCCTTTGTTTCTATATCCATTATAGTTAATGGTCCATTAAAAGCTGCGCCAGTATCGATGTTCCAAACACATGCTTTTTGGATAGGAATTGTTTTTTCAATTTTAGTTACAGGAGTATGACCAATATAAATTTCATTATATAAAGTCAATCTTTTTGGATACAATAAACTTTCTTTCGGAATAGATGAATCCATTGATAAAGCTGTTTCCCAAAGCGTTCTGTCCCAATAAAATAATTTGGGAAAATATTCATAAGTAATACCGTTCATATTGGTAAAACCCGCATGAATAAATAAACGGTTTTTAGAATCTAAATAATAATTTTGAAGTGATTTTAGAAACTGAATATGCTCTTTTTTTGTTTCCTCTGAAATTGATGAATAGGCTGTAATTGTTGCCTCTCCTCCATGTTTAAACCATGTTTTTTCATCAAAATTTTTAGTGTTTCCGGTTAACCAATCTAACAATAGCTCATCATGATTCCCTCTGATAAAAATACAGTTTTGTTTTTTATTTAAATGTATCAAATAATCTATAACTTGTGGGGATTCACTCCATCCATCTACATAATCTCCGAGGAAAATAAGATTATCTTCTTTAGTCACTTTGGCTCTTTCTATAATTTGATGCAACGCACGTAATCCGCCGTGAATATCCCCTATTACTAATATTCTACTCATTATTTTTATTGTATTTCATTTTTCTTAAAATTCGCATTGCTTCTTTAAAACTAAGATAAATTATTGGCTTTTTTTGTGCTTTTAAAAAAGGTTTAACTTCAATTAATTTTTGTTTGGCATCATTAAAACCATTTAAATAACATATCATTAGAGTAGAGGATAAGTTTTCCAAATCCTTTTCTTCACTTTCTGAGAGGAGAAATCCTTTTTGCAATTTATTAATTAAAACAATAGTAGAATTATAAATATGATGTAGTATTTTTTTGTTAAACGCTGGAGGTTCAAAAAGCATTTGGGTTTCCATTTTATAATATCCGTTATCAAAAAAATGTATCGTTAATTTTTCCAATGGATAGTAGCTAGTTTTGTCGTTCAGCCCAAGAGGAACGTATTCAATTATAGTAAAACTTTGCTCGTCATAACTTATAGTAACCACATCATGTGCTGAATAAAACAGTTTTACCTGCTCATTAATCAGCTCTATATCAACTCTGGATAAATAGGTTGTATCTCTAATTTTCTTGGGAATTCCGGCCCAACAAATCACAAAAAGTTCTTTGAAAACTTTATATTTTGAAGGCATGTCTTTGTGACGATTATTCGTAAAATCTATAACGCCGTCAAGCGTATAGGCAATGCTGTTTCTTGAACTGTTTTCAATACTGATAACGGTTTCAATATTTTGTTTGGAATGTGGAATTTTCTCTTCCGTGGGCATCGAATTACTTCCTCTTCGAACGAAAACGGTGTTGGCTAAAATAGTATGAATGTTTTTCTTAAAAAAAGACACTTTATGCTTTGGCTTTATCGTTACTAATCCAACAACTCTGTCTTTTGGCAAGTTAGGAAACGGCACATTTTCGTATTGAATTTTTGGAGGATTTTCTAGATACGCATTAACCAAGTTTTGTATTCGGCTATCGTCAAAAAAGTCATCGCCGGTAATTTCGTTATCTTGGTCTTCTACTCCCACAACTATATAGGAATTATTAGAAGGATTAGAATTTGACAAAGCGCAAATGTGTTTTAAAAACTTAGCTTTACCTTCTTTTGTATGCAGATTTAACTGTCGCTTCTTGTCATAAAAACTACTCTCATCATTGTGAGCCAGTAGGTTTTTAATAAGAAGACGTTTGTTTATCATTTGATTTTTTGATTTAAGAATAACGATTTTTGATTACAGATTTAATTCAAAAATCTGCAATCGTTAATCAACACTCTGCAATCATTAAGGCACTTTACTCCCCATACTTTCCGTCCAAATGGCAAACCAATCTTCTTGTTCTAAATCCAATTCAACCGCTTTCATTAAGGCTTGAATTCGAGCAATATTTACGGTGCCAGCCACGGGGATAACTTTTGCTGGATGTTTTAAAATCCAAGCCAATAAAATAGTGTCGGAACCCAAATGGTATTTTTCTACCAATTGAACCAACAGTTTTTTCAAGCGTCGGGTTTGTTCAATGTCTTCTCTAAAAACGGTTCCTAGAGGATTCCATGACATGGGACGAATGTTATGCAATTGCATATAATCAAAACTTCCGTCCAACATAGATTCATAATGGGTTGCCGAAAACTGAATTTGGTTATAACTTATTTCCGTTTTTTGACGAATAAGCTCGGTTTGAGATGCTGTAAAATTGGATAACCCAAAGTCAAGAATCTTACCTTCTTTTTTTAGTTTTTCCACCGCTTCCGCAATTTCATCTGCTTCCATTAATGGACTTGGACGATGCAATAACAATACATCCAAATAATCGGTTTGCAAATTTTTTAATGAATTCTCCACTGACCAAATGATGTAGTCTCTAGAGTAATCATAATACTTTATTGAATTATTTCGTGCGCCAGTATTCTGGATACCACATTTTGATATGAATTGAACTTTTTCTCTTGCTGTTTTACTTTGGATAAAAGCTTTACCAAAATCGGCTTCGGTGGTGTAATTTCCATAAATATCAGCATGGTCAAAAGTGGATATTCTATTCTCAACATATGCGTTTATGATGTGTGACATTTCATAAGTATTCAATTTTTTATCCCATATTCCCCAATTCATAGTTCCGGCTACTATAGACGAAAGTTTAGTTTGCATTTCGTTATTTTTTAGAGTTGTATTAATAATATTTGGAGTTATTGGTTTTTAAAATAATTTGTTTTTTTTTGTAAAAAAAATTCAAAACCCTAATCGGTCTTAAAATTATAAAAAGAAAATCATAAATCATCCTTAAAATTCTGGTGTTTTGTAAAGTTTTAACGCATTCTTAACATCTTGTAAGAGATTAAATTTTCATTTTTGAATTATTAAATTTATAACTGACACATTTTAGAATAAATAGAGTAACTATGGAAGAAATTGGTACTGCTTTAGACATTAGAGCAATTAATGAGAAAATTGAAAGAGAAAGTGCTTTTATTGAATTGTTGACTACAGAAATGAACAAAGTTATTGTAGGTCAAAAACACATGGTAGAGCGTTTATTAATTGGACTTTTAGGACAAGGACATATTCTTTTGGAAGGAGTTCCTGGTTTGGCAAAAACTTTAGCAATAAACACATTATCTCAAGCGGTTCAAGGAAGTTTTAGCAGAATTCAATTTACGCCCGATTTATTGCCAGCCGATGTTGTGGGAACAATGATTTATAACATTAAAGCCAATGAGTTTTCCATAAAAAAAGGACCTATTTTTGCCAACTTCGTTCTAGCAGATGAAATTAATCGTGCGCCAGCCAAAGTGCAATCGGCTTTGCTTGAAGCGATGCAGGAAAAGCAAGTAACTATTGGCGACACTACTTTTAAATTGGACAGACCGTTTTTAGTTTTAGCCACTCAAAACCCAATTGAGCAAGAAGGAACTTATCCTTTACCAGAGGCCCAAGTGGATCGTTTCATGCTTAAAACTGTTATTGATTATCCAAAAATTGACGAAGAAAGAATGGTTATTCGCCAAAACTTAAAAGGTGCTTACGAAAAAGTAAATGCTGTAGTTTCAGTTGACCAAATTCTTCGTGCACAAGAAGCGGTTCGCGAAGTATATATGGATGAAAAAATTGAAAAATACATTCTAGACATCATCTTTGCTACTCGTTATCCTGAGAAATACAAATTAGAAAGTCTTAAACCGCTTATCAGTTTCGGAGCATCTCCTCGTGGAAGTATCAATTTAGCAAATGCTGCTAAGTGTTATGCGTTTATCAAACGTCGTGGTTATGTTATTCCAGAAGATGTTCGTGCGGTAGTGCATGACGTATTGCGTCATAGAATAGGAATTACCTATGAAGCTGAAGCCGAAAACATCACTTCGGTTGACATCATCAACAAAATTGTAAATGAAATTGAAGTACCTTAGTCAGTTATCCGTTTTCTGTTACCAGTTAGCTAATTATCATTGCTAAAACACTGACAAACGACAACCGACAACCGACAACTGAAAAAATGGAAACTAAGGATTTACTAAAAAAAGTTCGTAAAATAGAAATCAAAACCCGAAGATTGAGCGATCACATTTTCTCGGGAGAATATCACACGTCGTTCAAAGGTCGTGGAATGACTTTTTCGGAAGTGCGTCAATACCAATATGGTGATGATATTCGTGCTATCGATTGGAATGTTACTGCGCGATACAATGAAGCACATGTAAAAGTTTTTGAGGAAGAACGCGAGTTAACCATGATGTTGATGGTGGACATTTCTGGTTCAGAAAGTTTTGGTACCAAAAACCAATTAAAAAGCGAAATTGTTACTGAAATTGCTGCAACAATGGCGTTTTCGGCTACACAGAACAATGATAAAATTGGGTTAATATTATTTTCAGACCAAATTGAATTGTACATTCCACCAAAAAAAGGAAAATCACATGTGTTGCGCATCATTCGCGAACTAATAGAATTCCAACCCAAAAGCAATAAAACCGATTTATCTCAGGCGTTGAAATTTTTATCGGGAACACAAAAAAAGAAAGCCATAGTGTTTGTGATTTCAGATTTCATGGTGGATGATGATTATGAAAAAACATTGAAAATTGCCAGCAAAAAGCACGATTTAACAGGAATTCGAGTGTATGACATCCGCGAAGAAAAAATACCAAACATCGGCATGGTGGAAATGGAAGATGCCGAAACTGGAGAGATTTTGGTGGTCAATACGAGTTCGAAAAAAGTACGTTTGAGTTACGAAAAAGAATATCAAAATAAAGTAAATTACTTCAAAGACATCTTTTCAAAATGCGGTTCGGGGACAGTGAATACTCGTGTTGACGAAAGTTATGTGACAAAATTGTTGAGTTATTTTAAATCAAGATAGAGAAATAAGATTAATGATTTAAGATTGCAGATTTATTAGGATTGAAATGGACAAATTTAAATTAGAAGAACGATTGATTGATTTTGCCTCCAACATAATTTTATTTACAAGTCATGTTGATAAATCATATTCTGGAAATCATTTGGTTGGACAAATTGTCCGTTCATCAACTTCACCTGCTTTAAATTATGGTGAAGCACAAAGTGCAGAAAGCAAAAAAGATTTTATTCACAAAATGGGTATTTTCCTAAAAGAATTAAGAGAAACTTTTAATTGTTTGAAAATTATTGAAAGAGCAAAACTAACAACCAACATAGAATTAATCAATAAATTAAAAATAAAAGTCAACGAGCTTATATCAATCTTTGTTTCAAGTATTAAAACTGCTAAAACAAATTCTGAAATCAAAAATCGTTAATCTTCTATCAACAATTATAATGAAGTTCAAAATATATATATTTCTTTTACTCCTATCAACGTCACTTTTTGCTCAAAAGGTGACAACATCAATTGATTCTACTAAGAAAAAAATTGGTGCTGAATTTAAGCTTACTTTAAAAACAGATGTTGATACTTTATATAAAGTAAAATTCCCTGAAGCTAAGAATTTTGGAGCTTTAGAAGTAATTCAATCCTACAAGATTGATACCGTTAAAAACGGTGCTCGTTATGAATTAATCAAAAAATACGGATTAACTCAATTTGACAGTGGTAAATATATCATTCCAAAAATTCCTGTTTTAATAAACGGAAAACCTATTTTTTCTGATAGCATTAAAGTAGAAGTTAATACTATCCAAGTAGATACATTAAAACAAAAAATGTATGACATCAAAGACATTGCTGAAGTAGAAAGCCCCTTGGGAACCTGGTGGATTTATATTTTAATTTTATTAGCGATAACTGTTGCTGGATTTTTTATTTATAAATTCATTAAGAAAAGACTAAATCAACCCAAAGTTGAAGAAATTGTTTTCAAATCACCTATTGAAAAAGCAACTACTTTATTACAACAGTTAGAAACAAAAGAGCTCTGGCAAAAAGGAGAAATCAAAGATTATTATTCGGAACTAACCGACATTGCCCGTAATTATATTGAAGAAGAAATCAATATTCCAGCCATGGAAAGTACTACTTCGGAACTCATTGAAGGATTACGAAAAGCTTCCAAACAAAAGAAATTAAAACTCTCAAACGAGACAGTTGAAAACTTAGAGAAAGTTTTAAAACAAGCAGATTTAGTAAAATTTGCTAAAGTAAAACCATTAGATTACGAAATTGAAGAGGATAAAAAACGCATTTCAAGTTCTATTGTAACCATTCACAAATCTATTCCAGAAATTGTTGAAGAAAACGATGAATTAGCACTTTGGAACGAACAACAAAAAGAACTAGCCCGCTTACAAAAACTTAAAAAACAAAAACGTAACAGAATTATTACAACAGTTGGAATTGTTTTAGGAATGTTAATGCTAATACTAATGGGTTTAATCTATTTCAAAGGAATAGACTATGTAAAGGATAATTTCCTAGGTAATCCAACAAAAGAATTAGTAGAAGGCGAATGGATTTATAGCGAATATGGAAATCCAGGAGTAAAAGTAGAAACTCCAAAAGTTTTAAAAAGAATAGATGCGTTGAAATCTTTGCCAAACACAACGGCAGCGATGATTAAAGAGATGCAAACATTTGTTTACGGCAATATTTTAGAAGATTTTTATATCACCGTTTCTACTATCAAATACAAAAAAGAAACACAAATAGATTTAGATAAAACAGCAGATAATTATTTGAATCTACTACAAAATCAAGGCGCACAAAACATTATTACAAAGACCGAAGATTTTGATACCCAAAAAGGAATTTCGGGTAAAAAAGCCTATGGAACTTTGACCGTTTTAGATAAAATAAAAGGAAAATCAACTAAGATGTATTATGAACTGTTGTTATTTAGTCAAAATGGAGGTTTACAAACCATTTTAGTGATGCATAGAGAAGAAGACAAATATGGGCAACAAATAGTTGAAAGAATGCTGAATTCAGTAGAATTACAAACAACAGAATAATCATGAAAGAAGTAAGTTTTTTAAATCCTGAATTTTTCTGGTTGTTTCTATTACTTCCATTAGCTATAGCTTGGCAAATTTGGAAAAGAAAACAACAAACCGCTACATTGAAAATTAGTTCCGTGAATGGTTTCAAATCACAAAAATCATTATTAGCTAAACTAAAACCGTTCTTGTTTGTGCTTCGATTATTAGCCTTAAGCTCTTTGATTATTGCAATGGCACGACCAAGAAAAGTTGACATAAGCAGCCAAACCAAATCCACTAAAGGAATTGACATTGTAATGGCAATTGACGTTTCGGGAAGTATGTTGGCCAAAGATTTAAAACCCAACCGCATGGAAGCATTAAAAAAAGTTGCCGCCAACTTTGTGGAAGGAAGACCAAATGACAGAATAGGAATTGTAGTTTATGCCGCCGAAGCTTATACTAAAACACCTGTTACAAGCGACAAAGCTATCATCCAAGACGCTATAAGAGGCATAAAATATGACAACGTGCTGCAAGACGGAACCGGAATTGGAATGGGCTTAACTACGGCAGTAAACAGATTAAAAGATAGCAAAGCAAAAAGCAGAGTTATAATTCTACTAACTGATGGTGTAAATAATGCAGGATTTATTGAGCCAGAAACAGCTTCGCAAATTGCTAAAGAATATGGTATAAAAGTTTACACTATTGGTATTGGAACTAATGGTGATGCCCTGTTTCCCTATGCTTATTCGCCAAATGGCGGCTTTTTATTCAAAATGATGCCTGTTGAGATAGACGTGAATTTATTACAAGCGATTGCTGGGAATACTGGGGGGAAATATTTCAGAGCGAACAGCAATAGCAAATTAGAATCTATTTATAGCGAAATAAATAAATTAGAAACAACTGAAATTCAAGAATTAAGATTCTATGATTATGACGAAAAATACAGACCATTTGTTTGGATAGCTGGTATTTTAGTTTTGATAGAATTTGGATTAAGAAACACTATTTACAGAAGTTTTATATAAAACAATTATGTACGAGTTAGAAGAAAAAGGGTATTTGTATTTCTTGATATTCATTCCAGTATTGACAACACTTTTCTTGTATGTCCAATTCTGGAAAAGAAAAAAACAACGCGAATTTGGCGACTTAGATTTAATCAAAAAATTGAGTCCTGAGAAATCTGTATTCAAACCAGTGTTAAAATTTATAGTTTTGCTTATAGGCTTGACCTTTTTAATCATTGGTTTAGTAAATCCAAAAATTGGTACTAAACTAGAAACTGTGAAAAGAGAAGGGATTGATATTATTTTTGCGATTGATGTTTCAAAAAGTATGTTAGCCGAAGACGTGGCGCCAAGTCGATTAGATAAAAGCAAACAATTAGTTTCTCAAATTATCAACAATCTTGGAAGTGACAGAATAGGAATTATAGCTTATTCTGGCAGTGCTTTTCCAGTGTTGCCAATTACAACAGATTACAGTGTAGCCAAAATGTTTTTACAAGGAATGAATCCTGGGGTAATCTCAGCACAAGGAACTTCAATTGACCAAGCAATAAATTTAGCCACAACTTTCATAGATAAAAAAGATAAAACTAATAAGTTACTCATCATTATTACTGATGGTGAAGATCATTCCAACGATGCTGTTGATGCTGCTGAAGAAGCAAAAAAATTAGGGCTAAAAATAATAACTATTGGAGTTGGAACTGAAAAGGGAGGACCAATTCCGTTAAAAGAAAACGGAATAACCTCTAGTTTTAAGAGGGATGATAATGGCGAAGTTGTCATCACCAAAAGAGATTCAGAAGTACTAAAAAATATTGCAAAAGCAACTGGAGGCGGTTATGTAGATGGAGATTCTACAAAAACCGTTTTAGATTATGTAAAAAATGCTTTAGATAATATACAAAAAACAGAATTTGAAAGTACGCAAATGGCTGATTTCAAATCGCAGTTTCAGTGGTTTCTAGGCTTTGGTTTTTTCTTGTTATTTTTAGATGTTATTATTTTAGAAAAGAGAACCAAATGGGTTAAAAAAATGAATTTATTTAACGAAAAGGAATAAATGAAAAAGTTATTTTTATATAGTTTGTTTCTGATTTCCTTTTTAGCGCAAGCCCAAAAAAAGGAAAACGATAAAAATTTGCCAAAAGGGAATAATGCCTTCGTTGAAAAAAATTATGCTGATGCTGAAACTGAATACCGTATTTCAGAAGCCAAAAATCCCAAGAAATCTATTGCTCCATATAATTTAGGAAATGCTATCTATAGACAAAATCAAGCCGAAGAAGCTAAATATCATTATGCTAAAGCACTTAAAAATGCTAAAACTCGTGAAGAAAAACACCAAGCTTTTCACAATTTAGGCAATACTTTGATGAAAGAGAAAAATTACTCAGGTGCCGTAGAAGCCTATAAAAATGCGCTCAGAAACAATCCAAACGATGAAGAAACTCGTTATAACTATGCCTTGGCCAAATTATATTTGAAAAACAATCCGCCAAAGAAAGATGACAAAAAGAACAAGGATAAAGATAAAAAAGACGACAAAAAAGACAAGAAGGATAAAGATAAGGACAAAGACAAAAAAGACGACAAAAAAGACGGAAACGATAAAGACAAGGACAAAAAAGACAGCAAAAACGATAAAAATCAACAAGACAATAAAGATCAAAATGGAAACAAACCTCAACCACAACCCAATGGTGTTTCTAAACAACGATTGAATAACTTATTAGACGCTGTGAATAACGAAGAGAAAAAAGTTCAAGATAAAGTTAACAAACAAAAAGTTCAAGCCAATCCTAAAAAAGCTGAAAAAGATTGGTAAAATAATTTGAAAATCAGTCCAATTGAAAATTTGAAAATGAAAAGGATAATAATATTACTATTTTTAATGACCAATTCACTTTGGGCTCAAGTACAATTTGAAGCCAAAGTGAGCAAAAATTCTTTGGGTGTCAACGAAAGGCTTCGAATAGAATTTAACATGAATGCTGATGGGGATAACTTTCAGCCGCCAAATTTTGAAGCCTCAGGTTTTAGGGTTGTAGGCGGACCAAGTCAATCGGTTAGTCAATCATGGATAAACGGAAGAAGTACCTTTAACAAATCCTATATTTATATTTTATTGCCAACACAAAAAGGGGCATTAACGATAAAACAAGCTTCGATTGAAATCAATGGTCAAGTTTATAAAACATCGCCGTTAAAAATCAACGTAACTAATGCGGTTGAAATTCCAAAAGATCCAAACGAAATGCCTGCCATCAGTGCCGATGATAATCTTTATTTAGTTGCTGATATTTCAAAAACAAATCCTTACCTCAACGAACCCATTACTGTAGTTTATAAATTATATTTCAGCTACAATATTGGAATAACTAATTGGAGAGAATTAAACAAACCAAAATATAATGATTTTTGGAGCCAAAATATTGATATCAAACAACTGAAAGCCGAAGACGGAATGTTCAAAGGCGAGCGTTATCGTTATGTAGTATTAAGAAAAACCGTATTATATCCAACAAAATCAGGAAAACTAGAAATTGAACCGCTTTCTTTAGATATAGATTGTCAAGTACCAACCAACAGAAGAAATTTTTGGGGGCAAGCTTTGATGACCGAAGACAGCAAGAGAGTTTCTGCCGGAAGCAAAATTATTACTGTAAAAGCATTGCCAGAAAAAGGGAAACCCGATGATTTTACAGGTGCGGTTGGACGTTTTGATTTTAGAGTGAAACCTTCTAAAACCTTATTAAAAAATGGGGAGTCTTTTGATTTAGATTTGAGTGTAGTAGGTACCGGAAATTTGAAATTATTTACGTTGCCAAAACCTGTTTTACCTTCAGCTCTAGAAATGTATGATCCAGTTCACGATGAAAAAGTATCAACTCCATTAACTGGAATGACGGGAAAAATTGCTGACAAATACACCATAATTCCTCAATATAAAGGCAATTATCAAATAAAACCGTTGCGCTTTAGTTATTTTGATTTAAATACCAATAACTACAAAACAATAGCATCTCAACCCATAACCATTACTGTTTTAGATGGTCCAAGCGTTGCAAGTTCTGGAACAACAAATCCAAATAATGTTGCAAAAAACAAAATAGAAGTAGCAAAAACATTTGCTTACAACAAACAGCAAACAATTTTAGAGCCAAAGGAAAAAGATGATTTTCTTGGGTCAAGTTTGTTTTATTCTTTGGTAATGTTACCATTTTTAGCCATACCGTTATTAATTGTTGGTAAACGAAGAAAAGAAGCTTCAGACAATGATATACTAGGCAATAAAATCAAAAAGTCTAATGCTTTGGCAAAGAAATATCTATCAGAAGCCAAAAAGCATTTAGGCAATAAAGAGCCGTTTTATATTGCTTTGGAAAAAGCATTACACAACTTCCTGAAAGCAAAACTCAATATTGAAACTTCAGAAATGAGTAAAGAAAAAATTTCGGAAATTCTTAAATCAAAAAATGCTGAATCTGAAACGATTCTTGATTTTATCAGGTTAACCGAAAATTGTGAATTAGCTCGATATGCTATGTCTTCGGAAAGCGCTATTCAACAAGATTATGAAAAAGCTGTTGCTATTATTTCAGAACTTGAAAAACAACTTAAATAACGATAATCATGAAGAAACTATTTTTTTTATTGTTATTCTTTACACAAATTATAACGGCACAATCTCCTTTTGAACAAGGAAATCAATACTACCAAAAAGAAAATTATCAGGCGGCAATTTCAAGTTTTGAAAATATCATAAACTCAAGAAAACAATCGGCTGAAGTGTATTTTAACCTTGGCAATTGTTATTATAAATTACACAAAGTCGCGCCTGCTATTTACAATTATGAAAAAGCATTACTGTTAAGTCCCAATGATAACGAAATTAAAACAAACCTTGATTTTGCTCGAAAAATGGCTATTGATGATATCAAAGTCATTCCTAAAGTTGGTTTCAACAAATTGATTGCTGATTTTACCTCAAAATATTATTATGACACTTGGGCATGGATTGCCGTTGTATTTGCTTTTTTATTTTTAGCTTTTTTTGCTGGTTATTATTTTTCAGAAAAAACAATTTTGAAACGTATTTTCTTTTTTGGAATGTTCGTTTGGTTACTTGGTATATTTCTTAGTGCTGCCTCGGGTTTTTATGAAAAAAACCGAATAAATAACGAAAAACCAGCCATAGTTTTTGCAGAAACTGCGACTGTAAAAAGCGAGCCTAAAGCTTCAAGTAATGATGCGTTTCTTTTACATGAAGGAACAAAAGTTTATATTTTAGAAAGCATTGCTAACTGGAAAAAAATCGAACTTACTGATGAAACTACTGGTTGGATTGAGGAAAATGCTATAAAAGAAATAAAGAATTAGTGTTCAGTATGTGTATCTTTGCACACTAATTTTGATATCGATTAAATCCTTCAAAAATCTTAAATCGTTAATCAACAATCATAATTCACGTGTCAAGAGACGAACAATTAAAAAACCGCTGGGAAAAGGTCGTGCAAATTCTTTCTAATCAGTTTGCTGAAGGAGATGTTTTAGATTTAGACGCTATAATATATTTGATTGGTGTTCAAGAATTAGGTAAAGTTCATCAAACTTTTAAAAAAGATGAAAAACTCAACTTGATGCACATAGCTATTTGTCGTTTGCTCGAACCTTATGGTTACTATGAATTTGATTATGTTGACAAAGAAGGTTGGCCACACTACAATGTAAAAGAAGAATTACCTCCGCTAAAAGCAGGCGAACAATCAGTTTTGATGAAAGAAGCCATTGTAAACTATTTTATGGAAAGAGAAGTTATTGATTGATGATTTGAGATTAACGATTTAAGATTTTTGAAGTTTTTTTAAAATCTGCCATCAGCAATCATTAATCATCATTCTAAAATCAGAACTTTTACCTAAATTTGCACTTTTACAAAATGACTGATGATAGATAAGATTAAAGAACACATAGAAGAAGCTAAAGCATTCAACACAAAAAATAAAGAAGCTTTAGAAAATTTTCGTATCAAATACTTAGGAAGTAAAGGTTTATTAAAAGAACTGTTTTCTGAATTTAAAAATATTCCAAACGACCAGAAAAAAGATTTTGGTCAAGTTATCAATACGTTGAAAATGGTTGCCGAAGAGAAGGTAAAAACCATTCAAGAAGAATTAGAAAGCAAAGAAGAAGTAAAAAGTTTCTATGGCGATTTATCAAGACCCGCTGAGCCTATTACCATCGGTTCACGTCATCCAATATCATTGGTAAAAAATCAAATTATTGATATTTTTTCTACCATTGGTTTCAACGTTTCAGAAGGTCCAGAAATTGAGGACGATTGGCACAATTTCACTGCCTTAAATTTACCAGAATATCATCCTGCAAGAGACATGCAAGACACCTTTTTTATACAAACGAATCCTGATGTGTTACTTAGAACCCATACTTCGTCTGTTCAAGTGCGTTATATGGAAAACCATAAACCGCCAATTAGGACTATATCTCCAGGAAGAGTTTTTCGAAATGAAGCGGTTTCATCGCGTTCTCACTGTATTTTCCATCAAGTAGAAGGATTGTATATTGACAAAGACGTTTCCTTTGCCGACTTAAAACAAACACTTTTATATTTCACCGAAGAAATGTTTGGCAAGTCAAAAATTCGTTTAAGACCAAGTTATTTCCCTTTTACTGAACCAAGTGCAGAAGTAGATATTTATTGGGGTTTAAAAACAGAAACTGACTATCGTATCACTAAAGGAACGGGTTGGTTAGAAATTATGGGTTGCGGAATGGTGGATCCAAATGTGTTGAAAAACTGTGGTATCAATCCTGAAGAATATAATGGTTTTGCCTTCGGAATGGGAATTGAGCGTATTGCTATGTTATTATACCAAATAAGCGATATTAGAATGTTTTATGAAAACGACGTGCGTTTCTTGGAACAATTCAAATCGAGTATTTAGATTTAAGAATGATGATTGACGAATGTCGAATGTAGATTTTTATAAGTTCTAAAATCAAAAATCGTTAATCAAAATCAACAATCCTATGAAATCCGACATATTAATTCCAACCGTAGAAAATGTTTTCCTTGCTGCCATTCAAGAATGGAGTGATGATTTCATGGATAAGGTTTGGAATGTATATCTCATCAACGATTCTGACTATGATTTAGAAAGCGTAATGGTCGTTTCTAAAGCTTTTGGAACACTCGATGGGGAAATGAAAAAAACGGCGCTATTACGTCATGCTTTTTTGCAAATTCCGGCAGTATCTGTTGTGAAGATTGAGATGATTGAAAATAAAGTATTGCGATTAAACAATGAATTTATGGTAACTTACTTTATAGGCGGCACATTATATGATAAGAAATTCATCTTCAAAGCTCAATCCATCACTCCCGATTATGTAGAAGAAGTTCCGATATTGTTCATGGATGGAGTAATAGTTAGGTAAATTACTAGTTCTCGTTTTCTTTATTATTACTTTTAAAAAAAGTAGACCAACTGTTGTTTTTTGGATCTTTTCCTTTCCAAAAAAGATAACCCATTACAAATATTCCAACAACTACATTTAGAATAAGTTTCCAATAAATATTACTGTTCCCCATTTCTTCAGCCAATGTTTTTTCACTCATAAAAATTGACATTATTGACATGAATAAACCCCAAAACAATCCAATTTTAATTTGGTAGTTCCATCTTTCGCTCATCTTAATCTAGTTTTTCAGTTAGTTTCTTAAATACTTTTTTAGCCTCTTTTCCTTCATACAAAATCTCATAAACAGCATCTATAATTGGCGTTTGGGCCTTATATTCTTGGTTTAATTTGTAGGCACTTTTGACAGCATAATAACCCTCTGCAACCATACTCATTTCCATCATTGCTGATTTTACGGTGTAACCTTTTCCAATCATGTTTCCAAACATTCTATTTCTAGAGAAAACAGAGTAACCAGTCACTAATAAATCCCCTAAGTAAGCCGAATTATTAATGTTACGTTTCATCTTGTGTACTTTTCGGATAAACTTTTTCATCTCTCGAATGGCATTACTCATAATAACAGACTGGAAATTATCACCATAACCCAATCCATGTGCAATTCCTGCAGCAATGGCATAAATATTTTTTAACATAGCAGCATATTCGGTGCCTATAATATCATCTGAGATTTTGGTTTTAATGTAGTTACTAGCAAGAACTTTTGCTACCACTTTTGCCTTCTTTGCATCGCCACAAGCAATTGTTAAGTAAGAAAGACGTTCCAAGGCTACTTCTTCCGCGTGACACGGACCTGTAATCACCCCAATATTTTCAAAAGGTATATCGAATTTTATATTAAAATGTTCTCCTACAATCAAGAACGTTTCAGGAACAATACCTTTAATGGCAGAGAATATTACTTTGTCTTTTAAATCAACTGAGAGTTTTTCTAATTCTGTGCTAAGGAAAGCTGAGGGAATAGCAAAAATCAAATAATCGGCATAAGCAACAGCTTCGTTGATGTCATTAGTTAGTAGTAATTTATTGACATCAAACTCAACAGAACTTAGGTAATTAGGGTTGTGTTTCTCTGTTTTTATATGGTCAATTGCAGATTGACTTCTCATGTACCATGCTATTTCTGGTAAATTAACACACAGCATTTTTGCTATTGCTGTTGCCCAACTTCCACCGCCAATAACTGCAAATTTTGGAGAATCACTCATGAAATATCAATTTTTAATGTTTCAAAAATACTCATTTTTAGACGATAAAATGTGAACTTTTAAAAATATGAAACGCAAAAAACAGCACTATTCCAACTAGATATAGATTAATAACTCATTTCAACTATCTCTTTTACTTTATCCAACGTAACATTTTGTTTTTCGCCTAG
>NZ_JBMOGV010000033.1:0-21733 GCF_049318185.1 Flavobacterium sp. | reverse complement strand
GATCACGGTTGGTTGAATGCTCATCATACTTTCAGTTTCGCAAGCTATTATAATCCAGACCGAGTTCAGTTTGGCGTTCTTAGAGTTTTAAACGACGACATTGTTGCACCAGTAATGGGGTTCGGGACACATCCTCATGACAATATGGAAATTATCACTATTCCTCTCGAAGGTGATTTGGCTCACAAAGACAGTATGGGCAATACAGAGGTGATAAAATTTGGAGATGTTCAGGTGATGAGTGCTGGAACAGGAATTCAACATTCAGAGTTCAATCCAAATCAGGATAAAAGAACTAATTTGTTGCAAATTTGGGTATTCCCAAAATATAAAAATGTAGCGCCTCGATACCAACAAATTAGTTTGGACACTTCAGATAGACATAACAAATTACAACAAATTCTTTCACCTAAAGCTGATGACGCTGGAGTCTGGATACATCAAGATGCTTGGTTTCACATGGGTAATTTAGATAAAGGCATTTCTATTGATTACCATCGAAAAAAAGAAAATAACGGATTGTACATTTTTGTAATAAAAGGAAACATAAAAGTGGACAATCAAGAATTAGAACAAAGAGACGGTTTGGGCATCACCGATTTTGATAAAGTAACTTTTGAAGCAACTTCGGATACTGAAATCCTTTTAATGGAAGTTCCAATGGGGTAATAATTTTAAAAACCTTATTTTTGTAAATAATATAACTATTCAGCATACATGAGATGCTGAAATAAATTTAGCATTAATGAAAGCATACATTTTCCCTGGGCAAGGAGCACAATTTACCGGAATGGGTAAAGATTTATATGATAATTCAGCTTTGGCAAAATCACTATTTGAGAAAGCTAACGAGCTATTGGGTTTCCGTATTACTGATAGTATGTTTGAAGGTACGGTAGAAGAATTGAAAGAAACTAAAGTTACCCAACCAGCCGTTTTTTTACATTCCGTTATTTTGGCTAAAACCTTAGATAATTTTAAACCAGATATGGTTGCCGGACATTCACTTGGTGAATTTTCTGCTTTGGTTGCCAATGGAACTTTATCTTTTGAAGACGGATTAAAATTAGTAGCACAAAGAGCTTTGGCTATGCAAAAAGCATGTGAAATTACTCCGTCAACTATGGCGGCAGTTTTAGGTTTAGATGATAAAATTGTAGAAGATGTTTGCGCTTCTATTGATGGAGTTGTGGTAGCTGCCAATTATAATTGTCCAGGTCAATTAGTGATTTCAGGAGAATTCTCAGCGGTGGAGAAAGCTTGTGAAGCCATGAAATTAGCAGGTGCAAAACGCGCTTTAATCCTTCCTGTTGGTGGTGCATTTCACTCGCCAATGATGGAACCAGCTAGAGAAGAATTAGCCGCAGCCATTGAAGCAACACTATTCTCAACTCCAACTTGTCCAGTATATCAAAATGTGACAGCAACTGCCGTCTCATCTGCAGACGAAATAAAGAAAAACTTAATCATCCAATTGACTGCTCCAGTAAAATGGACACAATCAGTACTACAAATGATAAAAGACGGAGCTACCAGCTTTACAGAAGTTGGCCCCGGAAAAGTATTAGTTGGATTAGTCAATAAAATTGATAAAGAAGTAGCAACAATTTCAACTTAAATTACCTATGAAAAAACTATTTTTAACCATTTCTGTGTTATCAATTTTGATAGCTTGTCAAGACAAAACCAAAGAAAAACTTGAAGAGGCAAAAGATGCCGTTACAGAAGAAGTAAAAGCAACTGTAGATTCAGTTAAAGCAAAAGCTGAAGCAAAATTAGATACTTTGAAAGATAAAGCCAATGCCAAAATTGATAGCGTAAAAGTAAAAAGCGCTGACAAAATAGAAGAAGCTGCAAAAAAATTAAAAGAGTCTGTTAACAAATAATTTAACTTACCCTCTTAACTTTTGTTCCCATTTCCAGGCGGTAGCTAAACTTTCTTCCAAGGCAGAATGGGCTTTCCAGCCAAGCACAGTATTTGCTTTATCTGTATTAGCATAGGCAGAAACAACATCGCCTTCTCTTCTACCAACAATTTTATAAGCCAATTTTTTACCCGATACTTTTTCGAAAGCAGTAATAACTTCCATCACTGAACTTCCTGTACCAGTTCCTAAGTTGAAAGTTTCTACTTTTTCTAAATTATGTCTATTCAATAATCGTTGCAAGGCAATAACGTGGGCTTTGGCCAAATCGACTACATGAATATAATCACGAACGCAAGTGCCATCAGGTGTTGGATAATCATCGCCATAAACTGATAATTTTTCACGTAATCCAATGGCGGTTTGTGTAATAAATGGTACAAGATTTTGTGGAATTCCAAGAGGTAATTCTCCAATTTCAGCACTTGGATGTGCACCAATAGGGTTAAAATAGCGTAATAAGATGGAATTTAGATTGGTTACTTTTGCCACATCTTGTATAATTTCTTCGCCAATTTGTTTAGTATTTCCATAAGGCGACATGGCAGGCTGCACTGAAGCATTTTCAGTAATTGGCATAGCTACGGCTTGACCATAAACCGTACAAGAAGAACTGAAAATAAAATTGGCTTTGGGCAATTCCTTTAATTCTTGAAGTAGATAGACCAATGAATTTATATTATTTTCATAATACAATAAAGGATTTTCAACACTTTCTCCCACAGCTTTTGAAGCTGCAAAATGAATTACTCCAACAGTGTCATTATATTTTTTAAAGAAATTTTGAACCGAAGCTTTATCACGCAAATCCAATTTTTCAAAGATGGGTTTTTTTCCAGTGATGTTATAAATTCCCTCTAAAACATCCTCCGATGAATTGGACAGATTATCAATTGCCACTACATCAAACCCTTCGTTTTGTAATTCTACAACAGTATGTGAACCAATAAATCCTAGCCCTCCTGTAACTACAATTTTCATCTTAACTCAAAAATTCTATAACGCTATCCGTAATAAACTTAATTTGCTCGTCATCTAATTCGGTGTGCATTGGTAAAGAAATCACTTCTTTAATCAATTGATTGGTTACAGTAAAATCTTCTTCTTTATATCGTGTATCGGTATATGCTTTTTGTGCATGCAATGGAATGGGATAATAAATAGCACATGGAATTCCCTTTGCCAATAAATGTTCCATCAACCCATTTCTATCGGCATCTATAATTCTTAACGTATATTGGTGGAAAACATGACAATCACAAATAGCACAAATACTTGGAGCGATAATATTTTTGTGTCCTTCAAAAGCAGCTGAATATTTACGCGCTGCATCTTGACGTGCTTTCCCATAGGCATCCAAGAAAGGTAATTTGGCATTCAAAACGGCTGCTTGAACACTATCCAAACGTGAATTTACCCCAACAACATCATGATGGTAACGAACATACATTCCGTGGTTTACAATTCCTCTTATCTTATGAGCCAACTCATCGTCGTTAGTAAAAATAGCGCCACCATCGCCATAACAACCTAAATTTTTACTTGGGAAAAACGAAGTTGAAGCTACGTGTCCTATTGTTCCAGCTTTCTTTTTTGTACCATCAGAAAATTTACAATTTGCTCCAATGGCTTGAGCATTATCTTCTATTACATATAAATTATGTTCGTTTGCAATTCTCATTATCGCTTCCATGTTGGCAGCTCTTCCGAACAAATGCACAGGGACAATTGCTTTGGTTTTTGGTGTAATGGCTTTTTTAATTGCATCAATAGAAATATTCATATTTACTAAATCCACATCAACCAAAACCGGCGTTAATTGTAATAAAGCAATCACTTCAACAGTTGCAGCAAAAGTAAAATCGGCAGTAATGACCTCATCACCAGGTTTTAAATCCAATCCCATCATGGCAATTTGCAAGGCATCCGTTCCATTGGCACAAGGAATTACATGTTTTACATCTAAATATTCCTCAAGATTTTTTTGAAATTTGTGAACTTCTGGACCGTTAATGTATGTTGTTGTGTCTAAAACTTCTTGAATAGAAGCGTTTACGGTAGCTGCTATTTTATCATATTGACTTTTTAAGTCAACCATTTGAATTTTTTTCATGCTCTAAAATTATAAGCCACAAAAGTAAGAAATTCTAGAGTAGAATATCCTATTCCGTAAAAGAAACGTATTTTAGCCCAACAAAATTTTGAAGATGTTTTTTTTATATAATGCAATACTCTTATTAGCTTCACAAATCGTGAAAATTTTGGCGCTTTTCAGTCCCAAAATAAAGTTATTTGTTGAGGGGCGAAAAGATGTTTTCAAAACATTGGCAAGCGTAATAAATCCCATAGACCAAACCATTTGGTTTCATGCAGCTTCATTGGGCGAATTTGAACAAGGCTTACCTGTCATGGAAAAAATCAAATTGCAGTTTCCCAATCATAAAATCATTCTTACTTTTTTTTCGCCTTCGGGTTATGAAGTTCTAAAAAATAATACTGTTGCTGATGTGACAGTTTATTTGCCATTGGACACCAAATCAAATGCAAAGCAATTTATAAAGCTCGTTCATCCTGAAATGGTTTTCTTTATCAAGTATGAATTTTGGCCCAATTATTTGAATGAATTAAAAAAAAGATCCCAAAGCATTGGGACAAGCATCTATTTAATTTCTGGTATTTTTAGAAAAAATCAAGCTTTCTTTAAGTGGTATGGTGGATTTTATAGAAAGGCACTGAAAACTTTTGATTACTTTTTTGTGCAAAATGAAAGCTCTAAAATTTTATTACAAGAATTGGGTTATCAAAATGTAAAAATATCAGGTGATACTAGGTTTGATAGAGTTGTTTCGATTTTGGAAAGAGATAATTCTTTAGATTTTATCGATCAATTCGAAAATAATAAAACCACTATTGTAATTGGAAGTTCGTGGCCAAAAGATGAAAGTTTATTGGTTAATTTTATCAATAATCATAATGCTGATGTAAAATTTATTATTGCACCACACACTATTAAAACAGATCAAATTCAGGAATTGAAAAATTCTATTACTAAAAAAACTATTTTATTTTCAGAAAAAGAAAATACAGATTTATCCAATTACGATGTTCTAATTGTTGACACTATTGGCATACTGACCAAAATATATAGTTATGCTGATATTGCCTATGTTGGCGGCGGTTTTGGAAATCCAGGCGTACATAATATTTTGGAACCAGCCACATTTGGCATTCCAATTGTGGTTGGACAAAATTATTCTCATTTTGCTGAAGCAACAGCTTTGATAAATTTGGAAGGTTGTATTTCTATTTCCAATCAGAACGAATTAGATAATGCTCTAAATAATCTAATCTCAAACGAAGATATTCGTCATGAAAAAGGACATATTTGCGAAACTTTTGTGCAGATGAATAAAGGCGCTACAGATATTATTTTGAGATATATCAGTAACAATTAATAAAAAAAACCTCTTTATTAAAATTAAAATCATGAAATTTCTAAAACTACTGCTACTTTTCATTTTTATTCAAGTCAATGCCCAACAAGGCGGCATGTGGATTCCCTCTTTATTAAAAGGAATGAATGAAAGTGAAATGAAAAAATTAGGCATGAAAATCAGTGCCGAAGACATTTATTCGATAAATCATTCTAGTCTCAAGGATGCTGTTCCCCAATTTGATGGTGGTTGTACTGCCGAAGTCATTTCGGACAAAGGATTAATTTTAACCAATCACCATTGTGGTTTTGATGCTATACAAAATCACTCAAGTGTTGCACATGATTATTTAACTGATGGATTTTGGGCTTATAAAATGGCGGAAGAACTTCAAAATAAAGATATGGTGGTGACTTTTGTGGTTCGAATAGAAGATATAACTACCAAAGTAATGGAAGGTGTAACTTCTTTATCTAGTGAGCAAGACAAACAAAAGAAAATCCAACAAAACATTTCATATTTAACCCAATCGTTACCCAAAGAAAGTTGGCAAGAAAACAGTATTAAAACTTTTTTTGATGGCAATCAGTATCTACTTTTTGTGACTGAAACATATAGAGACATCCGTTTAGTTGGAGCGCCACCTAGTAGTATTGGCAAATTTGGCTCTGATACAGATAATTGGGTTTGGCCACGCCATACTGGAGATTTTTCATTGTTTAGAATTTATGCCGATAAAAACAATCGACCAGCCGACTATTCAGTTGACAATATTCCCTATAAACCAAAATATTTTTTCCCAATTTCAATTAAAGGAATAAAAGAAAATGATTTTACTATGGTTATGGGATATCCTGGAAGAACGCAAGAATATTTACCCTCTTTTGCCGTTGAACAAATCATGAACACCTTAAATCCAGCTAAAATTGAAGTGCGCGATGCTGCTTTAAAAGTTCAGGACGGATTTATGCGAAAAGACAATGCGATTAAAATTCAATATGCCTCTAAATATGCTGGTATAGCCAATTACTGGAAAAAATGGATCGGTGAAACTAAAGGATTAAAAAAATCAAATGCTATTGCTATCAAACAACAATTTGAGGCAGCATTTCAAGAAAAAGTTAGAACTGCAGGTAAAGAAGCAGAATATGGCAATTTATTAAAGGATTTTGAAAAAAATTATAGCGAAATAAAAGACTATGCTTTAGCTAGAGATTTATTTACCGAAGTTGCTTTACGAAATTCAGAATTATTGCAAAACGGATATCGACTTTATCAACTAGAACAAGTATTAAAAACTAAAGGCGAGCAAGCTTTTACAGACAGAAAAAACAATTTATCCATAGGCATTTTTGAATTTTATAAAGATTATAATGTAGCTGTAGATAAAAATGTTTTTGAACAACTAATTGCAATTTACGCTAAATCCTTACCAAGCCAATTTTTGCCAACTGAATTAAAAAATCTAAATGTTTCTGAATTAACTAATACTATTTATGCTACTACTAAATTAACAAAACTAGAAGATTTTAGAAATTTAGTAGAGGGCGATACTAAATCGGTTATAGAAAAAATTAATGCCGATAAAGGATATCAAGTTTTAAAAGCCATGGCAGATGCTCATACAAAAAATGTATTGCCAAAATATGATGAACTTAATTTAAAAAATAGTGCTACACAAAGAACCTACATGAAAGCTATTTTAGAATTGTTTCCTAACAATAGAATTTTCCCTGATGCCAATAGTACACTTCGTGTTACCTATGGAAAAGTAAAAGGGTATAAACCCAATGATGGCATTACTTGCGAACCTTTTACCTATCTTGATGGTGTGATGGAAAAATACGTCCCAGACGATTATGAATTTAATGTTCCAAAGAAATTAATTGATTTGTATAATACAAAAGATTATGGAGTTTATGGTGTAAAAGGTAAAATGCCTGTTGCATTTATTGCTACAAATCATACCACTGGAGGTAATTCAGGAAGTCCTGCACTAGATGCAGAAGGAAACTTGATAGGATTAAATTTTGATAGAGTATGGGAAGGAACTATGAGTGATATTTTTTATTCCCCTGAAATTTGTAGAAATATTATGGTAGATATTAGATATGTATTATTTATTGTAGATAAGTATGCTAATGCTGAAAACCTGATTAAAGAGTTGAAAATAATTCCATCAAATTAAAATAATTATTGTGCTAATTTTAATTTTTGGCACGATTCTTGTAAATTAAACGGCGAAGAAAAATATAGGTTTCTTAAAAAAAATTAAAAAAATAATTTTAACCTATTAAAAAATTTATATATTTGCTTCGAATTAATAATTAACCTTTTATAATTAAGTAAGATGAAAAAAGTATTTTTAAGTTTAGCTGTTATTGCTGCATTAACTGTAGTATCTTGTAAACAAGCTGAGGCTACTGACGCTGCTGCTGCTGACACAACTGCTGTTGAGGCTGTTGATACTGCTGCTGTTGCTGTTGATACTGCTGCTGTTGCTGTTGATACTGCTGCTGCTGTTGAAGCTGCTCCAGCTGAAGCTGCTCCAGCTAAAAAATAATTAGTAAACACTAATTATTTTAAAAAATTTAAAGCCACGCATATGCGTGGCTTTCTTTTTTATAAAAACATTGTATTTATAAATAAAAAAAGCCTCTAACTTTTAGTTAGAGGCTTTTGTACTCAAGGCGGGACTTGAACCCGCACGAACATTGCTGTTCACTGGATTTTAAGTCCAGCGTGTCTACCAATTTCACCACTCGAGCATTATAGTAGTAGAGCGAAAAACGGGGCTCGAACCCGCGACCTCGACCTTGGCAAGGTCGCGCTCTACCAACTGAGCTATTTTCGCATTCACAATATTTACTAGAACTGCAATACTTCTTCCGTATTGCGGATGCAAATGTAACACTAAAATTGAATAATACAAACCTTTTGTCTAAAAAAACTATTTCAAATTATAACCTCTTGATTTGCAAATTAAACCTTTGAAAATTATTTTTTCAATAACATTCTTTTAAGCTCATTAAGTTTCATCAATGCTTCAACTGGAGTTAAAGTATTTATGTCTAAACCAAGAATGTCCTCTCTTATTTCCTCTAATAACGGATCATCTAAGCTAAAAATATTGAGCTGCATATCGTCTTTTGAAGATTTAATAGTAGTAAGGGCATCACCTGAATGATTTTTTTCTAGTTTTTTTAATAGTTTTTGTGCTTTTTGTATGACCATTTGTGGCATTCCGGCCATTTTTGCCACATGAATACCAAAACTATGGGCACTCCCTCCTTTTACTAACTTTCTAATAAAAAGAACCGTATCTTTCAGCTCTTTTACTGAAACATTATAGTTTTGAATCCTTGGTAATAGTTCTGACATTTCATTCAATTCATGATAGTGTGTAGCAAATAATGTTTTTGGTCGGGCTGGATTTTCATGTAAAAACTCTGCAATTGCCCATGCTATAGAAATGCCATCATAAGTACTTGTTCCACGCCCTATTTCATCCAGCAACACTAAACTGCTCTCCGAGATATTATTTAGAATAGATGCTGTTTCATTCATTTCTACCATAAAAGTAGATTCTCCCATAGATATATTATCACTTGCGCCTACTCTTGTAAAAATCTTATCAATAACTCCCAATCTAACTTTCTCTGCCGGAACAAAACTTCCCATTTGAGCCAATAATACGATTAGTGCTGTTTGTCTCAAGATAGCCGATTTACCTGACATATTGGGCCCTGTAATCATAATTAATTGCTGACTTTCTCTATCAAGAAAAACATCATTGGCAATATAAGGAACACCAACAGGCAATTGCTTTTCAATAACTGGATGACGACCGTTTGTAATTTCAAGTTCAAAAGTATCATCAAGAATTGGACATACATAATTATTCTCAATCGCTAATTGTGCAAAAGAAGTCAAACAATCTAACTGGGCAATTAAAGTAGCATTCAACTGAACTTGTTTGATATAAGTAGAAATCCAACTTACTAATTGCTCAAATAATTGACTTTCGATTTGGTGAATTTTCTCTTCAGCACCAAGAATTTTGGTTTCATATTCTTTTAGTTCTTCTGTAATATATCTTTCAGCATTTACAAGAGTTTGCTTTCTTATCCATTCCTGTGGCACTTTATCTTTATGCGTATTTCTAACTTCAATATAATAACCAAATACATTATTGAAAGAAATTTTAAGCGATGATATTCCTGTTCTTTCGGACTCTCTTGCCTCAATTCCTTCTAAAAATTCTTTCCCTGAAAAAGCGATATTTCTCAATTCATCTAATTCTGGATGAACTCCAAAAGCGATAGCATTTCCTTTTGCAATTGTAACTGGTGCCTCTTGATTAAGTGTTGTTTTAATTTTTTCACGAAGTAAATCACAAGCGTGAAGACTATCTCCAATAATTCTAACAGCTTCTTGTTTACTATCAAGAGCTAAAGATTTTATTGGAATAATAGCATCTAATGATTCCTTAAGATAAATAACTTCTCTCGGAGAAATTTTTCCAGTTGCCACTTTAGAAATCAAACGTTCCAAATCAGAAATTTGCTTGATTTGATATTGAATTTTTTGAAGAATTTCTTGATTATCCTTTAAATAAGAAACTACTTCATGTCGATTTCTAATTTTATGAATGTCTTTTAAAGGCAGAGCCAACCAACGTTTCAATAACCTAGACCCCATGGGCGAAAGCGTTCTATCAATTACGTCAAGAAGGGTGACCGCATTTTGAGAATGACTGTGGTATAATTCTAGGTTTCGAATAGTAAATCTATCCATCCAAACATAAGCATCTTCAGCAATACGTTGAATATTACTTATGTGTTGCACTTTGTTATGTTGCGTTTCCGATAAATAATATAAAATAGCGCCTGAAGCTATAATTCCTTCTTGTAAATCTTCAATTCCAAATCCTTTTAAAGAATTGGTTTGAAAATGATTCATCAGTATTTCTTGTGCATAATCTTCTTTATAAACCCAATCTTCCAAAAAGAAGGTATTGAAATTATCTCCAAAAGCACCTTTGAACTGGGATTTATTGTTCTTTTGAATTAAAATTTCACTGGGACTAAAATTCTGCAATAATTTATCAATATATTCTTCATTGCCTTGTGCTGTTAAAAATTCTCCCGTTGAAACATCCAAAAATGCAATTCCTAAATGTTTCTTGCCAAAATAAATTGAGGCTAAAAAATTATTAGATTTAGAATGTAAAACTTCATCATTCATAGATACTCCTGGAGTTACCAATTCGGTCACGCCTCGTTTCACAATTGTCTTGGTCATTTTTGGATCTTCGAGCTGATCACAAATAGCTACTCGAAGTCCAGCTTTTACCAGTTTTGGCAAATAGGTATTTAAAGAATGATGAGGAAAACCTGCCAAAGCCGTTTCCGTTTCTGAACCTGCACCTCGTTTTGTCAAAACAATTCCGAGAATTTTAGAAGCTCTTACAGCATCTTCACCAAAAGTTTCATAAAAATCGCCAACTCTAAACAACAAACAAGCATCGGGATATTTTCTTTTTATCTCGTTGTATTGTTTCATTAAAGGCGTTTCCTTAACCTGATTTTCTTTGGCTGACAATGGTTTTCTATTTATACTGATGAGAAAGCGAATTTAAAATATTTTACCTTGAATACGCCTCTCAACAAAAATTAATTTAAAATTAAGATAAAAAATTACAGTATAGTTTTATTTTTTAAATAGATTTGCCTTAGAAACAATAAAAATTTATAAAAATGAAAAAAATAATCTTATTTGCTGCTATCACGATTTTTGGTATTACAGCATCAAACGCACAAGGTAAAAAAGCACCAGTTAAAAAAGAAACTCCTGTAAAAGCTGAAACTACAAAAGTTGATGGTGCTGGAATTGTTTTCGAAAATGAAACTATTGATTACGGTACAATTGCTCATAATGCAAACGGAGACAGAGAGTTCGTATTTGTGAATAACGGAAACAAAGCTTTAACTATCGAAAGCACTCAAGGTTCATGTGGTTGTACTGTTCCTACTAAACCAGAAGGGGCAATTGCTCCAGGTGCAAAAGGAAAAATTGGTGTACACTATGCAACGGATAGAGTTGGGCCTTTTACAAAAACTGTTACAGTAAAATCTAACGCAACAGGGAATGAAACAAAAGTTCTTACTATCAAAGGAACTGTTTTGCCAGATGCTCCAGCTGCAGAACCGACAAAAAGCTAATTATATTTAATTATAAATTCAAAAAAGTCTCGATTAAATCGAGATTTTTTTTTGAATATCTTTGCCAATCGATTAACAAGTCGAATTATTAAAATAAAAAAATGCGCAAACTGGAAAATAAAGAACTAGAAAGGAAATCGGTTACTGATTTTAAAGAAGCCGAAAAAACTCCCATTATAATCATCCTTGATGACATTAGAAGTTTGCATAATATTGGCTCTGTCTTTAGAACTGCCGATGCTTTTTTGATAGAAAAAATATATTTATGTGGCATCACTGCCCTACCGCCCAACAAAGAAATTCATAAAACTGCACTTGGCGCCACTGAAACGGTAACTTGGGAATACCAAAAAGAAGTAACAGATGTTATTGCTTTATTAAAAAAAGAAAGCGTGACTGTTTTTGCTATTGAGCAGGTTGAGAATGCCATTTTTCTTCAAAATTTTCAAGTTGAAAAAAACAAAAAATACGCTTTAGTTTTTGGCAATGAAGTCTATGGTGTTTCTCATAAAGCTATTGAACTTTGTGATGGCTCCATTGAAATCCCTCAACTAGGAACCAAACATTCCCTAAATATTTCTGTCAGTGCTGGAATTGTTATTTGGGATTTATTTAAAAAAATGAACTATTGATTGGTTATTTTTTTCTCAATCTCATTTAAAACAAAAATATAATCCTTTTGATTATTTTGGAAATCTCTATTGGTTACATCAATAATTAAAACGTTTAAATCCTTTTGAGTTTTGATATAATCTAAATAACCGTTATTTATTTTTTCTAAATATTCTGCGGGAATTTCTTGTTCGTAACTTCTTCCTCTGGTTTTAATATTGTATAAAAGGCGTTCAATATTTTGATATAAATAGATATACAAATCAGGTTTTGGCATTTCTTTATAGATGATATCAAACATGGTTTTATACAAACGAAATTCCTCTTCAGCTAAAGTAACTTTGGCAAAAATCAACGATTTGAAAATGTGATAATCAGCTACAATAAAATCTTTAAACAAATCAAACTGCGCTAAATCATCAGAAATTTGTTGGTACCTGTCGGCCAAAAAGGACATTTCTAGTGGAAAAGCATACCGACTTTGATCTTGGTAAAACTTTGGCAAAAAAGGATTATCAGCAAAACGTTCTAATACCGTTTTTGCATTACAATCTTCTGCTAACTTATTGGTTAAAGTTGTTTTGCCAGCACCAATATTTCCTTCAATCGCTATATAATTAAACTGGTTCAGCTTTATTTGTGCAATTGGTGTTTCTAATTGATGAATTACTTTACAATGGCTTTTATCTTCCGAAAGCGCAACTAATTCATGTAAATATTTTTGTAATATTGGATGGCGCCAATCTAAATTCAAATCTTGCATGGGCACCAATACAAAGAGACGATTTTGCATTTCTGGATGTGGCACTTGCAATTTATCTGAAGCTATTGTTTCCTCATCATAAGCAATTAAATCAATATCAATAATTCGAGCTTCATATCCTTCTTTTTGCTTACGAACTCTTCCTAATTTTTCTTCAAGCCATAAAATTTCTTCTAAAATTTGATATGCTGATTTATGGGTGTTCATAATCACTGCACAATTATAGAAGTTGTTACTTTCAAAACCCCAAGCTGGCGTTTCATAAAGTTTAGAAACGCTAATAATAGTTCCTATTTCTATATGCAGCTCATTGATACAACGCTGAATGTTTTCATGACGGTTGCCCTGATTGCTGCCTAATGATAAAATGACCTGATGCTGCTTATTCATAGAAGCACAAATTAACTAAAACTATTTTAGAATAACTCAAAAAACAATCAGACTGTTAATAACATTTTCTATATAATTCATTTTTATATTATCATAAAACTTCTTTAAATAGAGAACCGTTTATAGCTAAAAGGCATTATTTTTGTTACCGTTGAAAGAACTTAAATTATACTAACATGTCAAAGAAAATCTTAAAAATCGTTGGAATTATTCTGTTGTTTTTAGTAATCGCCGGATTTACTATTCCTTATTTTTTCAAAGATCAAATCAAAGCTAAAATCCTAACTGCCATTAATGAAAAAGTAGATGCCAATGTAGCTTTCGCAGATGCCGATTTGAGTTTGTTTAAAAATTTTCCTAACGCCAGCGTAACCATAGATAAACTTTCTATAATTAACAAAGCGCCTTTTGAAGGAGACACTTTAGTGGCGTTTGATGAGCTGAATTTAAAAATGTCTATCAAAGAATTATTTAATGGCGATGATGAACCCATGAATATTGATGGGATATCCTCAAAAAACGGCTTAATCAATATCATTTTCAATAAAGATGGTATTGGAAATTTTGATATTGCTCTAAAAGACAAAAAAGAAACTGAACCGAAAAGCAAACCGCTTTCACTCAAAATAAAAGAATACGCTATAGAGAATCTTAAGTTTAAATTTACAGATGAAAAATCAAAAATCAAGATGGTTTTAGACAGTATTAACCATGAAGGACAAGGAGATTTTACTGCTTCAAAATTAGATTTGGTCACTAAAACTAATGCAAAAGTTTCCCTAGATATGGATAAAGTGAACTACATGAAAAATATTGCTATTTCATTAGATGCCATTCTTGGAATTGATTTAGACCAAAGCAAATATACTTTCAAAGAAAATAAAGCGAAGATTAACGAACTACCTTTAGAATTTGATGGTTTTATACAAATGGTTACTACTGGTCAAGTATTTGACTTGAAATTCAAAACACCCACTTCTTCATTCAAGAACTTCTTAGGACTAATTCCTGAGCAATATTCAAGTAATTTGAAAGACGTGAAAACCAATGGTGATTTTACGGTTGTTGGTTTTGCCAAAGGATTATTATCCGACACCACTGTACCAAAATTCAATATTGAAATTGCTTCCAATAATGCTTCGTTTCAGTATCCGAATTTGCCAAAATCAGTTCGAAAAATTATCATTGACACTAAAATTGTCAACGAAACTGGTGTAATGAATGACACTTATGTGAACTTGGAAAAATTATCCTTCCAAATTGACCAAGATGTTTTTAATGCCGAAGCAACCATTAAAAATGTGGCCGAAAATGCGCTAGTCAATGCAGCACTCAAAGGAACTATTAATCTTAGTAATTTAACTAAAGCGTATCCTATCAAATTAGACAAACCGTTAACAGGAATTTTAAAAGCTAATGTGACCACCACTTTTGATATGCAAGCGGTTGAAAAAAGTGAGTATTCCCGAATTAAAAATTCGGGAACAATTGACTTAACGGGTTTTAATTATACCGATGAAAAAGGAAAAACTATGAAAATCAGTAGCGCTTTAATTGCTTTTGACCCCAATCGTGTGATTTTAAAACAATTCAATGCTACAACTGGCAAAAGTGATTTGGCTATCAACGGAGTGTTAGAAAATTTCTACGGTTTTGTATTTAAAAATCAAGAATTGAAAGGCGATTTTAATTTAAATTCCAATCAATTTGCGGTTAGTGATTTTATGACTACAGAAGATGCTTCGAAAAAAGACACTAAAGCATCAGAAGCCATGAAAATCCCAGCTTTTTTGAATTGTACCTTGACCGCAAAAGCCAACACGGTTTTGTATGATAATTTAACTTTGAAAGATGTATCGGGGAAAGTAATTATCAAAGACCAAAAAGTTACCTTAGAAAATGGTAAAACCAACATTTTTGGTGGTTCAATTGCCTTTAAAGGTGACGTTTCTACCAAAGAAAAAATAGCCAAATTCAATATGGATTTGGGATTAAATGGTGTTGATATTGCACAAACCTTTACTCAATTGGACATGATGAAAAAAATTGCTCCTATAGCTGGTGTAATCAACGGAAAACTGAACTCTAAAATCCAACTTTCAGGCAATCTAAAAGACAAAGCAATGACGCCTGAATTAAAAAGTATAAGTGGAAATTTGTTGGGAGAAATACTTTCAACTACTGTAAATGCTAGTAATTCCAATTTACTGACTGCTTTAGATGACAAATTAGGATTTGTAGATTTGAAAAAATTAAACCTCAACGATGTGAAAGCTGCCTTAACTTTTAAAGAGGGAAAAGTAAACGTAAAACCATTTGACATCAAATACCAAGACATCAAAGCCACAATAGCTGGAACCCATAGTTTTGAGCAATTGATGAACTACACCATGAAACTAGAAGTTCCCGCAAAATATCTAGGAACCGAAGCCAATGCTTTGCTTACAAAATTATCGCCTTCTGATGCTAAAAAGCTTGATACTGTACCTATCAATGCTATAATTACTGGGAGCTTTCAAAACCCTAAAATCACTACTGATGTGAAACAAGCCACCACATCCTTAGTAAACAATTTAGCAAAACAACAAAAAGACAAATTAGTTACTAGTGGAAAAGATGCCTTGCATTCTATTATCTCAAATGCTACAAAAGCAAAATCAGATACTACGAAAACGGATGTTAAGACGGATATAAAAACAAAGGCAAATGAATTAATAAATGGTTTATTTGGAAAAAAGAAAAAAGAAGAACCAAAACCTGCAACAACAGCACCAACTAAATAAAAAACAAACCCTTTCTTTTGAAAGGGTTTTATTTTTATAAACTTATTTTAACAACATAACCTTCAAATGTTCGGACATTAAAAACGGTTCCATCTTCAAAAAGTAAATATTGTCCTTTAATTCCGGTTAGTTTTCCAGTAAAATTTGGTGATTTATCCAAATTTAAGCTCGTTACTTTTTTAGGATATTCCAACACAGGAAAATGCAATTCATACAAATCATTGGCGTTCAAATCATAATATTCTTGAACCTCTTTTGGAATCAAATACTTCAAACTTGCTTTTTCTTTCAGTAAATCCGTCGTTGGCACTTCGTTTTTCAACATTTTTTGCCAATTGGTTTTATCGGCATAATGATTTTTTAGTGCCACTTCGGTAATTCCTGCCAAGTAACGATTAGGCACTTCCACTATTGAAATGGCTTGCACTGCTCCTTGGTCTATCCATCGTGTAGGGACTTGTGTTTTTCTAGTAACACCCACTTTCACGTCACTTGATAATGCCAAATATACGATATGAGGTTGTAGTTGCACTCGTTTTTCATAGTCTAAATCTCGATCTTCAATATCTAAATGAGCGGTGCTCAACTCGGGTTTCATAATCCAATCACCTGCAGAAGCCGAACTCATAAAACAATCATAGCAAAAACCTTGACGGAAAATCTTTTTCTTTTTGCCACAATTCAAACATTGATAGCCCTGAAAAGTAATTTCTATAGATTTGTTTAACAACTGGTTTACACTCAAAAAACTATTCTCAAATACCAAATAATATTGAATAGGATTAGAAAATTCCGTTTGCATTTTGGTCAATACACCTTCGTAAGTCATCTTTTATTTAGGATTTAGGAATAAGGGTTTAAGATTTATTTGCTATTTTAGCGTAAAGTTACAAATCCTAAATCGTAAATCGAAATTCTAAAATCAATATGCCCTTTCCAATAATCAATTCTATCGCTTCTTGGGTTTTGAAACAACGCATTCATCAAATTGAATTGTTTCTGAAATATCCACATGAAGTGCAAGAAGAATTGATGATGAACTTAATTCGTAGCGCAGAAGAAACGGTTATGGGTCATAAATATGATTTTGCAAGTATTAAATCCTATCAAACATTTTCGGAAAGAATTCCAGTTTCTACCTATGAAGATTTGGAACCCATGATTGAACTTACCCGAAAAGGAGCTCAAAATGTTTTTTGGAACACACCTATAAAATGGTTTGCCAAATCGAGCGGCACTACCAATGCCAAAAGCAAGTTTATCCCTGTGAGCAATGAAGCTCTAGAAGATTGTCATTACAAAGGCAGTAAGGATTTATTGTGCATGTATTTGAACAATAATGAAAACTCCGAAATGTTCCTAGGCAAAAGTTTGCGCTTGGGTGGCAGTTCTCAGATTTACGAAAAAAACAATTCCTATTTTGGGGATTTATCGGCTATTCTTATTGAAAATATGCCTATTTGGGCAGAGTTTAGCAGCACACCCAGTAGTAAAATATCCCTCATGAGCGAATGGGAAAGCAAACTCGAAGCTATTATAAACGAAACTAAAGTCGAAAATGTCACCAGTTTTGCTGGTGTTCCATCCTGGATGCTCGTTTTGCTTAATCGTATTATGACCGAAACTGGCAAAGAGAATCTTTTTGAGTTGTGGCCCAATCTCGAAGTTTATTTTCATGGTGGCGTTAGCTTTGAACCTTATAGAGAACAATACAAAAAGGTACTGCCTAAAACTGATTTCAAATACTATGAAATCTATAATGCCTCCGAAGGTTTCTTTGCCATTCAGGATTTGAATTATTCTAATGATTTACTGTTGATGTTGGATTACGGCATTTTCTATGAGTTCATCCCTATGGAAACTTTTGGAACACCAGAACAAAAAGTTATTCGATTGGCCGATGTAGAATTGTTTAAAAATTATGCTGTTGTTATTACTACTAATGCTGGTTTGTGGCGCTATTTAATTGGCGATACTGTTCGTTTTACTTCTTTAGATCCCTACAGAATTAGAGTTTCGGGCAGAACGAAACATCATATTAATGTTTTTGGCGAAGAATTGATGGTAGAAAACACTGATATGGCTTTGGCTAAAACTTGTGCCACTTTAGACTGTGAAATCAAAGATTATACTGTAGCTCCTATTTTTATGAAAGACAAAGAAAAAGGCGCACACGAATGGATGATTGAGTTTAAAAAGCAACCTGGTGATATGGCTTTGTTCCAAAAAACATTAGACGAATACTTGCAAGAAGTCAATTCTGATTATGAAGCCAAACGCTACAACAACATGACATTAAATCAACTGAAAGTGAATATTGCGAGAGAGAATTTATTTTATGATTGGCTAGCCGCCAACGATAAACTAGGTGGTCAACATAAAATCCCTCGATTGTCGAACCAGCGCGATTATTTGGAGCAGTTGAAAAATATGTAGGTTTCAACTTTTGATATAAAATAATTTTATAAATTTGATATAATGAAATGAGCATAACATAAATGCCATTCAAAAAGTGATAAAGTTGTATGCGAACTACATATGAAAAATAAAAAAACAAATACTAGCTGCATATGAAACAGTTAATCATAAATATCAAAGACAATAAATATACTTTTTTTTTAGAATTACTTAAAAGCATGGATTTTGTTTCTATAGCAGACAATGAAGATTGGTATGAAAATCTTTCAGCAAATGATAAAAAATCAATTCAAAAAGGAATTGAGGATCTTGAAAACGGAAGAATTCATTCGCATGAGGAAGTTATGGCTTTAGCAAAAAAAAAGATTGCTGAATTAAAGAATCCCAAATGAAAATTATTTGGTCAGATTTAGCTAAAGAATACTACCTCTACATAATTGAACAACTTTTTGAGAAATGGAATATCTCAATTGTTGAGAAATTTGAAAAGGACACTTTAACTTTACTACAAAATATTGCAATCTACAACCATATTTTCCACAATCTAAAATCACTAGGTATCATAAATGCTTAATTAACAAACACATTTCACTAATTTATAGAATTGAAAATCATACCCTAGAAATAATAACTTTATTATTTAATCAATCTGAAAATTTCTATTAATTGTATTCCTTTGCAACCAAAGAGCCTATTTTGGAGCAGTTGAAAAACAGGCCGCCTAGTGTAAAAAATAATAAGAACAAGCAAATAAAATGAATTTGTCCTTTTGATAAAACTAAAAGATGTACATCTTTTGATTTAAACTAGTACATCTTATGAAAAATGGTTCCTTATAAAATGATTTTTTTATACGTAGGAATTAAAAAAACAATACGGATTAACTCATTTATTTACCTTGAAGCAACTTTAATAACTGTATTTGCTCTTTCAACGATTGGATGGTTTCTTCGTATTGCTGGATTAGTTTTTCAGGAAGATTAATGTGATTAATTCCTATGTAACCATCTTGTTTGCAGTTGTTAAATACTTGTTTGTCATCAAAACCTAAAACTTCCATAGGCGGAACTCCTAAAATAGTACTAATCTCGTTTAACCGATTGATGGTTAATTGCGTTTCACCTGTTTCTATTTTGCTGTAAGCACGGGTAGATAACCCTAGCTTTTGCGCTACATACTCTTGCGTGAAATTCTTCAATTCACGTATCTGTTTGATCTTAGTTTCTGCTTGTTGTATCATAGTAGTAAGAATTAATAGTTCAAAAGTAGAACTTTTTAATCAAATAAAGAAATTTTTAGAGGTATTTTTTTTAGTTGGTAGTTGTATGTTTGTAAGAAGTTACATAGTTATGACTATTATTTTCCTCAAATTAAAAAACAACCTTTTAAAAATTAAACAATTATGAAAAAATTAATTACTCTCATTTTAGGAATATCTTTAGTTTATTCTTGTTCAACTAGTTCTGATGGCAATGGAAATACAACAGTAGTTCCTGCACCGCCATCTAATTTAACTGGTGTTGTAGCTTCTACAACTCAAATTAATATTTCTTGGACGGACAACTCCACAAACGAAACTGGTTTTAAAATTGAAAGAAAAATGGGAACAGGTACTTATGTTGTTGTAGGGACTACTTCAACAGATATTACCGCATTTAGCAACACTGATTTAACACCCAATACTAATTATACTTACAGAGTTTATTCCTATAATTCAGCTGGAAATTCACCTACTTATTCTAATGAACTCACTTTATCTACACTACCTACGGTAACAACAACAGCTATTTCTGCAATTACAAGTATATCTGCTAGTTCAGGGGGTACTATATCAAATGATGGCGGAGTTAACATAACTGCCAGAGGTGTTTGTTGGAGTACAAGCGTTAATCCTACTATTAATTTGTCTACAAAAACAAGTGATGGTGCAGGAACAGGAACGTTTACAAGTGCTATTTCAGGACTTGTAGCAAATACTACTTATTATGTAAGAGCCTATGCTACGAATAGTTCTGAAACAAGTTATGGAAATGAAATTAGTTTTACAACTGAAGCGTCGCCAACTGTAACTGATATTGATGGCAACAATTATCAAACTGTTGCCATTTGTAATCAAACATGGACAAAAACTAATTTAAATGTAAGTAAATACCGTAATGGGGATATAATACCGCAAGTTACTGACCCAACTGAATGGGCGGCTCTAACTACTGGCGCTTGGTGTTATTATGATAACGATCCAGCAACAGAGGCTACGTTTGGTAGATTATACAATTGGTATGCTGTAAATGACCCAAGAGGACTAGCTCCAACAGGCTATCATATTCCATCAGATGCTGAATGGACTACTTTGACGTCTTGTTTGGGAGGAGATGGAGTTGCAGGTGGTAAAATGAAATCAACAGGCACATCGCTTTGGACGAGTCCTAACTCAGACGCTACCAATTCCAGTGGATTTACGGGTCTTCCAGGAGGTTATCGAGACACAAATGGATCATTTTGCAACATTGGCTGCTTCCTCACAATAGGAAATTACGGTATCTGGTGGAGTTCGTCGGAGGTGTCTTGGGGTGCTAGATACCTCAGGTTGATTTATATTAACGGAGGTACATACAGGATCACCGAAAGGAAGAATAATGGTAACTCAGTGCGCTGCGTTAAAGATTAGTAAATCAATTAAACAACAATCATGGTTAATTTAAAAAAAATACTAATAACATACTATTTTAAAAATACATTAAATGGAAGAAATAATATTGCCACATGCTAATAATGCTAAGTTTAAAGTTGAAGATTTAATAAAGCATTTCATAAAATACAATCTAGATTATATGATTATAGGTTCAAAACAAGTAGTTTTAAATGTGCATCCAAAACCAAAATCTCTCGATGTTTGGATAAGAAATCATAAAAATGTAATTGGTTATGCAAACACTTGTCAATCAGTTAATAATGTAGTAAGTCAACTTATCAAACACGAATCATTCTCTTTAGGTTTAAGAAAATGTCCAGAAAGTAATAGAACGTGTAAAGCTTTGGTGTTTTGTGAAAATAAAAAATAATGTTTTTTACATAGCTTTTTCGTAAAATATTTTCAAAAAAACAATCCCCCGCTCCCGCGCGAATCCTTTCCCCGCTCCCGCGCGAATCCTTTCGCGTGGTTCTAAATATAAAATAAACTATT
>NZ_JBMOGV010000032.1:0-21754 GCF_049318185.1 Flavobacterium sp. | reverse complement strand
GTATCTTATTTTCCATGAAATTATAGTAGGATTAACAACCGTTTTGTGTTTTTTTAACGTGGTCTAAAGATAATGAAAGCATTTGTTTTAGGTAATAAAAGCTAAAAAGAGGCTATAAGGTATTCTTCAACTCCATCCTAGTTGTTTTTGAAGGTGTCAAACTACTCTTAGGGTAGGTATTACTAATTATTTAAAAATATTCAATTCCTCGTTATAGATAGGACTTGCGATGTTTAGAAAATGTAATACACTATGAAACACATGGTTTTGGGTTACAGTCTTGTAGGGCTTCAGTTGTTGAGACCCTTCAGATGTCCAAACTATAAATGGGATTTCAAATTGCACTTTAGGTGCTAAACTCATTGGCAAACCATGCATGTATAAATTATTCTCGCCCAACGATTCGCCATGATCAGAAACAAATAGCATAGCGCTATTGTAGGCAGGTAGTGCTTTCAAATCTTTAATAATAGTAGCTAATAAATAATCGGTATAGACTATAGTGTTATCGTAGGCATTTATTAACTCAGTTTGCGAACATTTTGCCAGTTCTACACTATTACAGACTGGTTTAAACATTTCAAATTGCGGAGGATATTTCTTGCTATACGTAGGCCCATGACTAGCACTGCTGTGTAATACAATCAATATTTTATCTTTTTTACTGGCTAGTATTTGTTCTTTTAAACCATTTAAAAGGATTTCATCATATTCAATGTTGTTGCCTTTGTTATGGGATTTCAAGAATTCTCTGTTTTGAATGTTTTTAATATGCAGTGGCGGTTCGCCCCAGTTGGTGGATCTCCATATTACTTCTACATTGTTTCGGTATAAGTAGTTAGGCAAAATTTCATAAAGTTCATCGGAGTTCTTATGTTCCAAAATGCATTTAACACCTGCCGTAGTGTAAGTAGCGCAAGAGTTGGCCTCAAAATGATGCACATTCGGAATTTTAGACAACAATGGGTTAGTGTTCTTCGTATAACCATATAACGAGAAGTTTTGGCTACGTGCTGATTCGCCTATGACTAAGATAAACACCGATTTTTGTTTGTCTTTAATAATAGCGTTAGGCAATAGAATTTCCTTTTCATTTTTATCGGCTTTATGCTTATAAAACAAGGAAATATTAACGGTATAGGACCAAGGCATGGCTAATCCGCCAAGTGTTTTAGAGTTTTTATCTATCCACAACAAGTTACTGGCATTGGCAATCACGAGTAAAAGAATTACTAAAAGCGTAAGTGCTATAGTTTTAAAAAATTGCTTTAAAGGTACTTTGATGATTTTCACTTTTATGATGTATATACTAGGAATAACGCCCAGTATCAGAATATAAGCAATCATTTTAATTGAAAAATAACTACTTGATTCTTCATAGTTTGTGTTAAGGATATTGCCAATCATACTTTCGTCTATAATGACGCCATAGGTATTGATAAAGTAAACCGCTATAGCGTTTGCAATAAAGAAAATAACCAACAGTGCTTTCCCAAAGTAACGCGATAAATAAAATATCAGGTAAAACACAAATGCGTTTAACACTAACATTAAAAGCATTAAGCTAAAGATGAGTAAAACTCCGTTAAAGCTTTTATAATCAATGTTGTGAATAACAAATGTAAAGAAAGGAAAATGGAAGAATAGGAAATTCAACACACTCATTACAAGAACGAAATGAGTTATTTTTAAATCATTTTTTAACATAAGCGGTTATTATTTTATATAGAGAAAAGACTAAACTGATTAAAGCAAAATAAAATATGAGCAAGTTTTCTTTACTGATTTTGCTGATTAAAACACCACCACAAATCACAAACAAGAGTATAAAAATGGGATAGTATTTCTTACTATTAATCCATTCCCAAAGTTTATAGTTGTTACTAATAAAAATTCCAGTAAGCCCAGAAATATAGCCAATGATGCTTCCACTAATGACATCCATTGGATAATGTGCACCGACACCCACACGGGTAAATACCAATAGCAATCCGATAGCCACTAAGCCAAAAGACCATGCTAGTTTAGCAGTAATTTTTTTAGGCATAAACGCATACAAAAGCACCGTAAGTATCGTAAAAATAGTAATAGAATGTCCTGATGGTAAACTGTTGTGTCCCGTTAATGTTTTCCCGATGATAGTAAAACTACTGTTGTCAAATAGAGCCGCAGGTCTTGGCACAGCAAATATTTTTTTGAGCACATTAGAAAATAGCGCAGACACGAGCGAAGCTGATAGTAACGCCTCCCAAAGTTTTGGTGCATAGAGTATAAAAATAGTTAGCAAGGATAATAAAATCATGGCATCGCCAAGCTGGGTAAGGTTATAGATAATGTTGGGAAATTGTGATAGTTCGGCATTGATAAAAAGGAAAGCGCTCTTTTGTACTTGTACATAATTTTCAATAGAAAATGCTCCCTGACTATAGATAAAGAGAATTATTGCAAGAATAAAAAATAAAGGGATAAGAAATAAAGAGACTTTTAGTTTTGAAAAATTAGTTATGACACTGGTATTCATTTCACGTATTGCCGATGGATTTTCTTTGAATATGTTATTTGCCATACACTGATTCTTAGTTTTTAAAAATACTAAAACGATTTGACAGCCATTATTTTCCGACTGATAGTACTAGTACCGTTAGGGTAAACAAATATACCTAAAACTTTGAAAGAAAAAATAAGACCCAAAAGAAATAGTCAACAGCTCGAGTTGTTTTCTTTTTGTCAATTATCCAATTGAAAAACGATGTCAGTTTGCACTGTGTTTGTACTAATTTTAAAATTAAAATTTGGTTAAAATAGAAAAGCAAACCATTGGCAGACTTTATTTTTGAATTATCTTTAGCACAAAGAAACACAAGTCTTGTATGAAGCATATTTTAATAATAGAGGATGAAGAAGGAATTATTCAGTTTCTAACACAAGGACTGGAAGAGGAAGGGTATCAAATATCTTCTGCTTCTGATGGAGTAAGTGGATTGGAACTTTTTCAAAATCAAAAATTCGATTTAGTATTACTAGATTGGATGCTGCCTAAAATGACTGGTGTTGAAATTTGCAAAAAAATTAGAGAATTAAACACCAAAGTGCCTATTATTTTTTTAACAGCCAAAGACACGGTGCAAGAAACAATAGAAGGATTAAAATCGGGTGCCAATGATTATATAAAAAAACCATTTAGTTTTGAAGAATTGGTTCAACGTATAAAAGTGCAACTCAGGGACAAAAGCGAAGAAGATACCCTAACACTAGGACCTATTGAAATTAATATTCCAAAACATCAAGTAGTAGTAAATAAACAAGAGGTTTCGTTTACACACAAAGAATTTGACTTGTTGTGTTATTTAGTCAAAAACAAAGGGACTGTATGTTCAAGAAGTCAAATTATACAAGACGTTTGGGACATTCATTTTGATTATGATACGGGCGTAATTGATGTATTTATGAATGCTATCAGAAAAAAATTAAACTTAAAAGTAGAAGAAGACTTTATTAAAACCATTCGTGGAGTTGGTTATATAGCCAACGATTAAGAAGAAAAATGCAAAAACTTTCCTTTAAAAATAGAATAGCTTTTAATTATATCATTACCACAGCATTATTAATCTTTGTAGTGTTTTTTGTCATATATGCTATTGTTAGGTTTAGTGTTTATGTCAAAGTAAATAGCGAAATTAAACTAGAAGTTGCCAAGCACTTAAAAGAAATTGAAGTTAAAGAAAACTGTGTATTACTTGTTAGAGAACAACAATGGAAAGCTATTCAATTTAACAAAGTAGATGGAAGCCCTGCATTTATTCAGTTTGTGGATGAACTGGGTGCATTAGTCAATAAATCGCCAAATCTCAAAAAAAAGAGACTAACCTATTATTCTGAGGCCATCAATAACTCCTTGTTTGATGGTATGTTGGATAATATGTATGTTCGTCAAATACAAGTGCCCTTGTACCAGGGTACAAAAATTATTGGCTTTCTAATAGTCGCTATATCTTTGGAAGATTCAAAAATGGTATTGAATAATCTGTTCTTTATTCTTACAGTTGCCTATCCATTAATATTGTTAGTATTATTTCTTATTGCAAGATTTATAGTGGGTAGAAGTATAAAACCAATAAATGCAATTATTGAAACTTCTAATATTATTACGAAAGATAATTTGAAATCAAGAATTCCTTTACCCGTTAAAAAGGATGAATTGTTTATATTGTCCAGAACTATCAATAATCTTTTGGATAGAGTAGAGAATGCGATTGAACGCGAAAAGCAATTCACCTCTGATGCGTCTCATGAACTAAGAACACCCTTAGCTGTTATCAAAGGAACGCTAGAGGTTTTAGTTCGTAAACCTCGTAACCCTGAAGAATATAAAGAGAAAATTGATTTTTGTATTAATGAAGTCAATCGATTAAACAATATGGTTGATGAATTGCTTTTATTGGCGAGATTTGAAAATCAAAAGCAAACTTTAAAGATTGAAAGAGTGTTCTTAAATGGGTTATTCCTAGATGTTATTTCTCGAAATTCAACACTGATTACTGAAAAGAATTTAAGGTGTAAAGCTCAATTTTCAGAAGATTATTATATCAATACAGACTCTTATTTGTTTTTTATTGTAGTTAATAACATTTTAACTAATGCCGTTAAATATTCAAAAAACAATGGCGAAATTGTTTTTGATATAATAGATACGGAAAACAAACTAATTTGTTTAATTTCAGATCATGGAATAGGTATTGCCAAAGAAGATTTGCAAAAAATATTTGATCAATTCTATCGTTCAAATTCAAATGAACATCCTGAAATAAAAGGGATTGGATTAGGATTGTCTATAGTAAAACGTTTGTGTATCTTGTTGCAAATAGATTTAAAAATTGAAAGTGAAGAAGGTAAAGGAACTATAGTGGAGTTTAGTTTTAATAAATAAAATTTAATAGTAAAAAAGAAAGCATAAATTTGATTTCAATTCAAAAAAAATAAATTATGAACAACGCACATTGGCATTTAGTGGTAAACCATTTTCCAATTATTGGAACAATATTTGGTTTTGGAATAGTAGTAGCTGGATTAATTTTCAAGAATAATTCAGTTAAGAACGTAGCTTATATTTTATTTATTGTAGCTGCTATTTTTGCAGCTTTCAGTATGGGAACAGGAGAAGGTGCAGAAGAACTAGTGGAAAAAATGCCAAACATTGGAAAACAAATTATTCACGAACATGAGGAACTTGCTGAAAAACTAGCGTTAGTTTTGTATGTTTTAGGTGTAATATCATTACTTGGATTGTATACCAATTTTAAAAATCATATTAAATCAAAGTTGATTTCTTATTTAGCATTAGCAATAGCTGCAGTTGGAGTATTTTTAGCGCAACAAGTTGGAACAAGCGGAGGAGAAGTTCGTCATACTGAAATTAGGACAAATGCTAACACCACTTCAGTATCAAATCCTGAACACTTGGAAAATAATGATTAATTTATTTATTTTATTTAAATGTTAAATAAATACAATAAACATAATTTTCATTCCTATACCTTTTGTATTTGGAAAGAGGTCAGAATAGAAGAAGTTAAAGACTTAAAAATCAATTTCAAAAGTAAATCAGGAAGCCAATATATTTTTACTGCCGATGGGTTATACCGTATTTCTAATCATTGGGGTAGGGTTGCAAACTGTTATTGGCGCTTACTTCCTTTGAACCAATTTAAAAATCAAAGCACAACAATCGCTTATGCAAAATGGTCTGATTTTTATGCTACTGATGCTACTTCAAAAATATTTTATATAAAAGTAAACACTTCAACTCAAGAAGTGAATTTTTATCATATGAATTCTTTAGAAAACAACGAAAAAGTTGTGGTAAGAAATTCAAATGAAACTGCTAAAATCATCAAAATCATAAAAGATATATTTGTAGATGATTCTTGGTCTAAGCACTTAAAATATGAAAATATAGACGTTTTGAGAAATGAAATTATCAGTGAATTGATTAATACAGAAAAGAATTTAATAGCAATAAAAAGAAACTATTTATAGTAGTTATTTGACCTCTATCACTTGTACTTGGCTTTTTAATCGCTCTATTAACAAGTTCATCATTCTCTTATTTAAATTTGAAGAATTTTGAATATAATCATTATACTCATCAATAGTAAATAAACCTATAATTATTCCTTTAAGTGAATTTCTAAATTTAATATCCCGTTGAATTACATTTTCAATGTAGGCTAATTTTTTTTCAGGAGTAAGATTGAAAAAAACATTTTTTTGCTTAATAGCATAATTGATGAAAACAGCAATAAACATATCATTTTGTAATTTAAGAATGGGTCTGAGGGTTTTGTTCTGAAATGATTCTTCATTAGAGGATTGAAAAGTAATTACCCCTAAAGCTTCGCCTCTTAATTCTAAAACATGACTATCTCTTGTTTTCATTTTTTATTTAAATGTATAAAAAAACCTCTGTTAAAAAACAGAGGTCATTTTATAGTTATTAATAACTAATTGTTAATTAATTATTTGATTTGAAATAATACTTTACGTACTAAGCGTCTAGCGTATTCTGAGTTTTTATCAACAGAATTGTCAATTCCATTTCCAACAACATTTAATCTTGAAGAATCTATACCAGCTTTCATTAAAATTGCTTTGACATTTTGAGATCTATCAGAAGATAGTTTTGTATTAAGTTTACTTGAACCTAACTCATCTGCGTAACCAATTATGTCAATTGATTTTTCAGGATTATTACGTAAATAATTCAAAATAAATCCAATATTATCCGTTGATGCATTTGTTGGTTGAGTTTTGCCTGAGTCAAAATAAGCGGCAACATAACCATCATTGATTAACTTTTCGAGCATTCCTTTGGAAACTGTTGCGTTATTGCTACTATTATTAGTTTCAATAGATTTATCAATGTATTTTTCTAATTCATCAGGAACACCGTTGTTATTTTTATCAACCATTCTTCCCTTAGTATCAACAGTTACACCCGCAATAGAATTATTTTCAACATCAAGATAATCTGGCACACCATCTTTATCGGTGTCATTCATTAATGTTTCAATTTCTCCAATTCTATTATTTAACTCGTTAATTTCTTTAGATTGTTTGTCTTGAATAATAGCCCAGTCTCCGTGTATTTTTTCTTTACCGAATGAATAAGAAAGTCCTAATGAAGTGGTGAACAAACTTCCTGTTAAGTTATTATTTCTATCAGCATAAGCACCATCCCAATTGAAATGTTGACGAATGTTAGAGTTTATTGTTACATCTAAATAGATACTAAAATCATTTAACACTCTAATGGCAGGAGTTATACCAACAATTAAGCCTCCGTTTAACTCTTTTTTATTTTTATTTACATTTATATGATTTGTAAATACACCATTTGTAGTAGTTCCCAGGCCATCAGATCCTTCATTACTGATAGGTGACATTTGAGAGGCTTGTAATCCAAAGTGAAATAACAAACCAAATCTTTTAGCGTCATCTTGAATTTCAAACAATCTGATGGCATTAACTACACCTTCAAAAGATAATTGTAAGTGTTGTAATTTAAATGGTAAACTTTCAGAACCACTTAAATTCTTAATATCATCATAAGAGAAACGAGATTTAATACCAAATTTAGGACTAAACATATATCTTACTCCTATTCCATAGTGGTTTAATTGGAATCCACCTAAAAATTTATCAGGATCACTTGCAAAATATCCTTCTGAGTAAGGTTTTGCTCCTTTACTTTGTCCTAAATCAAATTCAATTGACCATTTGTTGTAACTATCAAGAACTTGTGTTGTATCAACAACTTTTTGTGCATTACTGGTAAAAAATGCAAAAAGGGCGAAAAATAATAGTAGGCTTTTCTTCATAATTCTAATTTTGAGTTAAATATAATTATAATTTAGATGCAAATATATATATTTCATTTTAATATTCAACTTTTATACATAATATTGAAAATTAATTTAATACACTTTTTACTATATTTATAAATAATTATATAAAAATGAGATTTCATACTAGAAAATGGGTAAAACCAGAAGACTTAAACCCAAATAGCACATTATTTGGTGGTAGATTATTAGCTTGGATTGATGAAGAATTAGCGTTGTATTCTATAATTCAGCTAGAAAACCCAAAGATTGTTACGAAACACATGTCTGAAATTAATTTTAGAAGTTCGGCTAGACAGGGTGATATCGTAGAGATAGGGATAGATGTTGTGAAATTTGGAAAATCATCTCTAACTTTGACTTGTCAAGTAAGAAATATGATGACTAGAGAAATAATTATAAGTATAGCAACTATAACAATGGTTAGCTTAGGCACAGATGGAAAACCAAAACCTCATGGCAAGGTCCAAATAGAATATATTAAAGATCGTTTAACCGATTAGTCTTCCAATTCGCTCTTGCCTGAAAGCATTTCATAAATTTCTAAATCAAAATAGGGTATAGATGCAAAAACATGATCAAAAATATCTGCCATGATGTATTCATAGTTTTCGAATCGTTTATCATTTGAAAATGTATAAATCTCTAATGGAATACCTTGAGAAGTTGGCTGCAATTGACGACAAAGTAAAATCATATCCTTATTTAAACCAGGATATTGATGTAAATACTGTGTTATATATTTTCTGAAAAGTCCAAAATTAGTCAAGTTTCGGCCATTGATTAATAAGGATTTATCAACATTATGCGTAACATTGAATTTATCTATTTCGGTTTGACGCAACTCTATATAATGTTCAACTAATTGGATTTTTTTTAATTCTTGCAGTTCGCTTTCTGCTAAAAATCTGATGCTTTTAGCTTTAATTAAAATATGTCTTTTTATGCGTCTTCCATCTGAATTCAGCATACCACGCCAATTTCTAAAAGAATCAGAAATCATACTGTAAGTTGGTATTGTTGTGGTTGTGTTATCAAAATTTCTAACTTTTACAGTGGCTAAGTTGATTTCGATTACCTCGCCATCTGCGCCAAATTTGTCAAATGTTATCCAATCACCAATACGAACCATATCATTTAACGAAACTTGAACGCTAGCAACAAATCCAAGTATTGTGTCTCTAAAGATTAATATTATTAAAGCAGAAATTGCACCAAAAGTTCCAAGCATTGCTCCAGTACTTATATCAAAAATTTTTGAAATAATAAATATGAAAGCAAAAAGCCAAAGCACAATCATGATTACCTGAATGTAACTGTCAATGGGCTTGTCGCTAAAAGATGGGTTTGATTTTAAATGATCTCTAAAGGCATTTAAAATAGTTTTGAAAATCCACAAACTTAAAAGTACTATGTAAATCCCAACTAATTTACCAAAAACTGACTCCCAATAGACAAAATTTTCTAATAGTATTGGAACACATTTATAAATAAAAAGTAAAGGAATTAAATGGGCGATGTACTTCGCAGTTTTGTTTGATACTAATAAATCATCGAATTTTGTTTTAGTTTTTTTAGCTAAAAGTATCATGCTTTTAACCAATAAATATCTAAAAATGATGTAGATAATATAGGATAAAAAGGCCAAAACAATAATGTTTATAGTCAAACTTAGATAAGCTGAAAGGGTTTCACCTAAATGCCATTTTTTAAATATTGGATAACTCCAACTAAATATTCTATCAACTAGTTTATGCATTTCGTAAATATTTTTTTTCAATATAAAATGTTCCAAAAGGAATAATAGAGGCCAAAGCTACAATTCCAAACTTTTTATAACTCCAGTTATTCTCAATTTTTAGCATGAATGCTAAAATAATATATCCTGTAAACAATAATCCATGAGACATGCCAATGGGTCTTATATAATCTGGATTATTGAAGAAATATTTTAAAGGCATGGCGAAGAAAAACAATAACAATAATGAAATTCCTTCTAGCAAAGCAATAATTTTAAAAAATCGAAGCATAAATTTGTCTTTATATTTAGCAAAAATAAGTAATAACATTGATTTGTATAGATAACAAACATAAAGTAATTTACTTTTACAAAATAATTTTACAGGATGAGTAAACGGAATTTAAAAAAATACCTAAGTGAACTGAGTAAAAAACAGCTTGAAGAACAATTGGTAGAATTATATGAAAAGTTTAAAGACGTGAAAGTATATTACGATTTTGCTTTCAATCCAAATGAAAACAAACTAATTCAAGAAGCTAAATATAAAATATCTCACGAATATTTTCCCAGTAAAGGAAAAAGACCAAAAATGCGACGATCTATTGCTCAAAAATATATAAAACATTACATTTCACTTGGTGTTGATGTTTTTATCATTGCAGATATAATGTTATATAACATTGAAATTGCTCAAGCATTTTCTTCCGAAAAGATCATCAAACAAGAATTATTTTTTAAGAGTATGCTAACTTCATTTCAGCAAGCTATTAGTTTTCTAATTGAAAACGGAATCTTGAATGATTTTAAAAGTAGGGTAGTGGCTCTAACTGAAGAATCAATTAATCAAAATTGGTTGAATAGTTATGAATTTGGCGCCATTTTAGAAAGACTTGAATATTAATTTATTGTAAATAAACCACTTAATTTTGGTGGTAAGATTTTTTTAGATGTATTTTTGCAAAATTGTAAAAATTTGTCATGTCCCAAAAAGATTTTAATATCGAAATTGAAGAAAAGAAGGAACTTTATGGCTACCAAAAAGGAGATATCGATAAAATTTTTGAACGATTAGACAATGCTCCCAGTGACTATCATTTATTATATCAATTACCAACAGGTGGAGGGAAAACAGTTATTTTTTCTGAAATAGTTAGACGTTATTTAAAACAATATAACAAAAAAGTAGTTGTATTAACTCATCGTATTGAGCTCTGCAAACAGACTTCAAAAATGCTAAAAGGATTTGAAGTTAAGAATAAAATCATTAACAGTAAAATAAAAGAATTGCCTGATCAAGAAGAATATTCTTGTTTTGTAGCAATGGTAGAAACCCTTAAAAATCGTTTGAATGATGAGAAATTGAGGATTGATAACGTTGGTTTAGTCATCATTGATGAAGCACATTATAATTCCTTTCGCAAGTTATTTAGCCAATTTAAAAAAGCATTTATTCTTGGTGTTACTGCCACGCCATTAAGCTCGAATATTAAATTACCAATGCATCAAAATTATGATGAACTTATAGTTGGTGACACAATTCAATCTCTCATAGACAAAGGTTTTTTAGCAAAAGCTATAACTTACAGTTATGATGTAGGATTAACTTCTTTAAAAGTAGGTATTAATGGAGATTATACCATCAAATCTTCGGATGATTTGTACATGAATATGGTAATGCAAGAAAAATTATTGCATGCATACACAGAAAAATCATTGGGCAAGAAAACATTGATATTTAACAATGGAATCAATACTTCAATATATGTTTATGAAACCTTCAGAGAAGCCGGTTATACCATTAGGCATTTAGATAACACCACTTCAGCAGATGACAGAAAAGATATTTTACAATGGTTTAAGAAAACACCTGACGCTATATTAACTTCAGTTGGAATTTTGACTACAGGATTTGATGAGCCAACCGTAGAAAGTATTATTTTAAATAGAGCTACCAAATCATTGACTCTGTATTTTCAGATGATTGGAAGAGGTTCTAGGAAACTAGCTCTTAAAGATAATTTTACAGTAATAGATTTAGGAAATAATGCATTACGATTTGGATTGTGGAATGAACCAGTAGATTGGCAACATATTTTTAAATCACCTGAATATTATTTAGAAAGTCTAAGAGATGACACCGAAATTGAATATAATTTCAAATACAAAATGCCAGATGTTATAAGAATTAAATTTTCAAAATCTCAAGAAATAAACATGGACATTGAAGATGAATTCAAGAAAGTAATTGCACAAAATAGGCGTTCAAAAGAAGTTCTTGAAAAATCAATACAACAACATGCTGTAATGTGTTTGGAAAATTCTGAGGAATTTAATGAAGCTAAAATGCTTTCAAAGTTGCTATCAGATGATATAGAAAGTCGTGTTTTAAGATTTGTAAGCTGTTTAGGTAAAACAAGTAAAAATTATCGCGAATGGTTAATTGAAGATTATAAAACTAAATTAATTGTAACAATAGGGAAAATATTTAGAGAAATTAATTATTAATAATTAATATAGATGATGATTAATATATTACAGTTAATCAATGTTTTACAATATAAATCTAAATATACTCTATTGTATATTTAATAAACTATAATTTATATTATGTAAAATAGATTTTATTAAATAATACAATAATAATAACTTAATATAGTTATCAAATGTTTTTAACAACTACCCTTTTTTCGGATAACCTTTCTTATTTTTGTTTATAAAATTTATTGGGGCTAAAATAAAATCATGAGTAATTCAATTGCTAAAAATATTGCAAATTTTTTAAAAGAATATTCTCCATTTAATTATTTAAATGAAAATCAGCTTACTCAAGTTGCCACTAGTATTGGAGTTGTAAACTTAGACAAGCATAAAGTATTATTTCAAATTGGTGACAAACTGCATGATAGTTTTTATGTAGTGGCATCTGGAGTAATTAATCTTTCTGTAATTGCTGATGCTGAGGAAACATTATTGAATAAATGTTATGCTGGTGATGTTTTTGGTTTGCGCCCATTTTTTGCTAAAAACAATTATATGATGACTGCTAAAGCACGTGAAGATAGTCTTGTATATGCAATTCCAATTAGTGTTTTTAAGCCTTTTGTTGCAGAGAATCCCCAAGTACTTGATTTCTTATTAGAAAGTTTTGCAACCAATACTCAAAACCCTTTTGACAAAGAAAATCGCGGGAAGTTATTAACTGACAATGTTTATACTGAAAACAAATCGAATGAAAATCAATACTTTCAGTCCTTAGCCTACAATAAAATACCTTTAAAAGTAAGTGGGTCAACAATCGTGAAAGACACGGCACAATTAATGACAGAAAATCTTATTGATAGTGCAATTATAATTGAACAAAATTATCCAATTGGAATAGTTACTGATTCAGATTTTAGAACAAAAATAGCAAACGGTAGATTTCCCATCACAACTTCGATTGACAAAATAATGTCCTCGCCAGTAATTACTGTGCCTGAAAATGTTTCTGTTGCTGAAGCCCAATTATTATTGTTAAAATATAACGTTAGTCATTTATGTGTAACAACTAATGGCTCTGATAAATCGGAGGTTAAAGGTATTATCTCTGAAAATGATTTAATAGTTGCTCAAGCAAACAATCCTGGGGTTTTAATCAAAGAAATAAAACGTGCTCTTTCTTCAAATGAATTAAAAAATGTTAGAGAAAAACTAACTAATTTAATTCAATCTTCTATAGCCAAAAACATTCCTTTACCTCATATTTATAATATTTCAGGTGAAATAATAACTGCAATTGTAAAAAGGTCTGTTGAATTAGCTATACTAGATTTAGGATCACCTCCTGCCCGATTTGCTTGGTTAAGCATAGGAAGCCAAGGTAGAAAAGAACAGCTTTTATTAACTGATCAGGATAGTATTTTAATTTTTGAAGATGTAGCAACTGAGAAATATAGAGAGGTTAAAGATTACTTTTTAAAATTGAGTAAAAGAGCCACATCAATATTAGAAAAAATAGGTTATAAATTTTGTCCGAATGATCATATGGCTACTAATTTACATTGGTGTAAATCACTAACAGAATGGACAAAACAATATAATAATTGGATGAGGAATCCAGGTGAAAAAAATAACAATATTAGCAGTATCTTTTTTGATTACGAAATTTCTTTTGGTGAAGGAAAAATTGAAGATGCTATAACTGATGTAATACATAATAATATATCAAACAATCCATTGTTTTTTGACTACTTAGGAAATGATGCACTTAGAAAAAGTCCTCCTTTAAATTTCTTTAAAAAATTTAATCTTGAAGAAGAAGCAAAAAATAAAGGGAAATTTGACATTAAAAACAAAGCAATAATGTCTCTTGTAGATGGTGCTCGTCTTTTTGCTATTAGTCATAATTTACGAAGTATCAATAATACTTATTTACGCTTTAAACAATTAGCTATTGTTGATCCAAAATTTTCAGAAATCTATTTAAATTGTGCTGATGCTTTTTTAATCCTTTCAAAGTTTAGAACATTAGAAGGTTTAAAAAATGATAATTATGGAGATTTTATTACTATTGATGAACTTACCAAAGTAGATAAGGAAAGATTAAAAAATGCTTTACAACCCATAAAAGATTTAGAAGATTTAATTAAAGATAAATTTCAATTAACACAATTTTCATAATATGTTAAATTGGATTAAAAATATTAATAGAGAATATCCTGAATTTTGGAAATTCTACTTGGCCAAGTTTGAAACTAAACCCAATAGATATGTGGTTTTAAATACAGAAACTACAGGATTAAATCCAAAAAAGGATGTCATTTTATCTTTTGGATCAATTGGAATAGTAAATGATGTTATTAAAATCGGTGATACATTTGAAGTAGTTATTCTACAATACAAATACCTTCATGAAAATAGTTTGTCTAATGAATTTTTGATTGAAAGTAATTTGCCTAAACTAGCAGAACCACAAGCTATAACCGCTTTAATAGAATTTATTGGAAATTCATTTTTAATAGGTCACAGAATTCATTTTGACATTGAAATGATAAATGAAGTACTAGAAAAAATGGAATGTGGTAAACTTAAAAACGAAGCTTTAGATATCGAAATAATGCATCAAAAACTGCTAGATGTTACTAATAAATACTTTTCATTACAAGAGATTAGTAATTACTATAAAATTCCTTTAAGTGAAAAAAAATCAGTTTCCGAAGATGCCTATTCTATTGCATTATTATTTCTTAAACTTAAATCTAGATTAGGATTTAAATAAAAACACTCAATGAGTAATTGTACAGTAATAAAAAATAATAATAATTTTAAGGTGATAATCTATCTATTTTCCAGCTGAAATTATCTTGTAATTGAAAACGAATTCTATCATGTAATCTATTAGGTCTTCCTTGCCAAAACTCAACTTCAATAGGTCTAACCAAAAATCCTCCCCAGTTTTTGGGTCTTGGTATTTCTTTTCCTTTACATTCTTTTTCTAACTCTTTCAATTTATTTTCTAAAAACATTCTTGAAGGAATAATTTCACTTTGATGCGATACTATAGCTCCAAGTCTACTGCCATGTGGCCTTGAATCAAAATAATTATCTGAAACTATTTCATCTGTTTTTTCTGCAATACCTTTTATGATAACTTGTCTTTCCATGCTATGCCAAAAGAATGATAAACAAATATTTGGATTGTTGCTAATTGCTTTTCCTTTTTCCGAATTATAATTGGTATAGAAAATAAAACCGTTCTCATCAAATTTTTTTAATAGCACTACCCTACTCTTAGGAAATCCATCAAGTCCTATTGTAGCAACGGTCATAGCATTTACCTCTTCTACCCCACCAAAACCCTCGGTTTCATAGAACCATTTATTAAATAGGTTGATTGGATCTTCTGGAATATTGGTTTCAAGAAGTTCACTTTTATCGTAGGATTTTCTATAATTGCCTAAATCTTTCATATAAATGTGTAGTATTTAAATACAAAGCTAATTAGATTAATTAGATAATTCTTTAATCAAAGTCAAAGGTTTTCCCATCTTCAGCTAATAAGACATTTTGAAAAATAGTTGATGCTTCTTCTTTAAACAATTCAATAGTAGCATATCGAGTACTATAATGTCCTAAGAGCAATTGTTTTGCATTTGATTTCATTGCTATTAGTGCAGCTTCTTTTGCTGTACTATGCATAGTTTTTTCAGCTTTGTCTGCTTCTGTTTCTAAAAAAGTTGTTTCATGATAAAGGACATCCACATCTTTTATCAGTGGAATAATTGTTTCATCGTATTTAGTATCACTACAAAAAGCATAACTTTTTACGGGAATAGGATCAAATGTTAGTTCATTATTAGGAATAACAGTTCCATTATCAAGAACAATATCTTTCCCATTTTTAATTTTTTGAAAATAGCAAGTGTCAATTTTATATTGTTGAACAGCATCTATATTTAATTTTCTATCACCAATTTTTTCTTGAAACAAAAATCCATTAGTATAAATTCTGTGTTTTAATGGAATAGTTTTTACTAATACTTTTTCATCTTCATAAATAATTTTACTTTCAGTAGAGGTTAATTCATGAAAATGTAAATTATAACCTGTAAACGAATTAGAATAGCGTAATTGAAGTAATATAATCTCTTTAATTCCTTTTGGTCCATAAACATGTAAATCTGTTTGGCGATTTAGTAACATAAAAGTCGAAATCAAACCTACTAATCCATAGAAATGGTCACCATGTAAGTGAGAGATGAAAATATGATTGATTTTTGAAAACTTGAGTTTATTTTTTCGCAACTGAACTTGTGTTCCTTCGCCACAGTCGATTAAAAACATTCTGTTTCGAATTTCTAATACTTGAGCCGTCGGATTAGTAATGGTTCTGGGTGTAGCTGCATAACAGCCTAAGATTGTTAATTTCATTTTTAATTAAAATCCTAAATCACGTTCTATTTCTTCCATTTCTATAATATCATGGGCTTCTAATATAGTAGGGACAACTGTTATTCTTTCTGAAACATCATTAAAATTAATAACATCAGTTACGAATACTAATGATTTTTTTAATTTGGAATGAGATTTTATTATTTCTAAGAATAAATTAATATCCTTTATTGTTATAGCTTTATCATGCGATAAATCAATTATTAAATTTTGAGTTTTAAAACTATTGTATTCATGCTGTAACTTTTGATAAAACTCTTTAGTACTGAATTGGGTATTCTTGATGATGGTAATAGGGCCTCTTTGTTCAACTTCCATCTTTAATTTATACTTTTTGCTAAGTTACTAATTTACTACGTTTTTTTTAATAAAATACCAAATTTATAGGATATTTTAGGTTTGTTTACCGAGAAAAACTACTCAGAAAACTTGGAATAGTTCTGTTTGTTTTTTTTAAGACTTGAGTAAAGTCAAAGTGTTAAAAACCATAAAAAATAAAAAAGTCTAAATCAAATGTGGGATTATTTTATGTTTTGTTTGAAATAGATTTCCGTGGCTCCTAATCCATATTTTTGATAATTAGCATCTTGAAAAGTTATATTATCATATCTGCCTAACATAAAATCGATTTCAGATTTTAAAACACCATCACCGACTCCATGAATGAAAACAATTTTAGGAATCCTGTTTCTAATTGCAAACTCTATATGTTTTTTTGCTGTTTCTGATTGCAACGTTAATATTTCATAGTTACTCATCGCTTTATAACTTTTAACTAATTTTTCGATATGCAAATCAAACTCAGGAATTGGGTTTTCCTTTTTAGATTTCTTTTCTTTGTTACTATAGTTAGGTTTAGCTACTTCCTTTTTACTAATGATTTGATTCTTATTAAAATTAAAGCTCATAGAACCTTCATTTCTAATTAGCTGATTACTTTTAAAAATTAAGTTAAAACCATCTAAAGTTTCAATTGTAACTTCACTTCCTTTTATGTCAACAACAATTCCATCAATTGCATCGTCTAGCACAGAAACTTTATCTCCTTTATTTAACATCTTCTTCCTTTTCTATATTTTCTTCCTCTTCGATATCATGATTATTATGATGCAATGTTTTAGCACTCAATTGCATCATGCCATACATAAAAGCAATGATGGTGATTATTAATATATAAATATTTGGTTTGTCTTTGGTTTGTTCATATAATCCAACTACAATAGCTACTAACATAATAGGCAAAACCAATTTTTTCATGGTGGATAATTTAAAATTTTACTTTTCAAATTCTTTCAAAGTGGAAATAATTATAGCAACACAATCTAATAATTGCGCTTCTGTCATTACCAATGGCGGCGCAAAACGAATTATGTTTCCGTGAGTTGGCTTGGCTAACAAACCATTTTCTGCTAATTTCATACAGATATTCCATGCCGTATCGCTTTCTTCTGTATCGTTAATTACCACTGCATTCAACAATCCTTTTCCTCGAACTAATGTAGCTATAGTGGAAGTCTCAATATATCTCCCAATTTCAGTTCTAAATATTTTTCCAAGTCGTCTTGCGTTTTGAGCTAAATTTTCATCGGTTACAACATCCAAAGCGGCCATGGCTACTGCAGCTGCAATTGGATTTCCTCCAAAAGTGGAACCATGTTGTCCTGGTCTAATCACATTCATAATGGCATCATTAGCTAAAACCGCCGATACAGGATAAGCACCGCCAGAAATGGCTTTTCCTAAAATCAAAATATCGGGTGTTACATAACTGGCTTGTTGTTCACATTTATTTTCACAAGTACAATTACCACAAACGGCTAATAAAGAACCCGTTCTTGCAATGCCTGTTTGCACTTCGTCTGCTATAAACAAAACATTATTAGCAAAACACAATGCCTTAGCTTTCGCCAGATAATCTTCACTTGGCATAAAAACTCCTGCTTCACCTTGAATAGGTTCTACTAAGAAACCTGCAATATTATTGGAAGATGTAATTGCTTTTTCTAAAGCCTCAATATCATCGTAAGCTATTTTTATAAATCCAGCTGTATAGGGACCAAAGTTTTTACGGGCATTTTCATCATTAGAAAATGAAATAATTGTAGTGGTTCTTCCATGAAAATTGCCATCGCACACAATAATTTGAGCTTCATTTTCGGGAATGCCTTTCATTTCATAAGCCCATTTTCTACAAAGCTTTAAAGCGGTTTCCACAGCTTCGGCTCCTGTATTCATAGGCAACACTTTATCAAAACCAAAATACTTGGTGACGTACTCTTCGTAAACTCCTAATTTATCGTTGTAAAAAGCACGTGACGTGAGTGTCAACGTTTGTGCTTGTTCTATCATAGCGCCAACTATCTTTGGATGACAATGACCTTGGTTGACCGCAGAATAGGCCGAAAGAAAATCATAATACATTTTACCTTCAACATCCCAAACATAAACACCTTCGCCTCTATTTAATACAACTGGTAATGGATGGTAATTGTGTGCTCCATATTTATCTTCTAATGCAATGGCATCAGGAGAAGTTAATTTTTCTAAAACTGACATTTTTTTTATTTTAAATTCTGTAATATCAATTCCTTCTTTTTGGAGAGAAATCATCCATAATTTCGGTAAAAGTATAAAAAGTTTAAGAGTTTAAAAATTTAAGATTGTTAAACCTTTTAAGATCTTTAAAACATAAACTATTTCTTTATTCTCTCTAAAATGTCATTCATCATTTCGATTTGAACTTTTTGTATTTCAATGAGTTCTTGCTGTTGATGCATAATTAGATGATCTAATTTTTCGTCTAACATTCTGATTTCGAGTTCCGATTTTAAGTTAATCATGTAGTCTTTCTTAGCACGTTCTCTATCTTTTTCCTCCTGACGATTTTGGCTCATCATGATAACTGGCGCTTGCAATGCGGCAAGACACGACAAAATCAAGTTCAACAAAATAAATGGATAAGGGTCAAATCCTTTGTTTAAAAGCAAAAATACATTCGATGCAATCCAAACGAGAATAAATATAAAAAACAAAATAATAAACTTCCAACTTCCACCAAAATCAGCCACTCCATCGGCAACTTTTTGCCCAAAAGTTCTATTGTCAATTTCATCTTCCACTTTTGATACAAACGATTTATCCTCTGACAATGACTTGATGATTTTTTTGTGCAAAACAGACAACTCACCTGCTTCAGATTTCAAAAATTGTGAAATGTATTTTTCTCTGTAAATATTGAGTTCGCTTTTGGCAATGCTACTGTCCTTGTCAAAATTAGGATGCTCATTTTTAATCAAAGCTACTATTGAAGAGCGAATTGATATTCCTAATACTTTTTCACGTTTTGGAAATTCTAATCCTGAAATACTACTTTTAAAAGTGGTTGTTGCACTCATGGTATTGGTATAAAGTTGTTTTATTCCTTTACAACAAATTTAAACAATGTTAAACGGCTTTGAACATTTCCAACAACTTATTAACTGTATTCCAATTTCTGGTAGTAGAAACCACATTCATACTCTTCTCTATCCATTTGTTGTCCAACCTAGTTTTGGCGGGAGAAACATCATATTTCAAATAAATTCTTTTACCATCCAGTTGAATTTCATCGGGTTTGATAAAGTTCAAGTTGAGTTGGGTTATCATATTCTCTGGCAACTCGGAAGTAATAAAGGAAACATATAATTTCTTCAAATCGACACCTTCGTCATTCAAAAACTCATTTCTGTCTAAACACGCTTGCAAATCCTCTTGACCAATAACAATCACGGGCACATCATGTCCAAATTCTTTGAAGATTTCCTGTTTAATCATAAAACCAACTTTGGCTCGATTTTCCTCCTCAGTATTCACAAACACATTCCCTGATTGGATATAAGTAACCACATTAGTAAACCCTATACTTTCAAGGGCTTTTTTTAAAGCCACCATATTAATCATTTTATGACCAGAAACGTTGATGCCGCGAAGAAGAGCGAGGTGGGTTTTCATCATTAGTAATTTTCTATAAATTTATATTTTTTTATTAAATAGCTATCAAGTTTTAATCAATAGTTTATTTTTGCCTCATGGGAAGAAAAGTAACCAACAAAGTCATATTTGAAAATATAACCATTCTTGATGCTGGTGCCAAAGGCGTATCGGTAGCTAAAGCACCCGAAGGGCAAGTCATCTTTATACCCAATGTCGTTCCAGGCGATGTGGTAGATGTGCAAACCTTCAAAAAAAGAAAATCGTATTACGAGGGTAAAGCCATCAAGTTTCATCACTATTCTGTTGATAGAATTGAGCCCGTGTGCCAACATTTTGGTGCTTGTGGCGGCTGCAAATGGCAAAACATGAACTATGACAAGCAATTGTTTTACAAAAACCAAGAGGTTTTCAACAACTTAAAACGCATTGGAAAAATAGAATTGCCAACATTTGAACCAATTTTAGGTTCTGCTAAGCAGTTTTTTTATAGAAACAAAATGGAGTTTGGTTTTTCAGACACGCGATGGTTATCCGAAAAAGAAATTCAATCCGAAGATAGTTCCTTGAGCAAAAAACCAGCATTGGGTTTCCATATTCCAAGAATGTGGGATAAGATTTTAGACATCAAGAAATGCCACTTGCAGGAAGATCCATCGAATGAAATTCGTAATGCAATTCGCGAATTTGCGGTTCATAATAATATGACGTTTTTCAATGCCCGTAATCACGAAGGATTATTGCGTACGCTAATGATTAGAACGGCATCAACAGGAGAAATCATGGTGCTTATACAGTTTTTTCAGGAAGATAAAAAACAGCGTGAGTTGTTGTTGGATTATATTTACGCATCGTTTCCAAAGATTACCTCGCTCCAATATGTAATTAATGGTAAAGCCAATGACACGCTCTATGACCAAGACATCAAACTCTTCAAAGGTAGAGAGTATATTTTGGAAGAAATGGAAGGATTGCATTTTAGTATTAATGCCAAATCGTTTTACCAAACCAACTCTGACCAAGCGTTTGAACTCTACAAAATTACTCGAGAATTTGCAGGTTTAACAGGTAATGAAGTCGTTTATGATTTATATACGGGTACTGGAACTATTGCGCAATTTGTTTCTAAAAAAGCTAAAAAAGTAATTGGTGTTGAAGCCGTTCCCGAAGCTATTATCGATGCCAATGAAAATGCCAAACGCAATAACATCAC
>NZ_JBMOGV010000031.1:0-22030 GCF_049318185.1 Flavobacterium sp. | reverse complement strand
CTCAAGATCACAATTTAGACCATGTTCTCGATTTTGAAATTATAAAAGCTACCATTCCTTCTATCTACAGAAAAGAAAAAACCAGAATTAATTTTACTATTAAAAATACTGATCGATCTGTAGGAGCTATTTTAAGTAACGAAATTTCTAAAATTTATGGAGCTCAAGGTTTGCCTGAAGACACCATACTAATTGACTTTGAAGGTTCGGCAGGGCAAAGTTTTGGAGCTTTTGCAACAAATGGATTATCACTTAAAATTCATGGAAATTGTAATGATTACCTTGGCAAAGGGCTTTCTGGAGGAAAATTAATCATTAAAGTTCCTCAAACTGCCACCTTCAAACCTGAAGATAATATAATTATTGGCAATGTTGCACTTTATGGTGCCATTACTGGTGAAGCTTATATCAATGGAATAGCAGGCGAACGTTTTTGCGTTAGAAATTCGGGAGCAAAAGCTGTGGTTGAAGGCATTGGAGACCATGGTTGTGAATATATGACAGGCGGAACAGTAGTTGTTCTTGGAAAAACAGGGAGAAATTTTGCCGCAGGAATGAGTGGCGGAATTGCCTATGTGTTTGACCCAAATAAGCTTTTTGAAAACGGTTTGTGTAATATGGAAATGGTTGAACTAGAAACATTAGAAGAAAGTGATGTAACTAAATTACGAAGATTGATAAAAAATCATTCTATGTATACGAATAGCCCTTTGGCAAAAAGAATTCTAAATGATTGGGAAAACCAACAAAACCATTTTATAAAAGTCATGCCAAAAGATTACAAAAAAGCATTACTAAGATTATCAGAAGAAAAACAAATAGCCACATTAATAGCCTAATAGCCATGGGAAAGATTGGAGGATTTAAAGAATTTCATAGAACTGACGAGAGTAATCTCCCGGTACTAGAAAGAGTTTCAAATTACAAGGAATTTACCATTCCATTAGATAAAACTAAAATCAAAGAACAAGGTTCTAGATGCATGGATTGTGGCATACCGTTTTGTCATAGCGCTTGTCCTTTGGGCAATTTAATACCTGATTTTAATGATAAAGTGCATCAAGAAGAATGGCAAAGTGCACTAACTATTTTACAAGCCACTAATAATTTTCCTGAATTCACAGGGAGATTATGTCCTGCACCTTGTGAAAAATCTTGTGTATTAGGTATTATTAGTGAACCTATAGCAATTGAAAACATTGAAAAAAATATTGTGGAAAAAGGTTTTGCCGAAGGCTGGATAAAACCACAAATCCCTGAAACAAGAACTGGAAAAAAAGTAGCCGTCATCGGTTCTGGACCCGCTGGTTTAGCAGCAGCACAACAATTAAATCTAGCTGGACATTGGGTGACAGTTTTCGAAAGAGAGAATGCTATAGGTGGCCTTTTACGCTATGGTATTCCTAATTTTAAATTAGAAAAAGAAGTTATTGACCGAAGAATAGCTATATTAGAAGCTGAGGGCATTGTCTTTAAAACTAATATTGAAGTTGGTGTAAATTATAGCGTTACTCAATTAGAAGAATTTGATTCGATAGTACTATGTGGCGGAGCTACAGAAAAAAGAAGCTTGCCTACTAAAGGCATTGAAAGCAAAGGTGTGGTGCAAGCCATGACTTTTTTAACACAACAAACAAAAGTCTTATATGGCGAAAAGATACCTAACCAAATCACAGCAACTGGTAAAAATGTAATTGTGATTGGTGGTGGAGATACCGGTTCTGATTGTGTGGGAACATCCAACAGACAAGGAGCCAAATCAGTTACAAATTTTGAAATATTACCTAAGCCCACTGAATATAGAAGCGAAACAACTCCATGGCCTTTTTGGCCGTTACAATTAAAAACTTCTTCCTCTCATGAGGAAGGATGTAATAGAAACTGGTTGATTAACACTAAAGAATTTATTGCCAATGAAAAAGGAGAACTGATAGGGTTAAAGACTGTAGAAGTAGCTTGGAAAATGGTCCCAGGAAAAAGTCCCGAATTGATTGAAAAAGAAGATTCTGAAAAAATTTGGCCTTGTGATTTAGCACTACTGGCTTTAGGATTTACAGGACCAGAAAAAATACTGAGCAAACAATTAGGCATTGAAATAGACAATCGAAACAACTTTAAAGCGACAAAATACCAAACTAATGTTCCTCATATTTTTACCGCTGGTGATATGAGACGTGGACAATCACTTATTGTTTGGGCAATATCCGAAGGTAGAGAGGCAGCTCGAGAAGTAGATTTGTATTTGATGGGTTATACTAACTTGCCAACCAAAGGAAAAGGTGATTTGCCAAGTATCTGATGCAAAATCACTTTAACACTATAAATTAAATTATAGTAAAAATTTTCAAATAAACTTATTCAACGACTATATTTACCTTTTATTAATCAAGTCTATGCAACCTTCAGAATTACTTCAATTGGCTCATGAATTCGGTAATCCATTATATGTTTATGATGCCAAAAAAATTGAATTTAAATACAACCGACTAACCAATGCTTTTTCAAAAGTTCATAACCTTCGTATTAACTATGCGATGAAAGCCTTGTCAAATATTTCGATATTGAAGTTATTGCAAAAAATGGGTTCTGGATTGGATACTGTTTCTATTCAAGAAGTACAACTAGGATTACATGCAGGCTTTACACCAGACAAAATCATCTTTACCCCTAATGGTGTTTCTTTTGAGGAGATTGAAGAAGTAGCGCAACTAGGCGTGCAAATCAATATTGATAATCTTTCCATCTTGGAGCAATTTGGCACAAAACACCCTAAAGTATCTGTTTGTATTCGCATCAATCCTCATGTGATGGCGGGTGGCAATGAGAACATTTCCGTAGGTCATATTGATAGTAAATTTGGTATTTCTATATATCAAATTCCGCATGTGTTGCGCATTGTTGAAAATACAAAAATGACTATTAATGGTATTCACATGCATACGGGTTCAGATATTTTAGATATTGAAGTTTTCCTGTATGCTTCCGAAATATTGTTTGATATTGCCAAACAATTTAAAGAATTGACCTTCCTTGATTTTGGTTCTGGATTTAAAGTACCTTATAAAAAAGGCGATATCGAAACCAATATTGAAGAACTAGGACGCAAACTTACCAAACGCTTCTTGGCGTTTGAAAAAGAATATGGAAAACCTTTAACCTTAGCTTTTGAACCTGGTAAATTTTTGGTCAGTGAGGCAGGTTATTTTTTGGCCAAAGTAAATGTCATAAAACAAACCACCTCAACCGTTTTTGCCGGAATTGATAGCGGCTTTAATCATTTGATTCGTCCTATGTTTTATGGTTCGCAGCATAGCATTGACAACATTTCTAACCCAAAAGGCAAAGAGCGTTTCTACACAGTGGTAGGTTACATTTGCGAAACCGATACTTTTGCCAACAACCGCAAAATTCCCGAAATACACGAAGGTGATGTTTTGTGTTTCCGCAATGCCGGTGCCTATTGTTTCTCTATGGCATCCAACTACAACTCGCGCTACAAACCTGCCGAAGTATTATGGAAAAACGGCAAAGGCCATCTAATTCGAGAGCATGAAACCTTTGATAATTTGTTGCAGAATCAAATCTTGATAGAAATATAATTACTACATCTCAAAACCTCGGTATTTTTTCTTCGCCTACGGTTTTACTTTTTAGAAAGCCTTTTTCTTCTAAAACTATTAGATAATTTCCAATAGTATCTAATGATGCTAGACCTTCTGCTTCTAATTGTTGGCGGTTTATTATCGAGAGTAAAAAATTGGAAACATTACCTTTGAAATGATTTTCGAGAGTAAAATTTACTGAAATTTACACGCCCGTTAGTACTAATAGTATTCTACAAAATAAAAGCTCATTTGATGATTAATAATAAAAAGTGTTAAATTTGAATTTAAATAAAGTGTGAAGTTAGTCACACATATACACTCAAAAATGGGTGGCTTTGTGTTACAAAATGTGATTTTATCACACATTTAAATGAGTTGGAAGAGATTCTAAAAAAACCGTAAAGCAAGATCAAATGAATTCAATTATTAGATACATTTTCGCACGAGAACTTTATAGAACATATTCAGAAAATCGAGGCGAAATTGCACATCATTTAACTTTGCGAAATATTTGGAATTACAGGTTTAGGAAAAGTTTTAAGTTCTGTAATCGCATTAATCGGAATTGGATTTGTCGCTTTACCAACCGGAATAATAAGTTCAGCATTTATAAGTAGAATGCAAAAAGAAAAAGAAAGTAGAAAGGAATGTAAATGTCCAAATTGTGGAACTGAGTTTTAAATAGAAAGAACCATCTGCCAACACGTGTCAAACGCAATCGCTAGAATTCGGCTTCGGGAAGCCTATTTTTACTATGTTCGTTTTTTCTAAAATAGAAAAAAACTCTGCTCCTTAGCCTCAGCAGTCATAAGTTATCGGAACGTTAGCGGTAATTCTAATAAAATGAAAAAAATGAAAAAAAACAAACTTGTCCTCCTATTAATTATGATAAGCTACTTTAGTTTTTCGCAGACAAATGTATCTGGAGGAATATACTCCGATACAACTTGGTCACCTTCAGGCAATCCCTACATCGTTACGGATAACGTTGTTGTATTTGAGGATATAACTTTGACCATTGAACCTGGAGTAATAATAAAATTTGAATATGGTCTAGGAATCGAGTTAAGAGGAAAATTAATTGCTATTGGTAACGCAACAGATACTATAACTTTTACTTCAAATTTAGTTTCTCCAGTTCAAAGTTCATGGAGCGGAATTACTGTAATAGGCACGATAGGAATTGAAAACGGTCAAGTAACAATGGAATATTGTAATGGCGAATATGCAGCTACTTTCATTGACCTAAATCTTGCATATAATGGGCCGTATATTTTTAGACATTGTTACTTTGCAAATAATTTCCGAACAAACTATGATGGAGGCTCTCCTAGTACACTTTTTGAGAATTGTACCTTTGAATCAAACTATCTTGGCTTGGGTTATTGCCAATTTGATTCAAAAGTAGTTAATAGTTCTTTTATTAATAATGTTAATGGAGTGGAAGCAATTAAAATTATTGATACTTGTTTTTTTTCTGGCAATACTGGCGTAGCAGTAACACCTTATGGAGCTACAATTAATTGCACAATTCAAAACAATTACATAGGAGTAAAAGGTCTATTTAATAGCTCAAATAATATTTTTATAAATAATACTCTTAAAAACAATTCAATTGGTGTTGAGATTGAATCATATTTCAATGGCTTTATTAATTTTACTGGAAACACAATTTGCAACAATACAATATACAATATTCAACTTCTTGGCACCAATAATGCAGACCTTTCTAATAATTGTTGGTGTTCATCAGACTCTACTTATATCCGTTCTACTATATATGATGGTTATTTAAACACTTCATATGGTCTTATTAATTTTTTGCCTTTTACAACTAATTGTCATGAACTCGAAATAAATGAAATAACCGAAAACAACAATTCACCAGCATTAGTGTTTCCTAATCCATTTGGCAATGAAATTGAAATTATAAGTGTAAAGAATGAATCAACCGAAATTAAAATTTTTGACGTAAGTGGCAGATTAATAATAGATAATAAGTTTATAAACTCAAATATAATAAATACTGAAGTTCTTCCAAAAGGAGTTTATTTTTATCACCTTGAAACAGAGAAAGGTTATTACAAGAAAGGAAAACTTGTAAAACGTTAAAACAATATAGATTCTAGTAAAAACTAAAACTACCACTTCCAAATGCTAAATCTCATGGCAATTTTTCGGTAAATTGTGCTTTTCATTTTTTCATAACTTCACTCTGTCGTTTAAGGAAAAAGATTTCCTTAAGCTGCTACTAACTTTAGCTTAGTCCGTTAGCTATTACATCAAAAACGGCTGTTGATAAACGCCTATCAATTAAAAATCATACATTTATGATTAAATTTGTAAAAAAATTAAAATTGAAAACATCAGCATTATGACAAAAAAAATACTATTACTCACATTTTTAATTAGCTCGATTAATTTCAATTTATTTGGACAAAATAATCCAGTAGAGAACTTAACTTGGGAGCATTATTATGAATATCCAAACAATTTTTTTCAACTCAATTGGGAAGAGCCAGCGCAACCACATAATGAGTTGATTGGATATAATATTTATCGAGATAATGAATTATACAGATTTCAAACGGAAACAAGTTTATATAATTTGTATTCGGAAATATTTGGAATGGTAACAAATTGTAGTGTAGAATTTCTATCATATGGAAATGGTTCTGGCTTTAACATTCATGTAAACGCTGTATACAATCCTAATCAAACTGAATCAAATTATTTACAGACTACTTATTGTTATGGTGCTTTATTAAATAATAGTAGTTTTGAACAAGAAAAGTCATTTATATTCCCGAATCCAACAAATGGTATCTTAAATATAGGAAAAGAAAATATTGATAAAATTGTTATTCATGATATTTCAGGAAAAGTAATTAGAGAACTTGGAAATGAATCTCAAATTGATTTAAGTAATTTGTCTAAAGGTTTATATTTAATTAAACTATTTTCTGGAAAAGAAATAATTATTGACAAAATAGTAATTGAGTAAATTAAGTTCGAAATATAAGACTTTGCAAATAAGAGGCAAACTTACTAAAAAGGCTAGCTCCGCAATGGATTCCTATGAAAAGCTGCGCAAATTTCGCCAGACTTTGCATAGCTTTTTTTATAATTGGTAAATTTTAAACTTATGAAAAACCTTGTTATAATTACCCTGTAAACGATAGATTGAATATAGTCTAGTTAAAAATTTTTACCAGCATTTCTTTGTATAAATCTGAATTGTGCAAGTTAGCAGCTCCTACTCCTTTGCTTTTTAAATCTATGTCGCGCAGGGTAGCCACTATAGTACTTACTTTTCGCATTGGGTAATTCCTAGCGGCACTAATATAGTCATTCACAAAAAAAGGATTTACTCTTAAGACTTTTGCCACATTGGCTGGTGATTTGTCTTTCAGTCCATGATAGAGTAACAAGCTCGAGAAAAATGAAAACACTTGTCCGTTGACCAACACCATTGGGTTTTCTTTTTGATTTTGAGAAAAATATTCTGCTATTTGATAAGCTCTAAACTGGTTGGCATCGCCAATGGCTTTTCGGAATTCAAAGACATTAAAATCTTTACTAAAGCCAATGTTTTCTTCTATATGACTTGGCGAAATAGTACTGCCTTTTGGCAAGATGATTTCGAGTTTGGTTAATTCGTTAGCTATTCGGCTTAGGTCATTGCCTAGAAAAGCTACAAGCATCGCATTGGCTTTGGGTTCTATTTTATAACCTCTGCCTTGCAGAACACGGTTAATCCACTGCCCTACTTGATTTTCATACATTTTTTTACTTTCATAAACCAACCCGTGTTTATAAATTGTTTTGGCTATCTTCTTGCGTTTGTCAATGGTTTTATATTTATAGGCCATGACCAAAACCGTTGTAGGTTGTGGATTTTCGGCATAAGGTTCTAACTTATCGATTTCTTTAGCTAGATGTTGTGCTTCTTTTATTATAACTACTTGGCGCTCAGCCATCATTGGGTAACGCTTGGCATTCGCTATTATATCATCAATAGTAGTATCGCGACCATACAATACCATTTGATTGAAACCTTTTTCTTCTTCTGTTAGCAGATTGTTTTCGAGGTATTCAGTTATGCGGTCAATATAATAAGGTTCTTCGCCCATTAGGAAATATATAGGTTTTATATTCCCAGCTTTTATATCGTTTATTATTTTTAGAACCTCATCCATTTTATGGAATTTTGAATATTAATTTTGAATTTTAAATTACATTTGCTTATGCAAAAACTCAATTTTCCTTCTTATTCGTTTCGCTTCAAAAATAGTGAAAATAAAGTATCTATTTTTGATGATATCAGGAAAAAGTTTATTATTCTAACTCCTGAGGAATGGGTTCGCCAGCACACGGTTCAATACTTGTTACAAGATAAAAATTATCCCAAATCCTACCTCAACGTAGAGAAATTGATTAGCATAAATGACATTCATAAACGTTATGACATTGTTGTTTTCAAACCTAATGGAGACTTATTTTTATTGATAGAATGCAAAGCTCCTGAAGTGAAAATATCCCAAGCTACCTTCGACCAAATAGCACGTTATAACCTGAAACTTAATGCGCAATACTTAATGGTTACAAATGGTGTAAATCATTACTTTTGTCAAATGGATTTTGAAAAAGAACAGTATGTTTTTTTAGAAAAGTTGCCTAATTTCTTAAACGATTAACTTTTGAAAAAAATTGCCGTAGTCATACTAAATTGGAATGGAGCAAATCTATTGGAGCAGTTCTTGCCTGGTGCGGTGAGGTATTCTGAAGAGGCAACGGTTTATGTGGTCGATAATGCTTCAACAGACTCTTCTATAGAAGTTATTAAAACTCAATTTCCGAGTGTAAAGATTATTCAGAACGATGGTAATTATGGTTTTGCCAAAGGTTATAATGTGGCGCTGCAACAGGTAGAAGAAGACTATTATGCCTTAATAAATTCTGATATTGAAGTGACTGAAGGATGGCTCACTCCTATCCTATCTATCTTTAACAAAGAGCCCAAAATAGGTATTACCCAACCAAAAATACTAGATTATAAACGCAGAGATTATTTTGAATATGCTGGAGCTGCTGGAGGTTTTATAGATCAGTTTGGGTATCCGTTTTGCAGAGGTAGAATTTTTGATACTATTGAAAAAGACAACGGGCAATATGATGATGAAACGGAAATATTTTGGGCAAGTGGTGCTTGTTTATTCATTAGAAAAGAAGTATATCGAAAATTAAACGGGTTTGATGACGATTTCTTTGCACATCAGGAAGAAATTGACTTATGTTGGCGCGCTTTTAATATGGGATATAAAGCAAAATATGTTACAAAATCCGTAGTTTACCATGTTGGCGGCGCTACACTAAACCAAAATAATCCTAAAAAGACATTTTTAAACTTTAGAAATTCTTTGTTAATGCTTACTAAGAATTTGCCCGAAAACAAATTGGTCCCTATTCTATTTGCAAGACTTTGTTTAGATGGTTTAGCAGGAATTCAATTTATTTTTCATGGAAAATTTAAACATTGCTTTGCAATTTTGAAAGCTCATTTTCATTTTTATCATTTGATTAATAGCAATTTAAAAAAACGTAAAGGCAATACTGCTGATAATTACTACCATAAAAAAAGTATCATTTATAATTATTTTGTTAAGAACGGCACCATTTTTGAAAAGTGATTTTAACAAGAGTTTATCATTCGAATTGAAACTCTAAAACTAAAATAATTCGTACTTTTGTATTAATTTTAATTAAACTATCTATGAAAAAAGTATTTTTTGCACTTTCGTTAGTTACCCTAACCCTTACCTCGTGTGGTACTAAGAAAAAAATTGCTGCTTTAGAAGCGCAAAACAAAGAATGTCAAGACTTATTGAATTCAACTACTGTTAAATTGAACTTGTGTTTATCAGAAAAAGATGCCCTTTCAAAACAGGCAGACTATTTAAAACAAAATAATACTGATTTGATAAACAACTCCAAAGAATTGACTGTCCTAACTACAAAAGGGGCACAAAATCTTGAAAAATCATTGGAAAGTTTAAAAGAGAAAGACCTTAAAATATCTCGACTTCAAGATGCTTTGACTAAGAAAGATAGTGTTACACTTGCATTAGTAACAAGCTTAAAAAGCTCTGTTGGAATTTCTGATCCAGATATTGAAGTGAATGTAGAAAAAGGAGTGGTTTTTATTTCTATAGCTGATAAACTATTATTCAAAAGTGGTAGTTATACGGTAAGTGACAAAGCAAAAGAAGTGTTGGCTAAAGTAGCTAAAGTGATTAATAGCAGACCAACTTTTGAATGTATGGTAGAAGGTCATACTGATAATGTTCCGTTTACTGGTAATGCTATTTTACTTGACAACTGGGATTTAAGTGTAAAACGTTCTACGGCTATTGTAAGAGTTTTAACTAAAGACTTGGGAGTAAAACCGTCTCAATTGATAGCAGCCGGAAGAAGTGAATTTATACCATTGGTAGATAATACAACTGCTGACAATAGAACTAAAAACAGAAGAACACGTGTCGTAATTTTACCAAAAATTGATGAATTTTACGATATGATTGAAAAAGAAATGAAAAATCAAAAACAATAGTTTTTTTTAGAAAAAAGATAAAAGAAGCAAGAGTAAATAATCTTATAAAAAAATGTCTCGAGAAATCGGGACTTTTTTTATGTTTCTACTTTGTTTGTATTCTTTTTAAAAAATATCAGTATTTCCTTTTCCTTCTCTAACAACTATGGGTTCATAACCCGATAAATCAATAACAGTGGAACCAACGTTATCACCATAACCCCCATCGATAACTAAATCAACTCTGTTTTGCCATTTCTCAAAAATAAGTTCGGGGTCCGTGGAATATTCTAATACTTCATCATCATCATGGATAGAAGTTGACACAATTGGATTACCCAGCATCCTAACGATTTCTATAGCAATATTATTATCGGGTATACGAATACCAACGGTTTTCTTTTTTCGAAATTCCTTTGGTAAATCATTATTACCAGGGAGAATGAAAGTATATGGTCCAGGTAAAGCTCGTTTTAAAATCTTAAAAGTAGCTGTATCAATTTGTTTGACGTAAACGGACAAGTTGCTTAAATCATGACAGATAAAAGAGAAATTGGATTTCTCCAATTTGATGTTTTTTATTTTAGCAACACGTTCTAAGGCTTTCGTATTGGTAATATCGCATCCTAAACCATAAACGGTATCAGTAGGATAAATTATCAAACCACCGTTACGCAAAACGTCAACTACTTTTTTGATAGCAGCTTCGTTGGGTTTGTCTTCGTATATTTTTAAAAATTCGGCCATAATTAGTTAAAAGAGAAAAGATGAAAGATGAAAGACTTAATCTCTTGTGTATTAATTACTATAATTATCCATTAGCAAAAATCTTATTTCTTGCATCTCGCTTCTTGCCTCTTGCTTCTTGTTTCTTGCCCCTATCCAATCACATCTAACTTTGCAAATCGAAGTAACAACTTCTTAATTCCGCCTACTTCAAATTTGATTTCGGCTTTTTTATCAGCGCCAATACCTTCAAGGTTTATAATTTCACCTTTCCCAAAGCGCTCGTGCATTACAATATTTCCAATAGTTAGTTTACTTTCAAACAAATTAGTATTGCTCGGTGCATTGCCAACAGGCTTCAATTTACGAATATTTGCTGAAGAAACGGGTTCATTATCATTTCTTTTGGGTGGTGTTCCGCCAACTGGTTTTGCTAATCGCAATTTGGATTTATCAATGTCGCCAAAAATATCCAAATCCATCGTGGGTTTATAATGATAACCACCATTGTCCACAGGATTAATATACTCCAAATACTCGTCTTTTATTTCTTCAATAAAACGTGAAGGTTCGGCATCGGTTAATTTTCCCCAACGGTATCTTGATTGCGCATAGGTTAAATACGCTTGATGCTCGGCTCGGGTTAACGCCACATAAAACAATCGGCGTTCTTCTTCCAATTCGCTTCGGGTGTTCAAACTCATCGCGCTTGGAAATAAATCTTCTTCCAATCCAACAATAAAAACATAAGGAAATTCCAAACCCTTTGCCAAGTGGATCGTCATAAGCGCTACTCTATCATCATCGCCTGTGTCTTTGTCTAAATCGGTGGCGAGTGCCACATCCTCCAGGAATTCAGATAAAGCACCACGCGCACCATCAATTTCCCTTTGTCCTTCTATGAAATCTTTAATACCACCCATTAACGTTTCGATATTCTCGATACGAGCAATACCTTCGGGTGTGGCATCTTTTTTTAGTTCTTGAACTAATCCTGTTTTCTTGGCAACATGTTCGGTCAACACAAAGGCATCTTGTTGCTCATTCACTACTTGAAAACTCTTGATTAGGGTAACAAAATCTTCAATCTTTTGTTTGGTTCCCGAATTGAGTTTCAAGTCAATCTTATCAATATTTTCCATCACTTCAAATAGGGAACGTTTGTAATGATTGGCAGCAATTGTTAGTTTTTCGATAGTAGTATCGCCTATTCCTCGCGCCGGATAATTGATAACCCGAACCAAAGCTTCTTCGTCTTTTGGATTAATGACCAAGCGCAAATAGCACAACACATCTTTAATTTCCTTTCGTTGATAAAAAGACAAACCACCATAAATTCGATACGGAATATCACGCTTTCTCAAGGCATCTTCCATGGCTCGTGATTGTGCATTGGTTCGGTACAAAATAGCAAATTGTCCGTTGAGCATTTGATTGCGCATCTTTTGTTCAAAAATTTCTGCAGCTACAAAACGTCCTTCTTCACCATCGGTAACACTGCGGTGGACTTTTATTTTAGACCCATAATCGTTGGCAGTCCAAACGACTTTATCCAACTTGGTTTTGTTCTTATCGATAATCGAATTGGCAGCTTCGACAATATTCTTGGTGGAACGGTAATTTTGCTCTAATCGATAGGTTTTTACATTTTCATAATCCTTTTGGAAATTGAGAATGTTATTGATATTGGCACCACGAAAAGCATAAATACTCTGAGCATCATCGCCAACGACACAAATATTCTGAAATCTATCACTCAAAGCACGTACAATCAAGTACTGAGAATGGTTTGTATCTTGGTACTCATCAACTAAAATGTATCGGAAACGGTCTTGGTACTTGGCCAATACATCTGGAAAACGATTTAATAATTCATTGGTTTTTAATAACAAATCATCAAAATCCATCGCACCACTTTTGAAACATCGCTCTACATAATTTTGATAAATTTCTCCCAAACGCGGCTTCTTGCTCATGGCATCGGCTTCTTGCAATTCGGGATTATTGAAGTAGGCTTTTACCGTGATAAGAGAGTTTTTATAGGATGATATTCTGCCCAAAATTTGTTTTGGCTTATAAATATCTTTATCCAATTGCATTTCTTTGATGATGGCTGAAATCAATCGAACACTATCTTGTGTGTCATAAATGGTAAAGTTGGAAGGATAACCCAGTTTGTCGGACTCGCTTCTCAGAATTCGGGCAAACACCGAGTGAAAGGTTCCCATCCAAAGGTTTTTGGCTTCGGCTGCACCCACAATATCGCCAATACGCTTTTTCATTTCGCGCGCGGCTTTGTTGGTAAAAGTCAAAGCCAAAATGTTAAACGCATCCACACCCAAACTCATCAAATAGGCAATGCGCACCGTAAGCACGCGTGTTTTTCCAGAACCAGCACCCGCTATGATAATCATGGGGCCGTCTTTTTGATAAACAGGTTCTTGTTGGGCTTCGTTAAGTTGGGAAATGTATTTGTTTATCATCATTATTGAGAAAGCTCAAATTTATAATTACTACCTATGATTTACAATAAATTCAACAGGTATTTCTATTATATTTGTCAACAATTTAAGCGAAAATCATTATGAGCATGGATAAATTTATAGAAGTACTGCTATATGCGGTTCCGTCATTAATAACTGGTGGAGTAGCGTATTATTTATTTGATAGTTATTTTAAAGATCAACAACATACTAGACGTTGGCTATTGCAAAGAGAAAACCAAAAACAGTCATTGCCTCTTCGTTTACAAGCGTATGAGCGCTTGGCATTGTTTTTAGAACGAATAAATGCGGCTAAATTATTGATTAGAGTGGCGCCATTGAGCGACGACAAAAATGATTATGAGCGCTTATTGATACATCATATCGAACAAGAATATGAGCATAATTTGGCGCAACAAATTTATGTTTCTGAGGAATGCTGGACCATTATTACTACTGCCAAAAATACTACTATTCAAAACATCATGAAAACTAATAATAGTGAGAAAGTTGATAACGCTGATAAACTACGTGAAACTATTTTGAATGACTTGTTGGCTAGTCAATCCTCAAGTAGTATTGCTTTGAGCTACTTGAAGAACGAAGTTAAAAATATAGTATGACAAAAATCCCAATCGAAGTTGGGATTTTTTATTTCTTGAACTTACCAATTCCGTCTTTTAGCCAAGCTAGATATTCTTTAACATCTGGGGTATAGCTAATAGGTTCGTTTAGTTTTTGCTCGTTCAAATCAGTTATAACATAATACGGCTGTGTGTTGGTCTTGTATCTAGTGATAACGAAATCAGTCCATTTATCGCCAATGGTTACTATTTCTGAACCCGTAGATTTAGAAATAAACTGTTCGTTTTTTGGCAATTCTCGCTTATCATCTACATATAATGAAATTAAAACCACATCATTTTTAAGATGGTTCAACACTTTTTCATCAGACCACACATTGATTTCCATTTTGCGACAATTGACACAAGCAAAACCAGTAAAATCTAACATAATAGGTTTGTTTACTCTTTTGGCATAAGCAAAACCCTTTTCATAGTCAGTGAACGTGATAATTCCATGTTCACCAATTTTTGCCCCATCGGGTAAATCTTGCTTATTTTCGGACGAGTTTCCAAAAAATCCCATTGGGCTTTCGCTGTAGGTTTGTGGTGGTGGAAACGCACTGATTAATTTTAACGGCGCACCAAATAAACCCGGTATCATATAAACGGTAAAAGCTAAAACCAATAATCCCAATGACAATCTTCCCACAGAAATATGGGTTAGTGGGCTATCATGTGGCGTTGTTATTTTGCCCAATAAATACAAAGCCCAAGTTCCAAAAATGGCTATCCAAATGGCTAAAAAGACTTCTCTTTCTACTAAGTGTAATTGCAACACCAAATCAGCATTGGAAAGAAATTTAAAAGCTAAAGCTAACTCTAGAAAACCTAATGAAACTTTCACCGTGTTTAACCATCCACCTGATTTTGGTAGGGAATTCATCCAACTCGGAAACATGGCAAACAACATAAAAGGCAACGCTAGAGCGGATGAAAAGCCAAGCATTCCCACAATTGGCGCAATACCACCTTTTGAAGCTGACTCGACTAAAAGTGTTCCTACTATTGGTCCGGTACAAGAAAATGAAACGATTGCTAATGCTAATGCCATAAAAAGTATGCCAACAATTCCGCCTCTATCAGCTTGTTTGTCAACCTTGTTTGCCCAAGAATTCGGTAACATAATTTCAAATGCGCCCAAGAAAGAAACGGCAAAGACTACTAATAATAAAAAGAAAAACACGTTAAACCAAGCATTGGTAGACAGCGCATTCAAAGCATCTGCACCAAAAATACCTGTGATTGCTAATCCTAAAACCACATAAATGGCAATGATGGAAATTCCATACAGTATTGCATTGCGTTTGCCTTGAGCTGGATTTTTACTTTGTTTGGTAAAAAAGCTCACAGTCATTGGGATCATTGGGAAAACACATGGTGTTAACAATGCCGCAAATCCACCTAGAAAAGCCAAAAAGAAAATGGCCCACAATCCTTTATCTTCTGCTTGTTTTGGTTCAAATGCTTCAGCAACTGCGGTTGTTTTTACTGCTGCAGGAGCTATTTGGGTGGTATCAACCACAGCGGTATCAGTATTTGAAACAGGTAGATTAAGAGTTGATGCTTCTATTTTTGGCAACTGAAAAGTGAAGGTATTAAACTCGTTAATACAAACATCTTTACAGACTTGAAAATCAATTTTAGCTTTTATCGAAGTTAGTTTTGGATTCTTTATTTTAATTTTCTGAGTAAAAGTGGCTTTCTTTTCAAAGTAATATTCATCTACTTCAAAAACATCGTTGTATTGTTTTTTGTATGGAGATTCTTTTGTTTTTCCTAGTAATTCAAAATTACCTTTCGCATTTTCAAAAGTAAATTCGGCTGGTAATGGACCATTTTCTGGCGTGAATTGCGAATAAACGTGCCAATCCTTCTCAATTGTAGCTTCCATGATCAAGTTGAACTCTGTATCGCTGATTTTTTCAACTTTGCTAGTCCATTTTACGGGTTTTACGATTTGAGCATTTACATTGGCAAAAGCCAACAGCGTAATAAGTGCTAAAAGAAATTTCTTCATTAGGGTATGTACTTTATTTGTAAAATTTTAGTTGTTGCATCAGTTACTTTAAACCGTTCATCTTGTCGTTTTCCTGTTATCCAAATGATTTCATCATTGAAACAAAGTAACCAAATGTTGGCTTTATCAAATAGCGAAAACTTTTCGTCTTTGAAATATTTACTCAATTTCTTTTTTCCAGTCATGCCAAAAGGATGAAAAACATCACCTTCTTTCCAACGGCGAAGGGTTAACGGAAATTGTAATTTTTCTTCATCAACAAATATAGTATGACTTGAAGGATTTGAAATGTCATCTACGTTACAAATTGATAGTTTTAAGGGAAAATTAACTTCACTTTGTTCCTTTTGTATCCAATAAACGGTATCATTTGTAATATCTTGCTTTGGATACAATAGCAAAGTTTCTCTATTTTTTAGCAGCGTATGCGATTCAGAATGTACTTGTTTTCCCGATTGTGAGTGGATTAAATCATAAACAGCTAACCAATCGGAAAAACCAAAAGGTTGCAGCCAATTAAACAAATAAGCATTATGATTTTCTTGTTTTAACAGTTTTACTACGTCAATAATAGTTTGATTTTCGTCTTCTGTAATTACTTTGGAATATAGACTTTTAGAAGCATCAGCAGCCAATGATTGAGTTTGTTTCAAATGACCGATGGTATTTTCAAAAGAAGCAAGAAAACTAGGATTGAGTTCTTTAAATATCGGAATTACATGATGACGCAGTTTGTTTCTCAAATATTTATCAGAAGTATTACTGCTGTCTTCACGCCAAGCGATTTTATTTTCATGGGCAAAAATTTCGATTTCATTTCTAGAAAAAGGCAATAAGGGTCGGATGATTTTATCATTTTGTTCTGGAATTCCAGTTAAACCGTCCAATCCTGAACCACGCGTAAAATTGATTAAAAAAGTTTCGACACTATCATCAAGATGATGTGCTGTTAATATATAATCAAAGTTATGGTTGGCCAAAAGAGAATAAAACCACTGATAACGGTGGTTTCGCGCCACCACTTGAATGGATAGTTTTTGTTGTTCCGCAAAGGTTTTAGTATTAAACTTTTGAATAAATAGTGGAATTTGTAATTTTTCAGTATGGGATTTGACAAAGTTTTCATCATCATCACTTTCATTGCCACGCAACTGAAAATTGCAATGTGCTACCGCAAAATCAAACTGTAATTGCTTACACAAATACACTAATACCATGCTGTCTATTCCACCGCTTACCGCTAAAAGAAGTTTGCTTTTAGGGAGAAAGGGCAAATTTTTAGTGATATTGTCTTGGAATTGCTCAAACATAGTCAAAAGTAGTAATAATTTTTATTGAAGTACCTCAAACATCGCTTTTGCTTTTAACAAACATTCTTCATATTCTAGTTCAGTTTCGGATAATGAGGTAATGGCACTTCCAACTGAAAAGGATAAATACTTGTTTTGAGCATTGTATAAAATACTCCGAATTACGACATTAAAATCAAAATCATTAGTTGGAGTAAAATAACCTACTGCACCGCTATACAAAGCTCGTTTGGTTTCCTCTAATTCTTCAATGATTTTCATTGCGGAGATTTTTGGAGCGCCAGTCATGCTTCCCATGGGAAAAGTAGTTTGAAGGATTTCTATGGGTGATGTTGTGCTTTCTACATTGGAAACCACAGTCGAAATCATTTGGTGGACTTGCTCAAAGGAATAAATTTTACACAACTCTTCCACTTCCACAGTACCTTTGGTAGCGTTATGCGATAAATCATTACGCACTAAATCTACAATCATAATGTTTTCGGAACGCTCTTTTGGATTTTGTTCTAACTCATTTTTTGAGTTTTCGTCTAAAACAGTATCTGAAAAACGCTTGGCAGTGCCCTTAATGGGTTGTGAAATTATTTTATTCCCTTCTTTTCTCAAATAGCGTTCGGGTGATGCACAAAGCAAATAATGATCGTTATTTTTTAAAAAAGCTGCGAATGGCGGTTTTGAAATTTTATTCAATTTCATGTACACCTCTATTGGAGAAACTGAAGCGTTTTCAGCATAAAACTCCATACAAAAGTTAGCCTCATAAATATCACCACGATGAATGTGTTCCAACATTGTGTTTACTTTTTTAATATAGCTTTCTTTTGAAATACGTTGTTTTATCTCTAATTGATAATTGATAATTGATAATTGATAATTAGTATTTATTGCTAAAAAATCGCTTTCAAGTTCATCATCGCATAAATACAAGTAATGCATTTCGAGTTCGTTACCTTTTAAAAAAAACAACTTCTTGGGTTGAAAGAAAAACAAATCTGGGAAATCTAAACCATCAAAATTAGTAGAATATAAATCTTCGATGTCATTTTTCAGGTCATAAGACAAATAGCCAAATAACCAATCTTTAGTTTGTTGCTGGTACTGTTTTAGGTCTTCAAAAGCGTTGAAATAATCTGTTTTTATAGAGGTGAAAGCATCTACAGCAAGGATACAATCATAACTAGAATATTTTTGATGATAATCATTGGAATCTAAAAAAACTACTTCCCTAAACTGTTGAGCCCAATATGATAGTTGGTTTTTGAAAATTTCAGGATTATCTATTTTCTTAGTCAATATTGTTCTCAACGAAAAATAATTTTTAGCATTCAAAATTACGATAAAAAAATATTTTTTTAGGTTTATAATATTAAATACCTCATTAATTGAAACAGAAATAAATACCATTAGTAAAAAACCTTTGGTGTTTTTTGTTTAACTTTGATTGACAAGCCCATTAAATTATTGTGATTATGAAAAATGCAACTATTTTTATTCGAATATCCATTGGGCTTTTGCTCTTGTTTGCTTCTATAAGTTTCTTTTTAAAATTAGCTCCTGAAACAGAAGCAACAGGGAACTTCAAAGCTTTTAATACCGGATTAATTGCTTCTACTTATTTGATACCATTGGCAAAAATCATTGAGTTGTTATGTGGATTATCCTATGTTACTGGGAAATATGTGACCTTAGCGAACATAGTTATTTTACCCATCACATTGAATATTTTATTAATTAATTATTATATGTCTCCCGATAAATTATTTATTGCCATACCGCTTTTTCTTGGCAATCTATTTTTAATTTATCGCTATTGGAATAATTATAAAACACTATTTACTCCATAAAAAAACGTCCCAAAATTTTGGGACGTTTTTGTGTTTTTAAAAAAATCTAATATTATGCTAAATCAAATCGATCTAAGTTCATTACTTTATTCCAAGCTGTTATAAAATCACGAACGAATTTTTCTTTTGCATCACTCTCAGCATAAACTTCAGCAATTGCTCTTAATTCCGAATGAGAACCGAAGATTAAATCCGCTCTAGTTGCTATCCATTTCAAAGCACCTGATTTTCTGTCTTTACCTTCAAATAATTCACCTTTATCGTCAATAGCATTCCATTTTGTCGCTAAATCCAATACGCTTACAAAGAAATCATTAGTCAAAACACCTGGTCTTGAAGTGAAAACTCCGTTTTTAGAACCGTTATAATTTGCATTTAAAACTCTCAATCCTCCTACTAAAACAGTCATTTCAGGAGCTGTTAGATTTAACAATTGTGCTTTATCTACTAGTAAAGCTTCTGTTGTAGAATAGCAAGATGATGCTTTATAATTTCTAAATCCATCAGCTTTTGGCTCAAGTACTTTGAATGATTCCACATCTGTCTGCGCTTGTGTAGCATCTGTACGTCCTGGTTTGAAAGGAACTTTAGTATCAAATCCTCCATCTTTGGAAGCTTTTTCAACTGCTGCACATCCTGCTAAAATAATTACATCAGCCAAAGAAACTTTTTTGTTTCCGCTTTGTTTTGCATTAAAGTTTTGTTGAATAGTTTCCAACGTTGCTAATACTTTATTCAATTGTGTTGGATTATTTACTTCCCAGTTTTTTTGTGGTTCTAATCGAATGCGCGCTCCATTTGACCCACCACGCATATCTGAACCTCTAAATGATGCAGCTGAAGCCCAAGCTGTAGAGACTAATTCAGAAACTGATAGTCCTGCAGCCAATAAATCTGATTTTAGTTGAGCAATATCTTTTTCGTTAACTAACTCATGGTTTACTGCCGGAACTGTATCTTGCCAAATTAAATCTTCTTGAGGTACTTCGCTTCCTATGTATCTTGTTTTTGGTCCCATATCTCTATGGGTTAATTTAAACCATGCTCTTGCAAATGCATCTTCAAACTCTGAGAAGTTTTCTAAAAATCTTCTAGAAATTGGCTCATAAATCGGATCCATTTTTAAAGCTAAATCAGCTGTAGTCATCATAGGTGCAACATGTTTTGTTGTGTTATGAGCATCAACAACTAAAGATGCTGCAGACTCATCTGTTGGTGTCCATTGAAAAGCACCGGCTGGACTTTTCGTTAACTTCCAATCATATTTAAACAATGTTTCTAAATATCCATTATCCCAAGTAGTAGGATTTGGTTTCCATGCTCCTTCAATTCCACTTGTTATAGTATCGCCACCTTTACCAGTGCCAAAAGCATTTTTCCAACCCATTCCCATTTCTTCAATACTTGCAGCTTCTGGTTCTCTTCCTACTAATTCAGCATCACCAGCACCATGTGCTTTCCCAAAAGTATGACCACCAGCTACTAAAGCCACTGTCTCTTCATCGTTCATTGCCATTCTTGCGAATGTTTCTCTAATATCTTTTCCTGAAGCAATAGGATCGGGAACACCATTTGGCCCTTGTGGGTTTACATAAATTAATCCCATTTGAACAGCTGCTAAAGGATCTTCAAGTTCTCTTTCGCCAGAATATCTTTTATCGCCTAACCATTCTGTTTCATTTCCCCAATAAATATCTTGCTCAGGCTCCCAAATGTCTTCGCGACCGCCTGCAAAACCAAATGTCTTGAAACCCATAGATTCCAAAGCACAGTTTCCTGCTAATATCATCAAATCAGCCCATGAAAGACTTTTACCATATTTTTGTTTAATCGGCCAAAGTAACATTCTTGCTTTGTCTAAATTTCCATTATCAGGCCAACTATTGATAGGTGCAAAACGTTGATTTCCTGTCCCTGCACCCCCACGCCCATCAGAAACTCTATACGTTCCAGCACTATGCCATGCCATACGAATAAATAACGGTCCATAATGACCATAATCCGCTGGCCACCAATCCTGAGAGTCAGTCATTAATTCAAAAATATCTTTCTTAACAGCTGCTAAGTCTAAACTTTTAAAAGCTTGTGCATAATTAAAATTTTTGTCTAATGGATTTGATAAGCTAGAATGTTGTCTTAAAATATTTAAGTTTAATCTATTAGGCCACCAATCATTATTTGATGTCCCTCCGCTTGCTGTTTGCATGGAAGTTCCGTGGTTAAAAGGACACTTGCCTTGAGATGATTCATTTGCCATGATTTATTATTTTTATTTTTTTAATTTTATTTTCAAATTTAATGATTCTAAACTTTTTAAAACATAATTTTTAATTATATATTACTATTTATAAATTACTAAAATTTATATTGAATTTCTAAAGATATAATATCATTTTTTCTTTTATATATTTGTTTATTCATCATTAAAAAATTTACTATGTCATTTTCCAATCTCTTTAGAAAAAAATCAACTTCCATTATAATTAAAGAAGGTGGCGATGGTGAGCATACTGGTTTAAATAAAGTATTAACCGTAAAAGATTTAACTTTCTTTGGTATTGCTGCAATTATTGGTGGAGGAACTTTTAGTGCTATTGGGAATGCCTGTTTTTCTGGTGGTCCTGGAGTAATTTTTCTTTATATCATATGTGCTATCGCCTGTGGGTTTACGGCCATGTGTTATGCAGAATTTGCATCACGAGTACCTGTATCGGGTAGTGCTTATACCTACGCCTATGTTTCTTTTGGTGAGATATTTGCATGGATAATTGGTTGGGCATTAATCATGGAATACTCTATCGGTAATATTTATATCGCTTTTTCGTGGAGT
>NZ_JBMOGV010000030.1:0-22146 GCF_049318185.1 Flavobacterium sp. | reverse complement strand
CCTCTTTCTCCGCGAAATAACTTTCAAAAGTTATCAAAAACCTCGAAATCCTATGATTTTCGGGGTTTTTTCTTTTTACAACCTATCAAATTATTCATTCTTTTTCAAAATTCAAGGTGCAAAATCGAGACCCTAAAAAATTACAAATAGTTGGGTCTCGCAAAATCGATTAAATAGTTTAATCTCTGGAGCTAACCTCTATGCTAGCAACCTATTCAACGACTTAATCAATAAATGAACATCTTGTATTGTGGCAAACCTTATCCTAAATTAATGTATAATTTAAAGGTTACCAAAATGAAAGCAAAAACCACCTTGCATTTCTATGCAAAATCAACTAAAGCCAATGCAAAAGGGCTATTTCCTATTTATGTACGATTAACAGTCGAAGGGAAACGATTCGAATACAGTTCTAAAAAGTTCATAGAACCAACAAAATGGTCGAATGAATTAAGCCGAATGAAAGGAAATTCAGAAGAAGCTCGTTCAATAAACAGCTTACTTGATTTCACTAAAAATCAAATAAACGAAATCCAATTTGAACTTCTAAAAGACAATATTACATTGAATATTGAAGAGTTCAAAAATAGACTACTTGGAACAAAAGAAAGAGAACGAATGTTAATCCCAATATTCAAAGAACATAACAGCAAAATAAAAGAATTGCTTGGTATTGAATATGCACCTGGTACATTAGAGCGATATGAAACATCGCTCAAACACACATCAAACTTTCTATTTTGGAAGTACAATATAACCGACATCAATATTGATAAAATAGATCATGCCTTTATTACCGATTATGAATTCTACTTGCGAACAGTGAGGAAATGCGCCAATAATACAGCAGTAAAATACATTAAGAACTTCAATAAAATAATCAAACTTTGCTTGGCCAATGACTGGTTAGATAAAAATCCATTTGCCAATTATAAATCCAAAGTCAAGGAAGTAGAACGAGTTTATTTATCTGAAGGCGAAATTCAAAACATCATAAATAAAGATTTTAAAACCGAAAGATTATCGCTAGTACGCGATATCTTCCTTTTCAGCTGCTTTACTGGTTTGGCTTACATTGATGTCAAAAACTTAACAAAATCGCACATAAGCTACGGAATTGATGGCGAGAAATGGATATTCACTCACAGACAGAAAACCGAAAGTGCATCCAAAATTCCAATTCTTCCTGTTACACAAATGATAATCGATAAATACGAAAATCATCCTCAATGTTTGAATGAAGACAAGCTGCTTCCTATCCTATCCAATCAAAAAATGAATGCGTATTTAAAAGAAATAGCAGCTGTTTGTGAAATTGAAAAAGAACTAACCTTTCATATAGCCCGACACACCTTTGCCACAACAGTAACGCTAACTAACGGCGTGCCTATAGAAAGTGTTAGCAAAATGCTAGGTCACAAAAACCTACGCACAACACAGCATTATGCTAAGGTCTTGGATAGAAAGGTAAGTGAGGATATGAAAATACTCAAAGATAAATTTGTGTTCAAGGAAACGCCAATAAAAAAATCGGGAGTTTTATAAACTTCCGATTTTTGCTTTCATCCTGATTGTAGTTCCTTTATTGGGTTTACTAATAATTTCCAAAATAGCGCTAATCGTATTAGCCCTTTCTTGGATATTTTGCAAACCTATCCCTTGTTTTGTTGCTTTCAAATCAAACCCAATGCCATCGTCTTTAATTTCTAAAACTAAATCGCCATCCAATAAAATACTTACATGACATGTACTTGCATTAGCATGTTTTGAAATATTCAATAATGATTCTTGAACGATTCTGAAAATAGTAACTTTTATTAAACTGTCAATGGAATCCCAAGTAATTTCAGGCGCGACATGAAGAGTAAAAGACGTAGTTCCAATTTCATTTTGCAAATGGATTAAATTAGAAAGTAAATTAGTATAGTCAAACTGTGTCTCATTAATTTCAGTATGTAAATCATGTGAAATTGTTCTAATTTCTTGTTCTATTTCTTGAAGTAAATCCACATAAACTAACCTCTTTTCCTTAATTTCTTCATCATTATATTCATTAAGAATACCGAGTTGCATACGGGCACCATATAGTTTATTCATTACACTGTCATGTAATTCTTTAGAAATTCGATTTTGTTCAAGTTCTTTTGCTATGCTTAGCTTAAGTTGGTACTCTTTTAATAAATCGAATATTTCCTCCTCTGCTTTTTGTTGTGATTTTCTAAATTCAATTTCTCGTTTCTGACTTTTTATATATCTAATAATAATAATAGAAAGTAAAATGAGCATCAAAACAATGGAACCAATCAAAATATAAGTATTCTTAGTACTTAATAACTTATTTTCATCTTCTATAACCGATGTTTCATATTCTATTCGTGCATACTTATTTCTATTAATTCTTTGGGCTTTTGTCAAGCTGTCACTAATAGCAATATATTTTTTATCATATGTAGTTGCATTTTTATAATCAACTTGTGAAAGTAATTCTAAAGTCATTTTTATTTCATCACCCATTTTAAGCTTTTGCGCTAATTGCAGGGATTGATTTAAATATTTAATAGACGCTGTAGTGTCTTTAGCAATTGCATAATATTCTCCTAAATTTTTTAATTGATAGACTTTGTTGTTTTCATAGTTATTTTTTTTTGATAAATTTAAAGCTTCATTAAAGTAATTATCGGTATCCTTAATTATACCTTTTTTTATTTTTGAATAACCTAAATTTCCCAATACCGTAACATAGCCTTGAGGCCATTTTTCTTTTAAATCAGGTGTCAAAATAAGTTCAAGTTCTTTAATTACTTTATCATATTGACTTGTTTTTTCATATATATTAGAAATATTAATTGTAGATTGTATGTTGTATAAATATTTTTGTTCAAGATTAGAATTTGAATTATTTAGTTTAAGAATTATATTTTTTGCTAGTAGTTGATATTTAAGGGCTTCGTTATATTCTTCTAGTTTTTCTAAATTGGTTCCTAACAATGAATATCCAGCAAATAACATTTCTACATCATTTTCTTTTTTTAAGTAAAGTAAAGCATTAGCTATTTGTGCTTCACTTTCAATAAAGTTACCTTCTAAAAAAAGGATGTAAGCCTTTTTAAAAAGCATTTTTCCAATTTGATAATTTCTATTCAAAAGTCTATTGATTTTTTCTGCCTTTTGATAATAGTAATAAGCGCTATCTTTATGAGATATCTGATGATAATCTCCAATGTAAGAATAGGCTTTTGCCATTGATAAAGTATCTTTAGCTATTATTGAAAGAATAAGTACTTTTTGAGAGATTGAATACGATTTTTCATTTTCATTATTATAATAGTATTCATCAGATAAATCAAACAAAAATTTTCTATAAATAGAATCATTTTTATTTTGAATTGAAATACTTTCTAATGAGTCTAAAAATTTGATTTTTTCAATAGTCCCATTTCTTTTGTAACTACCTGTTTGAAACAATGAAGAATTCATTTTAATATTGTTCTCCTTTTGACACGAAAACAGTAGAAAAATTAAGGAAATAAAAAATAAAAAATAAAAATTCTTCAAATTGTTTTTTTTTCAAATTTAATCAAAAAAAAATGACCATGAAATTCATGGCCATTTTTCTTAGCGAGGATTTATTATTATGGATTCTCCTTCTCTAGCATTACTACTCGTTTTAATTTTGGTTTCAGGTGTTGATGCAATTTCATCTGCTGTACAAGAATATAAACTTACACATGTAATAGCTACTAAAAATAGCTTAAATAAAAAATTAGTTTTCATAAAAAATCAGTTTAAAAAATTAGAAATAGTTTCTTATGTCATGTCTTCTGGACACAACAATTCATTTGATTTTTCTGAAAAGAAGGGAAGTCTTCACAGAAGCGCTTTAATGTCTTTTCCCTACACTAAAACACCTATTAAAGCTTTAATATTCCGATTTTGGAATAGTCAAATTTATTAAGTTTAATCAATTGAAAATCAATTTATTAAGCTTGTTTAGTAACTAGGCTACCAATAAGAGCAACTGGTAGTTTTTTAACAACAACTCAACCGATTTCAGTTAAGATATTTTAAGAATGATGGTATCAATATTTGATTTATAAGTTCTAGAAAAAGGAAGAACGATTTCATTATTTTGCAAATAGCAACTATTCTTACCTAAATTTATTCGGCTTACATGTTGAATATTAATAATATAACCGTGATGAATTCTAAAAAAGTAAAACGGTAGTAGCTTTTCGAAATATTTAAGAGTTTTATATGCTGTTATTACTTTACCAGATGCTAAATAAAAATCAGTCGTATTACTATCAGCTTTAAGATAAATAATATCAGAAGATTTTATAAAATTATAATCACCATTAGATTTTATTGAAATAGTATCTTTAAATAGTGCTTTATGAGTTTTTTGATAGCGCAATAAACATTTCCTTAATTCGTTAGAATCAATTGGATTCAATAAATATCCCGAAGCACCTCTCTGATAAGATTCAAAAGCAGCTTCTTTAGTTGGGTTCAGAATAATGAATGAAGGTAGCTCATCTAAAAATTCATGCAGTTCACTCATTATAGAAAATGAAATAGAATCCAATTCATTTGTAGTAGTACTAAGTGACAGGAAAACTAAATTGGGTTTTAGTTCCAAGATTTTATTGACAGCCTCATTTCTTGAAGTGCAAACAGAAACACATAAAAATTCATCAAATTCTTTGATATACTCCAAAATAGCATTTGTATGCTCAGATTGATCAATTAAAATATAAGAAAACTGCATTTTTTTTTGCAATTTATAGGGATTGAAAAAGTTGATTTTACGGTAAAACCGTAATTTATTAATATTTTTTGATTAGTTTTGGTACAGTTTGATATTATAATTAGCCCTATGTATACATTAAATAAATCTCAAAATTCCTTTCTGATTGTAGATGATCATCCAATTAACGTGGACAGTTATCATGCACTCTTAAAAAAAATAAAAATTTATGAAAAGGCAAATTATTTATTCGCATTTGATTGTGAACAAGCATTCAATACAGTAAATAATAATTATTTAAATGAAAAAAAAATAGATTTTGCACTTATTGATATAAGCCTTCCAGCTTATGAAGAAAAAAAACTATTTTCTGGTAGTGATGTCGCAGTTTATGTAAGACAAAAATTTCCAAAGTGTAAAATCATTATTATTTCTATGCACAAAGAACCTTTGTGGGTAAATCAAATAATTAAAGAATTAAATCCAGAAGGTTTTATTGCAAAAAGTGACATTAATTATAAATGCTTTCCCGAAATATTTAAAAGTATTGAAGAGAATGAAATATATTTGAGTCAATCGATTGTTTTAGCACAAAAGATATTGATTCAAAAAAATATTAATTGGGACAATTATGACAGCAAAATACTTAAATTAATTGCTGATGGAATTAAGACAATTAACCTACCAAAATTCATCCCTTTATCATTAAGTGCAATTGAAAAAAGAAAATCTAATATTAAAAAACAATTGGTTCTTGAAGATGCTACAGATAAAGAATTAGTTGATAGCGCTAAGAAATTAGGCTTTATCTAACAAAGTTTAATATTAAAAAGGAACGCCTCTATATCTTCTTATAGAGGCTTTTTTTTATTACAATAAATCCCATATTTTATGATTAAATAAATGTAAATCAATATGTTATTCAAATTTATTGCATCAAAAACACCGTAAAAAAAACTTCAAAACACCGTAATTATATATTATTCTAACTAATTAATATTACAAATAATTATTAATAGATCTAAATATGTATTGCAAATTAACATCATTGTTTTGGTTATTATCCCTAAATATCTGTTTTAGTCAAGTTAAAATTTCAGGAAATATAATTGATACAAACAATATACCCATTGATAATATAAATGTTATAATCAAAAATTCTGAAAATATTACTATCAATGGAGATTTAACAGATTCTATAGGCTTTTTTAGTTTGACCAGCAATGTTAAAAAAGTTATATTACAAGTTGTTCAGTTTAATGTAATTTATTTTCAAAAAGAAATAGAGATTAATGAAGATATCAATTTTGGAAATATCATGATTGATAACTCTAATAAATTACAAGAAATTGTAGTCACTTCAAAAAAAACAAAACTTAAAAAAGAACTAGGAAAATTTATTGTTGATAATATTTCAACATCTCAATTTTCAAAAGGTAAAAGTTCTTATGAAATTTTAAATTATGTTCCAATACTTAATTCTTCAGAAAAAGGAATTAGCATATTCAACAAAGGAGAAGCCACAATTTTTATTAATGGAAAACCTGTTGGAGAAAATGAAACTGCTTTAAACATGATTAAATCAATTCCTGCTACCAATATTGACAAATTAGAAATAATTGCCAATCCAGATAGTAAATATGAAGCAAATAATAAAAACGGAATCATTAATATTATTTTAAAAACCAACAATAATGAAGGTTTAAAAGGTTCCGTAAGTGCAACTACTAATCAGTCTTATTTTAACTCGCAATATGTTAGCGGTTTTTTATCATACTCTAAGAAAAAAATTAATATTACCTCAGGTGCTAATATTGATAATGCCAAATACTTTAGCCGTTACAATTACACTTATGATAATCTCATGACAAATCAGGAAACTCAATTACAATTAAATGCAATTGATAGAACTAAAAATTATTCCTTTTATATAAACTCCGACTATAAATTAAACAATAAAAACACTATTGGTCTTCAATTAAATTATAGATTAAACGATAAAAAATCTAACTCGGAAACTTATAATATTTTTAAAAACATTGATTCAGATGTAGTTAATTCTACCTCACTCAATAATATATCTAATCTAAAACCAAATAACAATTCATTTAGAGCAAACATTAATTTTACACATCAATTAGATAGTTTGGGTTCTCATATTTATATCGATAATACTCAAATCATAAGAGAAAACAACTATAAAAATAATTATGAATTTCTAAACTCAGACAGTTCGAATGAAAATTTTGTTCAAAATCAAGATGAGAAATTTAATATCAACGCTTCAAAAATAGATGTAAACAAAATTATTGATGACGATAATAAATTATACTATGGTGGAAATTTTATTTACAGTGATATAAAAAATATTTTTTTTCAAGGCAATTTTGATGGGATAAATTATATTTCGGATCCATTACAAACTAATAGTTTTTCTTACACAGACAAAACAATTGCAGGATACATAAATTATGAAAAAATATTTAATGAAAAATGGGAAGGAAAAATTGGTTTAAGATTAGAAAATTTTTTAGGTAATGGGAGTACAAAGACAAACAGTAATGAAACTAATATAAATAACACTTACTTATTCCCGTCTTTTTCAGTTTTATTCATTCCAAACGATGTTAATGAAATTTCTATAGATGCTAGCATTTATATTCTAAGACCTTACTATTCTCAATTAAATCCATTCATAAGATATAACTCATCAAATTCTTACACAATAAGTAACCCTAACTTATTACCAACATTGAGTTATGAATTAAATTTAGATTACTCTTATCAAAATAAATATTTTTTTAACCTAACTTATATTTACGACAAAAATTTATTTAACGAATTTGATATCGTTTTACCTTCAAATTTAATTCAAAAAACAACGGCTAATTACGGTAATGGTAATGAGGTAAACATGAATTTAATTTATATAAATACCTTTTTTAATAAAAATTTGAATTTCTCTGCTTCTTTTAACTACATCTATCGTAATTCAAAAGGTTTTTATAATGATTATAATATGTCTTTTTCAAACAATTTTTATTCATTAAAACTTAAAAATCAAATTAATCTTTCAAAGAAAAAAGATTTCAATATCGGTGTAGTTTTTGGAATCAGAAGCGCTAATAAATCTGTTCTGGGTAATTTACAAAACTTCCAATCTCTTGATATTGATATGACTAAATCCTACAAGTCTTTTAATTTCATTTTTGGTGCATCAAACTTAACCTTTTCAAAACTAAAAATTGAAGAGATAAAAGATAATTATAGTTTCCAAAAAAACATAGATTATTTTAAAACATTTTCATTTACAATTCGATACAATTTTGGGAACAAAAAAGTTAAAAAAATTGAAGATATAAATTCTGAAATAAATAAACGATTATAGATTGTTATAAGCAAGGCGGAATCCGAAAAGCCTTAACAGAGTAGGATATAATCCATTATAAATTTAATGATATGGATACAACAAATAAATTTTCGAAATTCGTTGCCAAACTTGAGCAAAAAATGCTAAATGGCAACCAAGAGTCTATGCTCTTATTCAACATTACTGGTAATGAAATAGGTGGCTTAGAACTTGCAAACAGTATTAACGATGGTAGATGCGTTAATGGTAATAATCAATGTGATGGTTCTATTAATGGTAGTAAATGTTCAAATAACCAATGCGACAATACGATTAACGATCGTAGATGTACCGCTTTTTAATTAAATAGTTCATACAATTAGCTTATAACAGTCTATTTTATTAAAAATAATTAAGTCATTAACTAAATCCAAAAAAAAATATGAAATACAGTAAATATAACTCTATACTACAACTTAGTGATTTGCTTAGTGTATTATATAACTCGAAAGAAGATAAATCCATTATTATTTCAAATTCTAAAACCGATTTGTTAAAATTTTCTCCTGAATATCTAGCCAATCAAGATTCTGAAATTTATAATAATTTAATTCAAATAAATGCAATCGTTGCTGATGACAAAAATGAATTACAAGAAGTAATTGAATTAGGAAAACAAATTGAGAATAATGATGAGTACTACAAATTAATAATTAATCCCACTATGGGTTGCAATTTTAGTTGTTGGTATTGTTATGAGTCTCATATTGTGGGTTCTAAAATGTCAAAAAGTAATGTTGATAAAATTATAAAATTTATTGACAATATTTTATTGGAAAAACCAAATCTTAAAACGTTTGATTTAGCGTTTTTTGGAGGAGAACCTCTTATGTATTATTCAAAAGTAACACGACCAATTATAGATTATTACAGAACAAAGTATGAAATCCATAAGAATATAAATTTTGAAATTTCCTTTACCTCAAATGGATATTTATTAAGTGATATAATTCTTAACCATTTGATTGAAAAAAATGATTACAAGCATTTTCAAATTACACTTGATGGAAACAGAGAAGAGCATAATCAAGTTAGAGTAGCACAAAAAGAAGAGGGTTCTTATGACGTAATAATTGAATCAATAAGACGATTATTAGAAAACGGAGTAGAAGTAGTATTAAGAGTAAATTATACAGCTTTGACTGCTTACTCCGTAGGTGATATTCTAAACGACATTTCTCATTTTACAGATGCTAACAAAAGAAATTTAAGCATAGATTTTCATAGAGTTTGGCAAGATAAAGAAGAAGTAGCAGATATTGATGAATTTATAAATAGTATAAAAGAGTCATTTGAAAATTCAAATTTTAGAGTAGTTAGAAATGATATTGTAGAGAACTTTAAAAAACCTTGTTATGCAGATAGAGAAAATGAAGTGGTTATTAATTTTAATGGTGATATTTATAAATGTACTGCTAGAGATTTTAGTAAAGAAAATAGTTATGGGTTTATTGATGATAATGGAAAGTTAAATTGGAATGATAAAATAGAAACATGGAAGAAACTAAAAATTCAATCAAAAGCATGTCAAAGTTGTAGAATTTTACCACTTTGTGGTGGTGGATGCCATCAAATAAACCTTGAGCTATTAGGGACTGATTCTTGCCAAATGGGTTATAGTGAAGAAAAAAAAGATGAAATAATATTAACTAGATTAGAAAATTTATTTTTTCATGAATAAAAAAATAAATTTCAAGTATCAATTAAGTGCAAATGATTGTGGAATTGCATGTATCCAAATGATTACCCAATATTATGGAAAGGAATATAACATTAACACAATAAAAAAAAATTGCGAAGTATCTAAGTTAGGTATTTCAATAAAAGATATTAGACACTTTTTTGATACAATAGGAATTGATTCACATTCTATAAATATTCCAGTAGATGAAATATTGGAAATGCCTTTACCTGCAATTTTATTTTTTAAACCCGGTCATTTTGTCGTTTTAGAAGGAATAATTAAAAAAAAAAATGACACTTTCTTTCAAATAATAGATCCTAGTTTTGGTAGAATAACAATCAACCAAGATTCATTAATTGAAAAATGGTGTAGTGGTGAAACAGGTATTGCAATTATTTCAAATCCAAATGAAAAATTCTTTACTACCACAATAGATAAAAGCGAAGCAAATAAGAATACTTTTGTTGCACAAAAAATACGCTCAATTTTATCTAAAAAGAAATCAAAATTATTTCTAATATTTACTTTAACTTTAATAGCACTAGCTACAAATTGGGGAATGCCTTTATTATTAAAAGATAACATTGACAAAGGAATACTAAATAAAAATATAGATTTAGTATGGATAATACTAGCTTCACAATTTCTTTTTGTTATTGGTAATATAATAACTAACAGTATATCAGAAATACTTTCAACTAAAATAAGTCTTGATATTAATATTGATTTAAAAAACATCTATTTCAATAAAATTTTCAATTTACCAATAGGTTTTTTTGAAAAAAAATTTAAGTCTGATTTAATTGAAGGTTTAAATGACCACAATAGGATTAACGCATTCATATCGCAAAATTTAATTGAACTTATCATAACATTTTTAAATTTATTAGTGTTCTCAATTATATTAATTTCATATAATATTCAAGTATTTTTTATTTTTTCCTTTTTTAGTATCCTAACTATTTTAATAACATTATTATTTTTAAAAAAGAAAAAGTTTATTGACTATTCTCTTTTTAAATCTGAATCTGAAAATAGAAATCTCATATACGAATTAGTAATGGGTATTACTGAAATTAAAGTAAATAGTGCCGAAAAATTTAAAATAAATAAATGGAAACAGTCAGAAATAAAATTAAATAAATTTAAAATAAAAGATTCATATATAAGCTTTTATATGTTTAATAGTAATAATTTTATTTCAAAATTTAGAGATATTTTTTTAATGGGTATTTGTTCCTATTTTGTAATAAAAGATGAAATGACTTTAGGTACTATGATGATGATTAGCTATGTTTTAGGTCAACTATCAGCCCCAATAAATGATATTATTAATTTTTCTCAAACTTTTCAACGATTAAATTTAGCCTTCGACAGATTGTCTGATGTCTATGAAAAAGATGAAGAAATTAAAACCAACCAAACTTACATTACAGAGTTTTCAAATCAAACAAATATTGATGTAAAAAACGTCACTTTTAAATATAATTCAAACGATGAAAACAATGTTTTAGAAAACATAAATATTACAATTTCTAAAAATTCAATTACCGCAATTGTTGGGGCAAGTGGTAGTGGTAAATCAACGTTAATGAAACTTTTACTTGGTTTCTATTTCCCATCGGAAGGTCAAATTTTAATTGATACTAATAGTGTTGCTGAAATCAATCTTAAAGAATGGAGAAACAATTGTGGTGTTATTATGCAAGATGGTTTTATTTTTAGTGGAACAGTTGCTGAAAACATTTGTCTTTCTGAAGATGATACAAATATTGAAAAACTACTCCATTCAATAAAAATTGCAGAACTTGAAGAAACAGTTAAAAAATTACCTATGCAATACAATACACAAATTGGTGAATCTGGTGTAGCATTGAGTGGAGGTGAAAAACAACGTCTTTTTATTGCAAGAGCCATTTATAAAAATCCTGATTTTATTTTTTTTGATGAGGCAACGTCTAATTTAGATACTATTTATGAAAATAAAATAATGGCTAACTTAAATGAGTATTTAAAAAGTAAAACGGCTATAATTATCGCACATAGATTAAGTACTGTTAAAAATGCTGATAATATTATCGTATTAAAAAATGGTCAAATTGTAGAACAAGGAAAACATAATGAACTATTAAAAAACAAAAATGAATATTACAATTTAGTTAAAAATCAATTAGAGTTAGAAAACTAATTCAAATGAATTATTCATTATTCTAATTTAGTGAAAAAAACCTTAAAAAAACCAAAACACCGTAATACACAATACTATAAACGTAATATCATTGTACAATAATTTTTCATTATAAAAGACCTTATAGTGTATAAAGTAATAAGGATATGTTATAAGTTATATGAATATCTAGATAGTATTAATTATAAAAGACGACAATATAAAAACAATCAAGATGGACAAAGGACAAATTCTAAAGGGATTAAATGAAGTTCAACAAGAACTAAATGCGGCAAAAAATAAACTTGACAATTTAGTTTCTCAGCCAATTTGGTCAAAAGAAGTTTATCCTGAACTTGACGACTCTGTTGGCATTTTACAAGAGTTAAATCAAAAAATTAATGTCCTAATATACATTCAAAAGAGTGTTTTAATGAAACCTAAGAAATAGCAAATGCTCAAAAAAATATTTATTGACTTATAGATAAATGGCTTGCAGGTTTTATTACTTCGACGACTTATCTTCCAGAAGCAAACAGAACTTTTATAATTTTAACTGGCTTAAATCAATACTCATGATAGAGATGGAATTATGGAAAGTTGTTTTAGTAATTAACTTTTTTATTATAATGTTCTGGAAAAGAAACTGGTAAAAGAAACAAAAGAAAACTCACTTTAAGTTTATTTAAGAGAGATCATATAAATAAAGAAAAAAATGAAAATTGACATCCATACACATACAAAAAAAATAAAGCAGGGAGATTCTGAAAATCGGAATGTTGATGTAAATACGTTTACGGAAATAATAAAAGAAACGGATGTTAAAATATTAGCTATTACAAATCATAATCATTTTGATTTCGAACAATATATTCAATTTAAAGCAAACTTAGATGGAATTTGCCAAATTTGGCCTGGTGTTGAATTTGATATCCAAGAAGAAGATCGAAGAGCTCATCTTATTGTAATTGTAAATCCAAAAAATTCAGACGTTTTTGGTCAAAAAGTTAAAGAATTAATAGGTGCCACGACTGCTGATAATTTTACAATTAGTATAAATGATGTAGTAGAAAAGTTTGATGACTTTGATTCTATTTTTATTGCTCATTATCATTCAAAAAAACCAAGTATACAAGATAAAGATCTTGATAGACTTTTGGAATTAGTAAGAAATCCTAAAAGGGTTTTGAAAGAAGCTTCAAATTCAATTTCTGCAGGAATTTATATAAACCACGGGCATAATTCAATACACGGTTCTGATGTTCAGAATTGGAGCGAATATGCTGTTAATTCAAAAGATTTACCTGAATTGAGATTACCAGTTGAGAGTTATGAGCAATTTTGTTTGTTACTCGATAAAGACGACGCAACAATTAATACAATACTGAACAATAAAAAGAAAGAAACTATTCAACTAAATCCTTTTAATAGTGCAGCAGAAATAATTGATATAGACATTTATAACGACATCAATATTTTATTTGGCTCAAAAGGAACTGGTAAAACTGACATTTTAAAAGCATTATCAAACTATTATAATGGAATAGGTTTCAAAACAGAAGTTTACGAGTCCAATTCTAAAAGACTAGACGAAGTATTTGACCTAAAAGGAAATCAATTCAATCTAGATTATGATAATTTGGGAATTGACAACTGTTCCAATGAATTTACTTCGATAAAAAACGCAACAGAAAAAGAAGTTACGAGTTTATCGAAATATGTAGATTATTACTCAAATGAAGCGACAAACAAAATATCCAAAAATATAAAAGTTGATAAATTTACACCTCTTGATGAAAACTCATCTAAAAGAAGTTTTGATGAAGTAAAAAGTAATTTGAAAAAATTCATTGAATTCAAAGACTATTTCAGTACAGATGCTAAACTAAAAGAAATAGTAGGAGAAGAACTTATAAATCAATTAGAAAATATTGTTCAAAAAATTATAGAAAAGATAAATTCTGAATCTAGAAAAAGATTTGTTGACTATAAAAGCATCAGTTTTTTTAACAACTTAATAAAATTATTCGTTTCTGAAATTTCAAAAAAAACAGGGCAACCTGAAAAACCAACAAAAACTGGGTTTTATGAGTATGCAAGTAATAGAATTTCCATTGAAAGAGACGTGAAAAAAATTATTGAAAATATTTCGAAACCAATTGAAGCTAAAATAGAGGAAGTTGGAGATTTAGGCGAAAAAGGAAAATTATTTTGCAAAACAAATTTATTAATTCAAAACGGAAAAATTGCTGATACTAAATATAAGCATATTAAAAGTACAACCAAAAATCCTCAAAAATATGTTGCATCACAAATAGAAACAATTTCAAAACACATTTACTCTAATTCTTTGTTTGAAAAAATTTCAGAACTAAAAGATATTGAAAGTTCAGAATTAGTAACTTCAATAAATGATTTATATCTCTTTCATAGACATTTTATTTTAAATGGAGAACCTTACACACCATCAAATGGAGAATCGTCAATGGTGTTATTGCATAATGAGCTTATGAAAGACAAGGAAATTTATTTAATTGATGAACCTGAAAAAAGTTTAGGAAACGATTACATTAGCGAAGTAATTGTACCACTAATTAAAGAGAGAGCAAGAAGCGGTAAAAAAGTTATTATAGCAACACACGATGCAAATATTGCAGTTAGAACATTACCTTACAATTCAATTTATAGAGAACACGACATTAATGGATATTATACATATTCAGGGAATCCATTTTCAAATAGCTTGGTTTGTAATAGAAATACAAAAGATAATTTAGACTGGAAATTAATTAGTATGAAAACACTAGAAGGTGGTAAATCTGCTTTCGGAGAAAGAGGAAAAATATATGGAAACTCATAGCGCAACAATAGAAAGGAAAGACGCGAATGCGACTTTAAAGCTTACAATAAATGAAACTGTATTAGAAGTTATTCTAACAGAAGACAAACCTAACGATGTAAAAAATGTCTTTAACAAATTGTTAGAGCAACTAAAAAATGGAGAGTTTGACTTTGTTTTAACTGATGAAAAAGAAGATTTATATTTTCACATTTGTAAAGAATACATAGCTCAACTGAACGCTGAACTTAAAAGCACATACAAAGAATTAGAAGACAATGGACTTTTGAAAGAATAATACTTTGTAGCATTAGATTCAAAAATTGTAGGATTTTATTATCTGGTATTGAAAATCTATCAGAATTTGGCGTAAAATTTGGAAAATAAATCAATGAATTTATAAACCGTAAAATTGCTCTAGAAAATTGAAACCATCCAGATTGACTAAACAACAACGTTATTAAAACATTCAAAAATGAAACAGAATAGACAAGAATTATATAAACAACTTGTTGATTTATATGGAGAAAAATGCTATATATGTGGACGTAGTGATGTTCTTTTAGAAATTGAGGATTTAATACCTCAAAGTGCTAGTAAAACTTCTCAACTTTCAAATTTTAGATTAATATGCGGAGAGGATAAAGTAAGGAAATCGAACAAAATTTTTAGAGAAGTTGAGTATGTTCAATATTTGAATGATATAATTCTTAAAAACAATAACTTTAGAAATACAGAAATAGAAGTTGCTTTAAATGAAACAAAATATAGAGCTGACTTAATTACACAAAGAAAAGCGGGTAATAAATGGGAAAAAGTACTTATTGAAGTTAAAGTCATACCAACATTCACAGAGTTAAGATTAAGAGAAATTATTGAACAATTAAAGATATTTAAAAAGTATTCAAAAGATCATAAAATAGCATTAGCTTTTCCAGGTATTTTAACTAATAAGGATAATGAATTATTACAAAAAGATGGGATTGAAGTTTGGGATATAAATTATATTTCAACAAAATTTTTTAAAGAAATTGCTTCGACACCACACCCATTATTTCAAGCACTTTTTACATCAAAAAAAAATGTTGCAGAGCACAACAAGCTCATAATGGATTTAAAATCAATAAATCCTGGAAGAAAAGACAAGGATTGGTCAAAATATCAAAAACATATAGAAAAGATTTTAGACTATCTTTTCGGTTCAGTTCTTTCTTCTCCTATTACGGAACTTTCTGATCATTTCAAGATAAATAGGCGTGATTTTATTTTAAGAAACTATGCAGAAACTGGATTTTGGGCTCATATAAGAACTCGGTATTTAGCTGATTATATAGTTTTAGATGCAAAAAACTACACAAAAAAAGTGACAAAAAAAGAGATACTCCAGATATCAAACTATCTCAAAGTACACGGAGCAGGACTTTTTGGAATTATTGTTACAAGAAACGGCAGTGACAATGGTAGTTATTACACTTGCAGAGAGATATGGGCAATGGATAAAAAACTTGTAATAGTTCTTGATGACAACGATATAAAAAAGATGATAATAGCAAAAGCATCAACAAATAATCCAGAAGAAATTATTCGTCAAAAAATAGAACAATTTAGACTATCAATGTAATTAGAGAAGAAGCATGTCGCCCTCAATGAAAAACTCTGCACACAAGCGAAGTTAACAGATGAAGCAATCGTCTTGACTTTACTTGTTTTATAATACTCTCTAAATGAAAATGGTTTTATACGAGATAATCTATCGTTCTCGAAGTCATATTCCAAAACACCGTAAAATAAACTTCAAAACACCGTAAAATAAATAGTAAATAATATTCTAAAATTGTGAACTTAATTAATAGTTTACAATTTAAATGAAGGAATATTACATACATAACGGTAAAGACAATAGAGGCCCTTTTAATATAGAAGAATTAAAAGATCAAAAAATCACTAAAGTCACTCCTGTTTGGTCAAATGACATGCAAAACTGGAAAAAAGCAGGTGAAGTTGATGAATTAAAGTCTATTCTTTCAAATAATCCACCACCCTTAAAGAAGATTCAAAAAAGCGTATATCAAAAACCTAAAAAAAGTAATTTTTTAAAGTACCTAATCATAGCAATAAGTATAATAGCATTTTTAGCCATTGGTAGCAATATTATTTCAGAAAACAATACTAATCAAGATAACTTCACCTCTGAAGATGATTCAATCAATATACAACTTAGAAACAATATAACAAGTCTAGTTCAAGTCACTACAAACCAATATTCAGTCGATGCATTCGGAGGAATTTCCAATCTAGATATTATTGTTACAAACAATACAGACTACACTATAGATGAAATCAAAGTAGCAATAGCATACATAAAAAAGAATGATGGGGTTTTCAAAACAGAATACTTAATATTTAATAATATCCCACCAAAGCAAAACAAATCGTTATCAGCACCGGAAAGCAAAAGAGGTTTATCTGTGAAACTTACCAAGCAAACCATTACAGCTTCAGGGTTAAATCTATGCTACAATAATAATATAGCACCAGCAGTTGGTGACCCGGACCCATACAAATGCAATTAAAAAATAAGAACTATGAAAAAACCAATCTTAATCTCAGCAATCCTAATACTAATAACAATAGGCACCACAACTTACTATACAGCTGGTAGAAAATGCACAGGATCAAAAAACTGTAAAGCTTGTAAAAATTGTAAGTACTGTAAACACTGTGCTAAAAATGGTGGAAGTTGCGGAGTGTGTAAATGATAAAACAAACGAATACATTAACCAAAAAGTTGTACGAATAATATTAAAAGTTTTATATTATTAATTATATCAAATAGTTAGCAGCAACTTTAAAACAAACATTATGCAAAGAGAGAAACATATTCAGAAACTATTAAGCAGATGGTTATCAAATTATTTCTTAAATAAAACAGTTTTATTAATTGAAGAAAATGTTTTGTTTAAAGTTAATGATTTTAAAATGAGTGCAGATTTGATAGCCATACAATCAAAAAGCAATGTTATACATGGCTTTGAAATTAAATCACTCATTGACAAACAAAACTTAATTCCATCCATATGGCAAACTTATAGTTATTATACAAATTATAGGTGGTTAGTAATTCCTATTGAAAATGCTAAAATTATAAATGAAGTTGGGCTTGAGCAAATCCAAAAACTAGGCATTGGTATAATAACTTTTGATTATATAATTAATGATTTCAGAGTGTTAAGAGAGGCTAGCTATGTCGATGGAAATTTTTTAAAATTCCTTCCTCAATTAGAAAGTGAGTGGCTAACTATAAATAAAAAAAGGTAGTTATGGCAGTTACTGCGGCACAAAAAAGAAGAATTAAAGAAGAAGCAGGATTTCAATGTGCTGTTCCTGTGTGTACTGTCACTTCTCCTTTACAAATTCATCACATTGTTGATCGAGCTCAAAATGGTACAGATACAGATGATAATCTCATTTGTTTATGTAGCAATCATCATGGACTTTATCATCAAGGCATAATCTCAAGACTATCAATACTTAACTACAAGCATAGATTAAATAGAGTAAATATAACATTAGCGATTCATGAATTTCGATTTTTGGTTGAATTGAACAATAATGAAGAAATTCAGTTGGATGACGAAAATTTACATTTAGCTAGAAACTTGGAAAGATTAGGTTTTATAACAATAACAAATATTGGTAATAATTTGAATCGTTTGAACATAACAAATGGAGGAAGAGTTTTTATACAATAAAACCAAGCTCTACGAAGTCAAGAGACTTCAGAGAATTAATCCATAACTCAATTATATCGTTAAAACCTAATTCCCAATTCGTAATTCTCAATTCGTAATTCTCAATTCTTTGAACCCAAAATACAACATACTATTAAACAAACTCAACGAGCAACTCAACTTCATTGATTTAGAAATAGATGATCAAATCAAGAAGTGCGAGCAGGCTATTACTATAATTTTAAAATCTATTAACGAACTTAAAAAAGCCACTACTAAATCCAACTTTAAAACCGAAACTGAAGAAATTCAATTTTTCAAAGAAATCAAACCACAATTCACTTCAAAACTCGTTTTTTACAACAGAGTCTATAAAATTGAAATGAAGAAACCCAACGGTGGTAACAAAATATTAAAAAAGTACTACAACAACGAATTACAAATCTTAAAAAACTTTTTCGATAGCGAATTAGAATTCTACCAGTATTACCGTTCAGGTAATATTTATTTAGATTATAAATACTTCCTTAGGGGCAAATTTGACATCAAATTAGCATTAGATCCTTACTATTTTGAAACCGATACAACTTTTGCTACATCGCATGATTTTAAAGTAGCAACAATCTTAGCAAATGACCTGATCGAATTATATATTGAAAACCAATTGATTATGTTGGAAAATAAAGAAAATACAGAAAAATCACAACGCAAACCGAACGTGAAAATGACATGGACAGGCTCTAAAGTAGCCTTAGTAGAACTAATGTACGCACTTCACACAGAAGGTGTATTCAATAATGGTGCAGCAGACTTAAAAGAAATAGCAGAATATTTCGAACACATTTTTGATATAGATTTAGGACAATACCGCCGTGTATTCCTTGAAATCAGGGCAAGAAAGAGTGATAAAACAAAATTTGTTACCACCTTAAATGACCAACTTTTGAAACGAATGGAAGACTCAGATGAGGTAATTTAAATAAAAATCGTTCACAACGCGACCTCCGTTGTGAAAAAAAAACTTTCAAACACTTCAATTTTGTACCATAACAATCTAAAACATACGTTATGGCTATAGAAGTAATCACACGCGAAGACTTAAACGAATTCAGAAGTCTTCTTTTGAACGATTTAAATGAAATCATTCAGTCCAAACCTCAACAAACAAAACAGTGGCTCAAATCCAATGAAGTCCGCAAACTGTTAAACATTTCTCCAGGAACTTTGCAAAATCTCCGCATCAACGGAACACTGACCTATACCAAAGTCGGTGGCATCATGTATTATGATAATACAGACATTGAAAAGTTATTAAATGGAAATAAAGTGAATGCCTTGCCTACTCTGAGTAAGTAAGATACTAACAATATTGTCATACTGAGCTTGTGAAGTATCTCCTGCAAAGCAGGTCAATCCTTGAACATAGTTCAAGCTCTACTAATCACTATTCACTAATCACTAGTAAATGAACTACATCAAACACTTAACTGGTTTCTTCGAAAAAGTAGCCATAGACAAAACATTAAATCCAACACATGTAAGCTTATACATTGCCTTATTCCAATTTTGGAACTGTAACCGCTTCAAAAACCCTATCAGTATAAACCGCGATGAGGTAATGCGAATAAGCAAAATCAGTTCCAAAGCAACATATCATAAATGTCTAAAGAACTTACATAGTTTGGGTTACATCAATTATGAACCATCCTACAACCCATTCAAAGGTAGTCATGTCATTTTATTCAACTTTTCAGAAGATTTAAAACCCCTATCAAAATCTGAAAGAAAACCAAATAATGAACCTCTTTTTGAACAAGTTAATGAACAAGCTTTGAATAAGTCTTGTACTAGTAGTGAGACAGGTACTGAACAAGCACTAGTACCTTCTATAAACTATATAAACAATACAAACATTTTAAACGATAAAAACGTTTCAAACTTGGAAAAGCAAGCAAAAAAATTTGAAGAAATAAATAATTCAATTTTAAAAAATGAAATCGAAGATGAGAAAGAAAAAAAGTTGCGCGAAAAAAAGAAAGAATTTGATAATCCAACTTTTGAAGAAGTTTCGAAATATTTTCAAGAACAAAGCTTTCCGGAACAAGAAGCTCAAAAATTCTACAATTACTTCAAAAGTGTCGGTTGGTTAGTCGGAGGTAAATCACCAATGGTAGATTGGCAAGCAGCAGCACAAAATTGGATGATTAACGCACCAAAATTCATTTCAAATGCAGAACAATCCAACAGAGCAAAACAACTCAACACAACAACCGACAAAGACTATTCAGAGCCTTTGTAACTGTCATTGTGAGTAAATCTGTGCAAATCCTTTAATCCGTGGCAAAAAAATATTTGTGAACCTTGCGTTGAACCTTTGCGCTATTTGCGGTTAAATCTTAAACTATGGAAACAGAAATAAAAACCAATTACAACTACCAAGAAGTAATCAATTGGCTAGAACAAAAAGGCATCGAACTATACGGCAATCATTTCAAAATAATAGAAACTGATTACCCAATTGTGTATAAACTAATCGCTTATTTTCTAAAAGACGAGCCAACTTGTTTTCAATACGGCATAAACCTCAACAAAGGAATTCTTTTAACCGGACCAATCGGCTGCGGAAAAACATCATTGATGAATTTAATGAAATACCTAACAGCAACAGAACATAAGTTTTTCGTAAAACCATGCAGAGACATAAGCTTTGAATTTATCCAGGACGGCTACCAAATAATTCACAAATACAGCATTGGTAAACTCTACCAATCAGAACCAAGAACCTATTGCTTTGACGATTTAGGAACAGAAAACAACCTAAAATATTTTGGTAACGAATGCAATGTAATGGCAGAAATTCTATTAAGCCGATACGATCTATTCATTTCAAAAAAACTCCAAACCCACATAACCACAAACCTATCAGCCACAGAAATAGAAAAGAATTACGGCAATCGAGTTCGCTCACGATTAAGGGAAATGGTAAACCTAATTGCATTTGAAATAACAGCGCAAGATAAAAGATAAAATCCGTATAAATCCGCGATGCGAAGCATCCGTTTCATCCGCGTTCCAACAACCTGAAACTTGAAACAAATGAAAACAATAACCAACTTCTGGAACTACTTCCAACAGAACAACTTCGTTTTCTTACTGCTAAACGAAATCTCAAAAGACGAACTAAAAATTCATTTCGATAAACTAATCGAGATACTACATCAATACAACAAAGACCTAGACCTCATCATCAAAAACAAAAAGATTGATGCAGAATTAATCATCACCGCAAACGGTAATCCCTACCTTTTCAAAGAAGTAGAATTACTAGTCCATCATGCACCAGTTATAGAACGTTGGAAAATAACCTCATTCATCCAACCCGAAACCAACTTAACTAAATACGAAAACGGCACAGACAAACCACTAGAATATTACGGCATAACTTTACGAATAAGCGAAATGTACTTTATACCATTAGAAAACCCAAACAAACCAACCTATTTAGTTATAAAAGTGTTACTAAAAAACTACATTATCCACAAAGACAACCCAAGACTTCGAGAAGCAGT
>NZ_JBMOGV010000029.1:0-22340 GCF_049318185.1 Flavobacterium sp. | reverse complement strand
ATTCCCCTCCTATGGAGGGGTGCCCGAAGGGCGGGGTGGCAATTATAGATACTTTTTATTTTTAATATCTTTGAGTTTATTAAATCATTAGTAAAACACCCGTATACTATTCCCCTCCCTCGGAGGGGTGCCCGAAGGGCGGGGTGGAAAATATCATAATCATGACACCTATTCTAACACATATAAACGAAATTCCAATTAAACGAAATTTTGTTGAAAATTTACCTTTTAACATCAAATTAAAATCTCGTGCAAGAGCATTAAGAAAAGCTGGTAATTACTCAGAAGTTGTATTTTGGCAACAAGTGCATAAAGGCAAGTTTCACACTATTGATTTTGATAGGCAACGAATAATTGGCAATTATATTGTAGATTTTTATGTTAAGACTTTAGGATTGGTGATTGAAATAGACGGCGAAAGCCATAATGATAAAGAAAAATATGATGAAAAGCGTGAAGCTTATTTATTGTCTTTAGGATTAACGGTTTTTAGAACAAATGATTTTAATGTATTGCATGATTTAGAGAATGTGATGAAGGCGTTGGAGATTTTTATTATTGAGCACTACTGTTAAAAACCACCCCGCCCATAGACACCCCTCCAAGTGAGAGGAAATTCACCCCTCTTTTTTTAGAATTTAATTTTACTTTATACGTTGAATAAAAAACACCACTTTATAATTAAGCAACTAATTTTATAAAAATCAATAATTTATCCCACAGCTTTTTTATAGACTAGTAAACAACGTTCTCTAGCTTCTTTATGATCCACAATGGGTTGAGGATAGTTATTAGTTTCCAACTCGGGTATCCATTTTTTGATGTAAATTAAATCTTTATCAAATTTCTTGATTTGTTCCGTTGGATTGAAAATTCTAAAGTAAGGAGCCGCATCAACACCACTGCCTGCAGCCCATTGCCAGTTGCCTACATTGCTGGATTGTTCGTAGTCTAGTAGTTTAGTAGCAAAATAGGTCTCGCCCCAACGCCAGTCAATAAGCAAGTGTTTGCACAAAAAACTAGCCGTAATCATTCGTACACGGTTGTGCATGTGTCCGGTGGCGTTTAGTTCTCGCATTCCAGCATCTACAAAAGGGTATCCTGTTTTTCCGTCACACCATTTTTGAAATAAAACTTCGTTATTATCCCATTGTATTCCATCATATTTTGGACGGAAGCTCGATTTATTTGTATGTGGAAAATGCCAAAGGATTTGCATAAAAAATTCTCTCCAAATCAATTCTTTAAAAAAGGTCTCGTTTTTACTTTCAATAGCTTTGGCTATCATTTTCCGAATAGAAACTGCTCCAAAACGTAGGTAAATGCCAAGATAGGAAGTTTTATTCAGTGCCGGAAAATTACGTGTAGCTTCGTAATTATCAAGTAAAGAATTGGAAATATCGAAAGGTGTTATTTTTATTGTAGAAGTTTCAAAACCTATATCATTCAAACTTAAAAAAGGATAGGAGTGAAGTGTTATTTCATTTAGTAAGTCCTCTGATTTATAATTAATTAAATGTGTCTTCTTAAAGTTTTCTTTCCACTTATTAGCGTAAGGAGTATAGACCACATAAGGTGTGCTATCATCTTTAACAACTTCGCTTTTTTCAAAGATGACTTGGTCTTTACTGGTTTTGAATGCAATGTTATTTTCTTTAAATAAATGATACAAATCCAAATCTCTTTTGCGAGCATAAGGTTCGTAATCATGATTGGTGTAAACTGTAGTAATCTTATTTTCAGCTATCAGTTGCTGAAAAATTGCCATAGGTTTTCCATGAAAGACAGCTAATGATTTTCCAATTTCTAGAAGTTGCTTTTGAATTTTTTCTAATTGCTGGTGAATAAAAGTGACGCGTGCATCGTCTTTTGGCAATTGGGCAAGTATGTCTTCATCAAAAATAAAAATAGGCAATACCGATTCACCACTTTGCAAGGCATGAAACAAACCCACATTATCCTCTAATCGCAAATCACGTCGAAACCAGAATATGTTCATGAAGTAGATTTAGGCATTTACTAACAATGTAGACATGCCACCATCAACATGGAAGATTTGTCCCGATATCCAACTGCTTTTATCGCTCAATAAGAAACCAGCCATTTGTGCCATATCTTCGGTAGTTCCAACTCTTTTTAAAGGATGGCGCTGTCCTGATTTTTCTTTTTTCTCCTCATTACTTAAGAATTTTTCGGCTAAAGGAGTATCCGTTAAAGAAGGAGCAATAACGTTGACTCTTATTTTTGGTGCATATTCAGCTGCCAATGCTTTTGCAAAACCTTCAATGGCACCTTTTGCAGCTGCAACACTAGTGTGAAAAGGCATTCCCATACTCGCAGCAATAGAACTAAATAGTACTATGCTTGATTGTTCCGCAGCATTCAAATTTGGTAAAATGGATTGAATAACTTTAACCATACTGATAAAGTTTATTTGCATATCAGCTTCAAAAGTTTCGATTTTCAGTCCTCTAAATGGTCGAAGATTAATACTTCCTGGGCAATACACAAATCCATGAATTACTTCGGGAAGTTGGGTGGTATCTAAAGTATCCGTCAAGGCATCAAAAGGAATGTGAGTAACATTCATTCCAGCTATATTTTCGTTTGTTCTTGAAGCAATAAAAACTTTGTTTTCGTTTTGTAATTCTTTGGCTATGGCTAGACCGTTGCCATAAGAACCACCTATTAAGAGTATATTTTTCATTTTATTGTTGTTTAAATTCTCCAAACATTTCTATTAATTTCTTTCTTCTGTATTCAAATATTTCATTCAATTTTGGTTTAACCAAAAAAGGATGCACTAACTGACCCAAAATTCCCATAGGAACTTTATAATCCACAATATCTTCCATTTCAACACCGCCTTCAATTTCCTTGATAAAATGTTTGTGATGCCACAAAGCATAAGGTCCAAAGCGTTGTTCGTCCACAAAATATTTTTTATCAACCACATGGGTTATTTCAGTTACCCATTTAGTTGGAATTCCCAAAACAGGAGTTACAATATATTGAATAATTTGACCTGGAAACATTGGTCTATCAGCTCCAGAAAGAATTTTAAAACCCATATATTCAGGTGTTATTTTCTGGAGATTTTTTGGGTCAGATAGTAAATCCCATGCCTCATCAATAGTTATAGGTAAGTTTTGTTTGGTATGTAATCGGTATATTTTCATTATTAAACTATAATTTTTGTAAAATTAGTCAAATTGTTTAATCTATTTTTTAAAATAATAAACAAAATATATTTTTAAGTTATTCTTAACATTTGACATCTTATAGTCTTTGTAAATTTGAAAAAACTTCTAAAACTTTTTTTATGAAAAAAATTATTTTTATAGTAGCTATAACACTAGGCAATTTTGTAAGTAATGCACAAGTAAAAACACCTTCGCCAAGTCCACATGCGTCTTTATCACAAACTGTTGGTTTGACAGAAGTAGTGGTAGATTATTCTAGACCCAGTGCTAAGGGCAGAACTATATTTGGGGATTTAGTTCCTTTTGGTAAATTGTGGCGAACAGGAGCCAATGCTAACACAACAGTAACTTTTAGTGAAGATGTTGTAATCAAAGGGACTACCCTGAAAAAAGGAAAGTATGCTTTATTCACTTCGCCAAAAGCGGATATGTGGGAAATGATTTTCTATACTGATACTGACAACTGGGGAACACCAGACAACTGGGATGCTAATAAAGTAGCGTTGAGCACTTTTGTTGATCCTATTGCTTTAGGAAACAATGTTGAATCATTAACAATTTCGGTTAATAATTTGACTAATGATAGTGGGACTCTGGATATTTCTTGGGAAAAAACTATGGCGTCTTTAAAGTTTGAAGTGCCTACTCAAAAAATGGCTACGGCAAGCATTGACAAAGTTTTAGCAGGACCATCAGCAGGTGATTATTTTTCATCGGCTCAATACTTCTTACAATCTAACGGTGATTTGAATAAAGCCCTAGAATATGTAAATAAAGCCTTGAGTATGGCAAAAGCAGGAGAGGATGTTCCTTTTTGGCATTTGAGATTAAAATCATTAATCCAAGGAAAATTAGGAGATAAAGCAGGTGCTATTGCTACAGCAAAATTATCATTAGCTAATGCTGAAAAAGCTAAAAACGATGACTACGTAAAAATGAATAACGATAGTATCAAAGAATGGAGTAAAAAATAATTTACTTTAAAAAATTAAAAAGGAACCACGAACTCAATAGAACTCGTGGTTTTTTTATAACATTATTTTTGATTTTGTATTGGAGCCCAATTGTAATAGCATCGATATCACTACGGTCAAAGTTGCTCCTATAAAATTTAACCACAAATAACCCAGTTTTTCCTGTCCGGTTGGATAAATATGAATAGTGTAGTAATAGATAAAAAAAATGGTAGTTTGGCTGATTACAGCTCCCCAAAATATAGCATTAGCTTTCACAAATTTGATATAGAAACCAACTAAGAAAACCCCTAATACTGTTCCGTAGAAAATAGAACCTACTATGTTCACTAACTGTATAAGGTTTTCAAATAGTGTGCCTACACAGGCAAATAGAATGGCTATTACGCCCCAAAGCAAGGTAAAATACTTGGTAGCATCAACATAATGTTTATCTGATTTTTCACCTTTTACATTTCTTTTATAAATATCTATAGCCGTTGTGGATGCCAATGCTGTCAACCCAGAAGCAGAAGAAGACATGGCTGCTGATAAAATCACCGCTAATAATAGTCCTATTAACCCAGAAGGAAGATAATGTAGGATAAAATAGATGAAAACATAATCTTTATCGTTGGTTTCAGCTTTACTATCAACTTTGGTTATAATTTCTTTAGCTTGCTCGTGCAAATCTTTTTCTTTGCTAGATAGCGAAATCAGTTTTTTTCTCAGAATTGGATTGTCATAATTTTGATTTAAATGGTCAATATATAGCAAATTGAATTCCTTTTTTTCTTCGGATAATTGAGATAATTGTTTTTCTAGCGAATGGTAATCTGCTGCATATTTAGATTTTTCGATAGCGTCTTTATTCACAGGATTAAAATGCAAAGGCACCGGATTAAATTGGAAGAAAACGAATACCATCACCCCAGTTAATAGAATAAAGAATTGCATAGGCACCTTTAGAAAACCATTCATGATTAAACCCATTTGGCTTTCTCTAGTTGATTTCCCTGAAAGGTATCTTCCTACTTGAGATTGATCAGTACCAAAATAGGATAACATCAAAAAGAAACCACCCGTTATTCCGCTCCAAAAGGTATAGCGATTTTCGGGGTCAAAAGAAAAATCAAGGATATTCATTTTATCATTGGCACCAGCTATATGCAAGGCGTTGGAAAAAGTCATATCATTGGGCAATAAATGCAATATCAAAAAGAAAGTAATAAACATACCGCTCATGATGATGAACATTTGTTGTTTTTGCGTAACGTTTACGGCTTTTGTTCCGCCAGCAAAAGTATAAATCATGACTAAAATCCCTATGATGATATTGAGTAATGTTAAATTCCAGCCCAAAACTGCCGATAGAATTATAGCTGGTGCATAAATGGTTAATCCTGTTCCTAATCCACGTTGGATTAAAAACAAGATAGCGGTAAAAGAGCGTGTTTTTAGGTCGAAACGTTGTTCGAGATATTCATAGGCGGTAAACACTTTTAGGCGATGGTAAATAGGTATAAAAGTCATGCTGATAACTACCATAGCAATAGGCAATCCAAAATAAAATTGCACGAATCCCATACCATCATGATAAGCTTGTCCTGGTGTGGAAAGAAAAGTTATTGCGCTTGCTTGGGTTGCCATTACTGATAAACCTACTGTCCACCAAGGTGTTTCTTTGTTGCCTAAAATGTATTCTTCAACATTTTTGCTCCCTTTGGTTTTATGCACCCCATAAAAAACAATGAAAAGTAGTGTTACAACTAAAATAATCCAATCAAGCTGTTGCATACTAAAAGAATAATTGCATTAAGAAAAAAAAGATTATTATATATAAAGCATTGGCAATTAATAACCAAGTGTAACTATTTTTCCAAAGAGATTTTTTTTCTGTTCTCATATTATTTTCCAATGGCTATAATGTTGGCTAATAGTCTAAATGCTCCAGAAACTCCTTCGGGTAATTCTCTAAAGAAACTTATACCAGTATAGATATAATTTCCTTTTCCATATTTAGCAACTAGTAAAGCACCATCTTTGGGTTTTTCGCCTTTATCATTAGCAGATAGAATAGGAGTGAAGTTAGCATCCCATTCACTTGGATAATACAATCCTTGTTCTTGTTTCCACCCTTTAAAATCTTCTTCGGTAATTTTATTAGGATAATTTAACACAGGATGATTGGGTGCTAAAAATCGAACTTCCGCATTTTCTTCAGTGACTCTATCACGTGATATTTTCAAAGGAAATGGTGACATGTCTTTGGTTACTATATCATCTAAGGTATTGTATTGTACAATCATGGTTTTGCCATTTTTGACAAAATCCAATAAGATGCTTTGTTTGTAGGCTAAGGCATTAACCACATTATAGGCTCTTATGCCTGTCATCACTACATCAAAATCTTGTAGCTTTTCAGTAGTTATTTCTTCTGGTTTTAGGATGCTTACTTCGTAACCCATTTGAGTTAAACTCTTTGGCACTTCATCGCCAGCACCCATGATGTAGGCAATTTTTTCGTCTTTGGTTTTGATTTTTAGTCGAATACCTTTGGCTTCTGCTGGTTTTAAAACCATTTGCTTGTAAATATGGGTATAGTTGATGTCTATTTTTTCTTGGTCATAAACTTGTCCATCTACTGCTACAATACTATTTATACTAATTTCTCCTGCTTCTTTAGAAGGTGAAACATTAAAAACTGCCAACATTTCTTGATTTTTTTTATCAAGATTGAACGGTATTTCAGTAGGAGAAACTTCCCAGTTTAGAGGAACGTTTAGTTTCACGTTTCCGGTAACAGTATCTTTTCCAGCTTTTACTTTTACAGTAACTAATTTACTTCTGTCGTTGTTAAAAATATATACTTTCTCAGCAAAAGAAGAGGATGCCACAGGAACAATATCAAGTGGTTGATAGACTTCACCTATGACATCATCGTTGTATTTGTAGACTACGTTTCGTTCAAAAGGGATTTCTACACCATTTATTGCAATCCAAAAACCCACTTTCACTTGACGTATCACATCTGGAATCCCAATATTTTCTTGGTTAACCACCTGATACATGCCAATGCTTCCTTTTTGGTTGAGCCAATAGGGGTTAGTAAAATCAAAATCATAAGGAATATCTAATGTTATATTTTGTGAATAGGGAATATTAAATTGTAAATCGGTAGCTTTTTGATCCTCTTTATGGCTATAAACAGGAACTGCTCCAATTCCATTTAATTTCATTGGAATATTACTTCTGTTGATAGCTTCCAATTTAATTTTTAATGTACTTCCTCGAGTAACTTCTTGTCTATCAGAAACAGCTTCAAGATATAAACCAGCACAAGCAGCAATTATCTTTTTGATTTCCTCTGATTTTATGGTTCTCCAATGTTTGTCGGCTAATTGATCAATCAAATTATAGGCTTTCACCAATTCTGGAATTGAAGTAGATGGGTTTTTGAAATCAAAATTCTTTTCTACATTGGCTAAAATATCACCAATAGATTTACCATTTTTCACTCGGTTCCAAGTAGTATCGATGCCTTCAAAAAGATTAGTTTTGTCTTTTGGTATATCACCTTTCAGGAACTCTAAATATTCATCTTCTTCACCACGAGTTCCAGTAGAACCAAAACCTTGTGACTGGTGACGACTTCGACTAAGTGCTGCAATTTCTTGATTGGATTTTCCTAAAGAAGGATAATAAGTCCCAATTTTCATGTTGATTAAATTGGTTTTATCGGCAGCTTCAAATTTTTCTTTGCTACCATAAAACCACCACGAAGTATTAAAAAATAATCGTTTAGGTTGCCAAGTTGAAACGTATTGCAGTTGGTTAGGGAAAACGGCAGCATCATTAACCTTGTCAAAGGCTTCAAAACTAAGCATAGCAGAGGAAGTATGATGTCCGTGAGTTGTTCCTGGAGAACGATGATCAAAACGATTGATAATCACATCGGGTTGGAATTTGCGAATGGTCCAAATAACATCGCTTAGTACTTGGTTTTTGTCCCATATTTGCAATGTTTCGACTGGATTTTTAGAAAATCCAAAATCGTTGGCACGTGAAAAGAATTGTTCACCACCATCAATTTTTCGTGCTTCTATAAGTTCTTGTGTACGAATTAATCCTAGTTGTTCTCTCAATTCGGGACCAATTAAGTTTTGACCACCGTCGCCACGAGTTAAGGATAAATAACCTGTTCGGGCATTAATTTGATTGGATAAATAAGAAATCAAGCGTGTGTTTTCATCATCAGGATGTGCAGCAATATAAAGTACTGAGCCAAGAAAATTAAGTTTTTTTATTTGGTTATAAATGGCAACAGCGTCAGGTTTTGCTGGTTGTTGTGCCTCTACAATTTGGAAAATAAAGGCAAAAAAAACAAAATAAATAGTGTGGTGCTTTTGCATGTTTACAACTTTAATGTGCAATAGCTTCAAATATACAGATTAAATAAAAAGGAGTGATTTATTTAATTTGTTTTTAACAAAATCTATTCAATTTGAGGAGGTCTTAGCCTTAGAAAATCTTCCTTTAGCATTGTATGGATACTTTTTTTTATGGACTTTTAAAAACTGTTGTGGGTTTTCTTCGTCATAGTCGGTAATGATAACTTTAGTTTTATTAAACAATGAATATCCACCATAATTTGTAGGTAATTCTTCTGAAGTTTGCCAATCACCATCTTCAAAATAGTAATAAACCATTTTTAAATTATCAAAATAAGCTTCAAGATTTGGATAATAATGGTAGCGGATAAAACAATTTGTTTTTTTGTCTATAGGTAAGGATGCTTTAGACATATTCGTATTTTGTGAAAAGGAATGAGTAGTTGTAAATAGGATACATAAAAACAATGATAATTTTAAAAATTTCATAATTTTTTAGATTTAGTGATTAACAAAATAACTTAAAAAATTCATAGTAACTTTTATTAAAACAATACTAATATAGTGAAAAAAATCAATTGATTTTAAAAAAAAATAAGGAAATACACATCTACACTTATTTTAAGTTTTATTTAATCGAATCTATTTGAAATGTTATTCTTATCGCTGTCTTCTATAGTATCTTCAGGAATGACAGGGTTATTGTCATAATTAAAGTTGATAGAGGCGGTTGAGTTGTCATAATGATAATGAGGGATTTTAATTTTGTGCCATTCAAATGTTTTTGGTAAATCATCCCCCATTAAATAACCCCAAGGTTTCATAGTTTCGACACGATCAAAAATTACTTTAAATATAGCAATGATTGGTATGGCTAAAAACATACCCGTGATACCACCTAATACATTTCCTATGATGATGCCAACAATAGAAACTAACGCATTGATTTGAACCTTTGAATTGACAAATAACGGCACAAGAATATTGTTGTCTATCAATTGCACAATGATATTCACAATAATTACTCCAAAAATTATAGTTAAATCAGTTGAGCCAGAGAGTGAAATTAAAATACTGATTACGCCAGCGACCAATATACCTATATAGGGAACTAAATTTAAAATACCTGTAATCATACCTAGCAAAATAAAATACTCAACACCTATTATATATAGACCAATTGTGGTTAAGATGGAAACACCTATCATTTCTACTATTAAACCTACTACATAACTTTGTACTGCAATTTTTATGTGAACTAAAACGTCTCTTAGATTTTTGTGGTATTCAGGTTTAAATAATTTGCACAAAAAAGTAATAAAATGATTTTGGTAAAGCAGAAATAGAAAAGTATAAATCGGTATTAATGTCATAGTAAGCAATATGTCGGTAAAAGAACTCAATGTGCTTCCAACAATAGCTTTTCCATTATCCAAACTACCTTGAGAAGCACTGGTTATAAATCTTTTTTGTTCATTTTTACTTAGGTCAAAATTATCTCTAATAAGTTCTTGAAAATGTTCCAAATGAAAATAGAAATTATTTTTTATTGTTCCCCAATCATTTGCCATATCACTTATTTGAATAGAAATAAAATAAAAAACACTAACAAATAATAGAACAAACACGACTATGGCAATGACTACAGCTAAAAAATGATTGAAGCGTAATCTTCTGTTTAAAAAAGTAACTACTGGTCGAAGGATGATAGCAAAAAGTAATGATAACAATAATGGAAAAATAATGTCTTGTCCAAAATATACAATGGTAAAAAGACCCATTAAACAAAGTAATATACTTGCTAGTTTTATATAAAAAGGAAATTTCATTTTCTGAGTCATACTTGTTATTATAAGTAAAGTTACTCTATTCTTCGCTTTTCTAGATACTATTATTCAAATAGTGATATACTTTTTCAGTAGGTAACCCCACTACATTGGTATAGGAACCTTCAATTTTTGAAATTCCAATTAGACCAATCCATTCCTGAATGCCGTAGGCACCAGCTTTATCAAATGGTTTATAGTGTTCTAAATAATAATGAATGGTGTCATCTGAAAGTTCTTTAAAGGTAACTTTGGTAATATCATAAATAGTTTCCGTTTTAGTGATAGTTTTAAAACAAACAGAGGTAATTACTTCATGAGTTTCATTTGATAATGTTTTTAAAATAGAAAAAGCATCATCATAATCTGTTGGTTTTCCAAGAGCTTTATTATTATGCCAGACTATAGTGTCACTAGTCACCAAGATTTCGTTTGCTTTAAGTTCGTCTTGAAAGGCAGCAGCTTTTAATTCAGCTAAGTAGTTTGTGATTTCTACACCTTGAAGATTTTTAGGATAAATTTCTTCTATATCTTTTAAACGTATTTCAAAATCTAAACCTAAATCGTTAAAGAACTGTTGTCTTCTTGGAGAACCAGATGCTAAAATTATTTTATACTGTTTTAAATTTTTGTTACCCACGGTATTTCATATTTAAAGTAATTATTCCTAAAGAAAGAATGCCAAAAAACATTACCCATTTTAAAACATTACTTAAAAAATGATAGTCTTTTTTAGAAATAGCATTCCATATTTTTATGCTAAAAAATACCAAAGGACTAATTACAAATATTAGCATATAAATAACTAAAAAATAGAGTTTAGAATTCATGAAATAATCATTGGTATATAATAAAATAAAAACAGTAGTCATTATACCTAAAACAAAAATAACTTTATTAGTTTTTTTTATTCCTATTACTATTGGTAAAGTACTCATTCCTTGATTAGTATCACCATAAACATCTTCCATATCCTTTACTATTTCTCGAATGAAATTAATAACAAATGCAAAAATGGCAAAGTCCATCAAGACTGAAAAATATTTTCCCATTTCACTTCTGTTAACTTCATAGGTTAAAGGCAATAAATCAAATAGACCGATAATAAGTATGCTCAAACCTACTAATAAAGCCACTATTATATTACCAATTAGTAGCATTCTTTTAAAACTTGTTGCATATAAATATAACAACGTAACTATGATGATAAAAACTCCGCCAAAGCTTGGTTTTTGAATGATGTTAGCCAAATAAAAACCAATTCCTACACCCGTAACATTCATCAAAAAATAAATATTATAGCCCATCGTTTCAGAGATGCTTTTGCCAATTATAATTTTTTCTGGCTTGTTGTCATAATCTGTTTCTTGGTCCATTATATCATTAATGATATAACCTGCACCAGCAATTAATACAGAGGATAGTACTAATAAGCTATATTGAAAATCATTTAAAAACAAATAGACATCTTGATATTTTAGATAACCATATCTAAAAATCAGTTGCATAAAAGCCAACATCAAAAGGTTTTGGTAACGAATGAGTTTTAGGAATTTCATGAAGTTCTTAATTAACTTATTTTTTGATTTGGTTATTGGATACTTATGAATTAATCGTGTTTTCCGTCATAATACATGTGCCATTTTCCTTGTACCTTCATGACTTGTTCTATTACTTCCCGAACAGCACCTTTGCCACCATTTTTGTGAGATATGTATTTACTTATAGCTTTTATTTCTGGACTAGCATCTTGCGGACATGTTGGCAAACCTACTAATTGCATTACATGAAAATCAGGTATATCATCGCCCATGTACAGTACATGATCGGGTTTGATTTTAAACAAATCTGTATATTCATTAAAAGTTACTACCTTGTTAGGTGACGCTAAATAGATATCACTAATACCCAAGTTCCTCAACCTAATTCTAACCCCTTCGTTATTACCTCCAGAAATTATGCATACATGATAACCACTTTCTATGGCCGCTTTCAAAGCAAAACCATCGCGAATGTTCATGATTCTTAGCATTTCTCCATTTTCAGTAACATGAACAGAACTGTCTGTTAATACACCATCAACATCAAAGATGAAAGTAGTAATATTATTCATGATTTCTTTATAACTTTTTTCCATTATCGATAATTGATTTGGTTAGCAATTTATAAATTTCTTTTTGGTTTTTATCGGTTAAAAAGTTCAAATGGGCATTAATAGTTTTAGTGTCTTGACGTTTGGCTGGACCTGTTTGTGCTTCTTTGGGAGAAAGAGTTAATATTTTATCTGCCGTTTCCAGTATAAGTGGTTGCAAAATAGTAAAATCTAATTGGTTTGCTTCACAGATTTCTTGCCCTATCTGATATAAATGATTGACAAAATTAGACACAAACACAGCGGATAAATGCAACGCTCTTCTTTGGTCTGAATTTATGGTATAGGTAACTTTAGAAATCGCTTTAGCTACTTTTTCCAAAGTTTTATAATCAGTATCATTTATTGCTTCTAAACAAATGGGTACAGCTCTAAAATCTACAGTTTTTGATTTTGAAAACGTTTGTAATGGATAAAATACACCTTTACGATTTTTATCATTAAGCGCTTCCATAGCCACGCTTCCCGATGTGTGCACCACTAATTTATCTGAAAATGGAAGTTGTGCTGAAAGCGAAATAATGGCATCATCGCTTATGGCTAAAATATAAACATCAGCATTTTGTAACTGTGATAAATCATTGCAAATAAACTCAGATCGAAGGAGATGCTCAAAACTACCATTATCTCTTGCCCAAACCTGCGATACGTTAATATCACTAGCTTTTTGAAATGCGGTAATTAAATGATGGGCTACATTGCCAGCGCCAAGAACTACTACTTTAATCATACTTGCAAAAGTACTAAATTTAGCCCAAATGATAAAAGCAGTATGAAATTAATGACATTGATTAAAAATTTGAATTTAATTATAGCTAAATTAGTTAAGAATTATTTTATAAAATACGAAATAAATAAAAATAGGAAGTCATGTAAAAGACCTTCAATATAGATTTGATTTACTCCTATCAACCTTAACCATTTTTTACTACTTTTATAAACTCAAATAAAAAGCCTTTCATTATGAGTTATTTCAAGATAAACAACCTAGAACATTACTTCAAAATGTATAATAAATCTATCCGAGAACCTCGCAAGTTTTGGGATAAGATAGCCGATGAAAACTTCACTTGGTATCAAAAATGGGATAAAGTTTTTGAAGTTAATTTTCAAGAAGCCAAATTCAAATGGTTTCCAGAAGCCAAAGTCAATATCACTAAAAACTGTATTGACCGTCACTTGGCTAGAAGAGGAGAGAAAACTGCCATCATCTTTGAACCTAATAATCCGGATGAACCTGCTTTACATATTACGTATAACGAACTCTATGACAGAGTAGCTCGAATGGCAAATGTATTGAGAGAGCAGGGTATTGAAAAAGGGGATAGAGTTTGTGTTTATTTGCCTATGATACCTGAACTTGCCGTAGCTGTTTTAGCTTGCGCAAGGATAGGAGCAATTCATTCTGTTGTTTTTGCCGGTTTCTCAGCTTCTGCAGTAGCTGAAAGAATCAATGATTGCGAATGTAAAATGGTTATTACTTCAGATGGTAGCAACCGTGGTAATAAATCTTTAGACTTGAAAGCTATTATAGATGAGGCCTTAGATAAGACTCCTTGTGTAAGTAAAGTATTGGTGGTAAAACGAACTAACACTCCAGTAACAATGAAAGAAGGGCGCGATATTTGGTTGCAACCTTTGCTAGATGAAGCTATTCCTAATAATGTGGCTGAAATCATGGATGCCGAAGATCCATTATTCATTCTCTACACTTCGGGTTCTACTGGCAAACCAAAAGGAATGGTTCACACCACAGCAGGATATATGGTTTATACTTCGTATACTTTTAAAAATGTCTTCAATTATGAAGAAAACGATATCTTTTGGTGTACAGCAGATATCGGTTGGATAACAGGACATTCCTATATCCTTTATGGTCCATTACTAAACGGAGCCACTACAGTTATTTTTGAAGGGATACCTTCTTATCCAAACCACAGTCGTTTCTGGGAAGTAATCGAAAAACATAAAGTAACTCAGTTTTATACAGCACCAACCGCCATTCGTGCTCTAGCAAAAGAAAGCTTAGACTATGTGCAGAAATATCCTTTGAAATCATTAAGAGTCATTGGTTCTGTTGGTGAACCAATTAATGAAGAGGCTTGGCACTGGTATAATGACCACGTAGGAGGAAAACGCTGCCCATTGGTAGATACCTGGTGGCAAACAGAAACTGGAGGTATAATGATATCACCAGTAGCTTTTGTAACACCTACAAAACCAACCTATGCATCGTTACCTTTACCAGGTATTCAACCGGTATTAATGGATGAATTGCGCAATGAGATAGAAGGCAACCAAGTAACAGGAAGTTTGTGTATCAAGTTTCCTTGGCCATCTATCGCCAGAACCATTTGGGGTGATCATCAACGATATAAAGAAACCTATTTCACAGCTTTTCCAGGAAAATACTTCACAGGCGATGGCGCTTTGCGCGATGAAGTGGGTTACTATAGAATAACAGGTAGAGTAGATGATGTGATTATTGTTTCTGGACATAATCTTGGAACAGCTCCTATAGAAGATGCTATTAACGAACATCCAGCAGTTGCCGAAAGTGCTATTGTAGGCTTCTCTCATGATGTAAAAGGGAATGCACTTTATGGTTTTGTAATACTGAAAGAAATAGGAGAGAGTAGAAACCAAGAAAACCTATACAAAGAAATCAATCAATTGATTTCAGACCAAATTGGTCCTATCGCCAAACTCGATAAAATCCAATTCGTCTCAGGGTTACCTAAAACACGTTCAGGAAAAATTATGCGACGCCTATTAAGAAAGATAGCGGAAGGCGATTATGCAAACTTTGGAGATACTTCAACTTTACTTAATCCAGAAATAGTTGAAGAGATAAAAAATGGAAAAGTTTAATAAGTAACACTTTTATTTTTAATTCAGACTAAGGAGAAATTTAGTTAAGCTAAAAATGGTTATTGAGTTTTCTCCTTTTTCAGAATTGTCAAGAAATTAGCAATTAAATAATGCCTATTTAATCCTGCATGTAATGATTTTATTCTAGAACTGCTCTCTACCAGCAAAGTGAAAAGCACCTTCGATGGCAGCATTTTCATCAGAGTCTGAACCGTGAACAGCATTTTCTCCTATAGAGGTTGCATATTTTTTACGTATAGTTCCCTCGGCAGCTTCAGCGGGGTTAGTAGCACCAATTAAGGTTCTGAAATCTTCGACTGCATTATTTTTTTCTAAAATAGCTGCAACTATAGGTCCACGTGTCATAAATTCTACTAACTCACCAAAGAAAGGACGTGCTGAGTGAACTGCGTAAAATTTTTGAGCATCAGCTACGGTTAATTGTGTTAATTTCATTGCTACGATTCTGAAACCTCCTTCAGTAATCATATTTAGTATTCCACCGATGTGTCCGTTTTCAACTCCATCAGGTTTAATCATGGTAAAAGTTCTATTTGTTGCCATTTTTCTTTATTTAAAATTTAAAAATATTATGCAAAAATAAGTCTTTTAAATTAGTATTTAAAAGCACAGCCATCACTTTTTTAAAATTTTATTTACAACATAATGTAATCTAGAAGTAATATTTACAAAACAGAAAACTTGTATATGTTGCTATTTCTGTAAAATTGGTGTAAATAATTTTATTCTTTTATTTGTAATGTAATTTATTTTAAATAAAACAGCTACCAACAAAAATATTCTATTTAATAAATTTGTTTGATTATAAGGTAATAATGGTATGATAAGGATTTAAAGGTTTAAGTTCTGCAACTAATTTATTAATGAACTCTTGCCCAAATTCATTGTAGTATTCAGAAAAGTTGTTGCTGCGTTCTTGTAAACTTTGGTTGGGAAATAACTCATTTTGCAGCTGGATAATTCGTTCTAGTTGGTCTGAATGCATTCGTTTTTCAGCTTTAAGTAAACGTTTCTCTAGGTTTTCTAGTCCTTTTATTTGTTTTAGTTCTTGAGCTTTTACAGCGCCAATAAACGATTTGTCGGTTTGGGAAGCTATTAAGTTTAGTTTTTCAAACTGTTTTTTCAATGTTTCTTTTTGTTCTGAAAAATCGAGAGTAAAAGCTGATAATTCTTGAGTTTTTTTGGTGTACAACTCTTGCTGATTACTAAATAAGTCAGCCCACGAAAGTTTTAAGTTGTCAGCCTTATGCACTTGTTTTTCTTTTGCCAGCAGCACAGAGTTGCGCAATAAAAGTATTGGGAAGGTGACATTATTAGCCTCAAAATTGGATTTCAATTGTAACCAATAGGCAATTTCACCAGCACCACCAATGTAGCAAATATTGGGTAAAATTACTTCTTCGTATAAAGGTCTAAGGATAACATTGGGGCTAAACTTTTCTGGGCTTTTTTCTAGTAAAGCTAGTATTTCGCTTTGAGAGAAAACGATACTAGAATTATTAATTTTATACTGATTGTTTTCAAAAAGTAGGCGTTCTCTGAGATTGTCTTCTATATAAAAAAGGTTAATTTCTCTTGGGTTTACTTGTATTGAATAATCTTTAAGCAAAGTATTGGTTTCATTTACTTTATTAAATGAAGTTTGATGTAACAATTCTTCTTTAATAAAAGGACTAAAAAGTTGTTTTAGAGAAAGGTCGTCTCCATCAAGTAGTACTAATCCATAAGCACTAAATAATTCGTTCGTTAAAAAACGAGTAGCATCTGCTAGATTGGAATGATTTAGATAACTTTTTTGAAACAAGTCTTTTAAATATTTTGCATTGTCACCAATACCTAATTCTTTTTTAAATATATTCAATACATCCTGTAAACCATTTGTGGCAAGTCTTCCCACTGGACCATTACTTTCAGTTTTCCATTTTATTTTTTTATTCTTGAAGTTGAAAAAGTTAATTTCATCAAAATCGTGATCTTCTGATGCCATCCAATAGATAGGCACAAAATTTTTCTCAGGATACTGTTGTTTTAAATCTTTACAAAGAGTAATAGTTGAAACAATTTTATATAAAAAATAGAGTGGGCCTGTAAATAAATTCAGTTGGTGACCAGTTGTAACCGTAAAAGTTTTGGTTTCATTAAGAAGTTCAATATTGGTTTTGGTAGCATCTGAAACTTCTATATTATCGTATTGTTTTTTTAAAGCAGTTACTAAAACACTTCTGTTTTGGTAGGAATAATTAGCTTCCTTCTCTTTGATTTGGTCTTTGAAATTTTCGATTGTAGGAAAACGATTGTAGGTGTTTTGCAATTCAAGTTTCTCTTCTAAATAATCTACAATTAGTTTAGAAAAATATCCTGATTTTTGATAGCTAATACAATCGGTTGGCATTTGAGATGGGATTATTAATTGGTTACAAAACTTCCATATAAATAATCATCGCCTAGGTAGAAATCACTATTTCCTCTTTTCATGGTGACTTTTTTCAAATGAATGGTATGTTGATAACCTGAACCAACTATAAATATTGTGGTAACTTCAATTATTCCGCTAACATCAGCAATACCATTAATTGCATTCCATTCTTGAGTAAGTGTTGGGGTTGCGGGTAGTGTGCTTGCGCAGAAATAAGCATTATTTATAGTGCTTGAAAATAATTTATAGGTCAATTTATTAGTAGCACTTAGTAAAGCTACTCTTGGCGTAGTTGTTGTTGCATTTTCAAAAAGGGTTGTGAAATTGTCCACATCAAGGATCAAAGATTCACTTCCGTTGAAGTTAAATATTCTATTGTCACAAGTGCTTTTGTTTACTTCTTCATCAAATCCAAAAGCTAAAGGACTTACATTTTTTATATAATTACCAAAAACAAATGTAGTTCCACCATAAGTTTGCGAAGAACCATCGGATTTTAGGAAAACAATATCTTCAAAAACGATATAATATTTATAGCCAGTTATTTGGGTTATTCCAGTGCTGGAGTTTACCGATTTAATTGCTGAAGATGTGATAAGGATAGTTCCCGAAGTTGCTTTCCATTCTTCAGTTAAACTTGGAATGGCATCTGGAACTGTAGGACAAATATTAGAAGCAGAAACGGTTCCATTATATTTTCTGTAGGTTACTTTTACAGTACTTGACAAATCAACTGCGATAGGAGCACCTTCTAGTGTTTCTTCATTGGTGAAGGTTGCAGCAGGTATTTCAATGAAAAGCAATTCATTGTCTTTTACTTTATAGATAACGTCTTTCTCGCTACATTTTAGGGCAGCAACTTCTGTAAAATCTATTGCATCTACGGTTAAGTTGCCATCATCGCAGGCATTGATTACAAAAACTAAGAATAGGATACTTGCTATTTGTTTCATTAGTATGGTATAATTTTTAACAAAAATAAGTTTTTTAAGCTATTAAAATTATGTTTTATAATTTAATTAAGAACAGGACTTTTTATATTTGCACCATGAAAAAAGTATATCTTGATAACGCAGCCACTACTTCTATTCGTCAAGAAGTTATAAACGAAATGGTTTCAATACTGCAAGAAGAGTATGGAAATCCTTCTTCTACTCACAGCATCGGCAGGAGTGCTAAGGCAGTTATTGAGACATCACGCAAAACTATTGCTAAACATTTGCATTGTGCTGCTTCGGAAATTATTTTTACTTCAAGTGCTACTGAAGCTACTAATTGGATTTTAAGAAGTGCTATAAAAGATTTTGGAGTAAAAAGAATTATTTCTTCAAAAGTAGAACATCACGCTACATTATATACTATCCAAGCTTTACATGAAGAATTTGGAATTGAGATTGAATTTGTAAATGTTTCAAGAGATGGGATATTAGATTACCAAAAATTAACTGATTTACTCGACATCGAAATACCGACATTAGTTTCATTGATGCATGTAAATAATGAAACAGGTGTAATTCATGATATTACTAAAATAGGAACTTTGTGTCATCAAAACAAGGCATTGTTTCATTGTGATACAGTGCAATCAATAGGCAAGACCGAAATAAATTTACAAGAATTACCTATAGATTTTTTGGTAGCCAGTGCTCATAAATTTCACGGTCCAAAAGGAGTTGGGTTTGCTTTTGTCCGCAAGAGTTTGGTCTTGCAACCTATGTTTTTTGGCGGAGAACAAGAGAAAGGTTGGCGTGCAGGAACCGAATCAGTGCATCAAATAGCTGGTATGTCAAAAGCTTTAGATTTATCTTATCAGCATCTAGAAGTGGAACAAAAATATATTTTAGCATTGAAAAACTATTGCTGTACTCAATTGCAAAATGCTTTTGCTGAAGCTACTTTTAACGGAATGGATACTTTTTATAATATTGTGAATGTATTATTGCCATTTTCTCTAGAGAAAACGGCTATGATTTTATTTCACTTGGATATAAAAGGGATTGCTGTTTCTAGAGGAAGTGCTTGTCAAAGCGGAAGTGCTAAACCTTCACATGTATTGGCAGAAATGCTTACAGAAGATGAATTAACAAAACCGAGTCTGCGCATTTCTTTTAGTCATTATAATACCGAAGAAGATATTGATTATTTGGTAGAAGTGTTGAAAGGAATTTAATTAAATAAAATAACCGAAACTACATTTCTGTTTATAGTATCTTCTTAATCACACGCAATCGGTGAGTATGTCGGTTTTGTTCGGCATTATAAATACCAAGATGGTCTAATCTGTCAATGCGCACTTTACCACTGGCGTGAATGATATAATTGTTTTCCATCATGATTCCCACATGGATAATTTTACCTTCTTCATTATCAAAAAAAGCTAAATCACCAGGTTCACTTTCTTCAATAAAACTTAAAGCTTCTCCTTGTGTAGCTTGTTGCGAGGCATCACGCAGGAGCTTGTATCCATTGAGTTTATATACCATTTGTGTAAACCCAGAACAATCGATACCAAAAGGTGTTTTGCCACCCCAAAGATAAGGAGCATTCAAATACATAGAGGAAGTAATAATTAAATTTGCTTTTTCTTTGACACCACTGATACGCATGCCTTCAAATTCAAAACCATCGATATTGATTTCGCTATGATTTAAAAAAGAAAGTGAAGCCCCTAAAGGAATAGGCAGTAATGTGTTTGATGGATTTGATATATATTCGACCAAATCAGCATTCAAGATGATGGCATCTTTAGATAAATCTTTAAAGTTTTTTTCAGAGATAATTTGGTATTGTTTTGAATCAACCCAACCTTCGTAATTATCAAACTGTAATTTGATTTTTGACCACTGATTTTGTGTTTCTAAAATTTCAAAGTGTTCTCCAAATAAAACCTGCGAAACAATTTCGCTTCTATCACTTGGTTCGGCTCTTAGAGGAATTATAGCAAGATTACAGATTGCAAACATTAAGTATAATTGATAATTAAAAATTGTTTAAATTCTTTCTATTACAATGGCTGATGCGCCACCACCACCATTACAAATAGCTGCAGCACCATATTTAGCATTGTTTTGTTCTAATACGTTGATTAAGGTAACTACAATTCGTGCTCCAGAACATCCAAGAGGATGACCTAAAGAAACGGCACCACCATTTACATTTACTTTTTCATTAGCTAAACCAAGGATTTTAGCATTGGCTAAACCCACTACAGCAAAAGCTTCGTTGAATTCAAAATAATTAATATCATTAATTGATAAACCTGCTTTTTCTAGGGCTATTGGTAAAGCTTTCGCTGGAGCAGTGGTGAACCATTTTGGTTCTTGTGCTGCATCTGCATATGATTTGATATACGCTAATGCTTTTAAACCTAGCGATTTTGCTTTTTCTTCGCTCATTAACACCAAAGCTGCCGCACCGTCATTGATGGTGGAAGCATTGGCTGCGGTTACTGTTCCTTCTTTTGTAAAGACTGCATTTAAAGTAGGTATTTTATCTAACTTAACGTTTGTATATTCTTCGTCTTTTGCAAAAACAATAGGTTCGCCTCGTCTTTGAGGAATGGTTACTGATACAACTTCATTATCAAATTTTCCTTCATTCCAAGCTTTTGCAGATCGTTCATAGGATTGAATAGCAAAAGCATCTTGCTCTTCACGAGTAATTTTGTATTCAGAGGCACACAAATCAGCAGCAACCCCCATGGCGTTATTGTCATAGGCATCTTGCAAACCATCTCTTTGCATTCCATCAATCATAGTAGTTGGACCAAATTTCACTCCATTTCTTATTTGAATATAATGTGGAATTAAGCTCATGTTTTCCATGCCACCTGCTACTATTATTTCAGCATCGCCGTTCATGATGGCTTGTACACCTTGCATGATGGCTTTCATTCCAGAAGCACATACTTTGTTAATAGTTGTAGCTGGAACAGTATTAGGTAATCCTGCAAAAATAGCTGCTTGTGTTGCTGGTGCTTGTCCAACTCCAGCTTGCACTACATTACCCATTAAAACTTCGTCAACTAATTTTGGATCTATATTAATTTTATCTAGTGCTCCTTTAATAGCAATTGCTCCTAGTTGAGGCGCAGTAACTGAAGATAAACTCCCCATAAAACTTCCTATGGGAGTTCTCACAGCGGAAACTATAACGACTTTTTTACTCATGATACTATTGTTGTATTACTCCGCTGCGCTCCATATAATTTGGCTGTAAGCTCCTCGGGTGTTTGTACTGCAAAGCTAAACTTTTATTATAAATTATTTAAATGAGACCTTAATAAATCTTTATGTCAGCTAATTTACAACGATTAGTATAGTCTAGTTAGTTGAAAGTGAGCCTTTTTTGTTGTTATTTGTTTTTGCTGTTAAAAAAAGAAATGAAATAGTTGTAAAATATAGAATGATAAATTACATTTGCAACCGCTTAATAAATTTTCGTTCATTGAGTTTGGAGAGTTGCCTGAGAGGCCGAAAGGACATGTTTGCTAAACATGCGTATGGGA
>NZ_JBMOGV010000028.1:0-22448 GCF_049318185.1 Flavobacterium sp. | reverse complement strand
ATGTTATTTATCAAAGTTATTAAGAATGTTTTTGACAATTTATAAAAGAAAAAGAGGTTAAAATTTGAGAGTTTTTTCTTTTCTTGGTTAAATCAGAATCTTTTAAATTAAAAAATCCGCAAAATTACTTTTGCGGATTATCTATAACTATACCTTTTTATATCTTCAAAATACTAAACATTAAAACGGAAATGCATCACATCACCGTCTTTAACGATGTATTCTTTTCCTTCTACTCTTAGTTTCCCTGCTTCTTTTACTTTGGCTTCAGAACCGTAATTTGAAAACTCTTCATACGCAATAACCTCTGCCCGAATGAATCCTTTTTCGAAATCAGTATGAATTACTCCAGCTGCCTTTGGTGCTGTATCACCAATTTTTATAGTCCATGCACGAACTTCTTTAACTCCCGCAGTGAAATAGGTTTGTAATTTCAATAATTTATAAGCAGCACGAATTAAAACTGCCGAACCCGGTTCAGTTAATCCCATATCTTCAAGAAAAACTTGACGCTCTTCGTAGCTTTCTAATTCTGTAATATCTGCCTCTGCTCCAACTGAAAGAATAATCACTTCAGCATCTTCATCTTTTACTAATTCACGAACTTGATCTACATATTTATTCCCATTTACCGCTGAATTTTCATCTACATTACAAACATATAAAACGGGTTTACTGGTAATTAATTGAAAATCTTCCATTAATTCCACTTCATCTTGATTTTGAGGTTCAACTGTTCTAGCTGATTTAGCTTGTAATAAATTTTCACGAATTCTATCCAAAAGTGCTTTTTCAACTTGTGCTTCTTTATTTCCTGTTTTAGCAGCACGGTTAACTTTTTCTAAACGTTTTTCAACGGTTTCTAAGTCTTTTAATTGCAACTCAATATCAATAGTTTCTTTATCTCTGATAGGATTTACATTACCATCAACGTGTACAATATTATCATTTTCAAAGCAACGCAAAACATGTATAATGGCGTTACATTCTCTTATATTAGCTAGGAATTGATTACCTAATCCTTCTCCTTTACTTGCCCCTTTAACCAATCCTGCAATATCAACAATATCAACTGTTGCCATTTGAACACGCTCTGGTTTCACCAATTCTTCTAAACGGTTAATTCTTGGGTCTGGAACGTTTACAACTCCAATATTAGGTTCAATAGTACAAAACGGAAAGTTGGCACTTTGCGCTTTGGCATTTGATAAACAATTAAATAAAGTTGATTTTCCAACATTTGGCAATCCTACAATTCCTGCTTTCATTGTTATATTTATTATAAAAAAGTGTGCAAATATAGGGTATTATAACCAAGTTGCAAAGCCCTTCTGAAGTAAATAAATTTTAAATTATAAAAAATGTAATACAAAAAAATGCCCCAAATAGTGTTTAACTTTTTGGGGCATATTTATAATTAGTGAAGTTTTTTTATTCATTATGTAAAAAAGATTGTCTATTTAAAAGTATTTCTTCACTCTCGACATGATTATCATCAGGAACACAACAATCGACTGGGCATACTGCCGCACATTGTGGCTCATCGTGAAAACCTTTACATTCAGTACATTTTCCTGGTACAATATAATAAATATCGTCAGAAATTGGAGTTTGTGCTGCATCTGAATCTATTTCGATTCCATCGGGTAAAATTACTTTACCTCTAAGTTTAGTCCCATCTTTGTATCTCCAGTCATCAGCACCTTCGTAAATAGCGGTATTTGGGCATTCCGGTTCACATGCACCACAGTTAATACATTCGTCAGTTATAATGATTGCCATAGCTAATTTTTAATTAATTTTGACAAAATTACAATCTAAACCATTCATAAACAAGTAAACAAATGTTACAAATTGAGAAAAAAAAATGTTTTGTTGAATTAGGGAAGTTTTTAAGTCAATTTTCTTCAAATAAAAACACCAAAGACGAAACAGTAATTCAAAATGACTTGTTTTTTGATGATTTTGTCAATTTAATTAATTTATCACAATCACATAACGGATGGTTTACCCCAGAACATGTACATTATGCCATTGAATCATGGGCAAAAGCATTACAAGAAGATAATTTAAATCAATGGTTAAAAAAATATCACTTTTCCGAAGTTAAGTCAAAAACTGTTAGTCTAATACTAGCAGGAAATATTCCATTAGTAGGCTTTCATGATTTTTTATCTGTTTTGATTACGGGACATAAGGTTTTAGTTAAAACTTCTTCTAATGATCAACATTTAATAAAATTTTTAGCTAACTATTTAACTGCTATTAATCCTGAAATAGAAGATTTCATCACTTTTACTGACGGAAAACTGGAGAATTTTGATGCTATTATTGCAACAGGGAGTAATAATACAGCGCGTTATTTTGAATATTATTTTAAAGATAAACCAAGTATTATTCGGAAAAACAGGAATTCAGTTGCCATTTTAACTGGAAATGAAACCCGCGAAGATTTAGTTAAGCTTGGTGAAGATATTTTTCGTTATTTTGGTTTAGGATGTCGCAATGTCTCTAAACTATTTGTGCCTAAAAATTATGATTTTCAGCTTTTTTTTGAATCAATTTATGAATTCAAAGACGTCATTTTTTATGAAAAATATTCAAATAACTATGACTATAACAAAGCCGTTTTCTTGATGAGTAATTTCAAATTATTGGATAATGAATTTCTAACCTTGAAAGAAGACAGTAGTTACGCCTCTCCCATTTCTTCAATCTTCTTTGAATATTATGATAAAATTGAAGAAATTAAAAAAAAACTAGTAAACGACGCTGAACAAATACAATGTGTTGTGTCTTCATGCTATATAGAAAATAGTATTCCCTTTGGACAAACACAGCAACCACTATTATGGGATTACGCCGATAATTTGGATACAATAGAATTCTTGTTGTCTATTTGATTGATAGTGTACAACTAATGTTATAAACTAAAACGTTTTCGTTGATAACATCGATTTAATATTGATATCTACAAATGGGTATTTCCAACCCTATTCCCGAAATTTGCGACTTAATTTTTTGATATTTACAAAGATGAAAAAACATAATTATAGCGCTGGACCATGTATACTTCCTCAAGAAGTGTTTGAAAAAGGAGCGCAAGCCGTTTTAGATTTTAATAATTCTGGATTATCTATTTTAGAGATATCGCACAGAAGCAAAGATTTTGTTGCGGTGATGGATGAAGCAAGAGCTTTGGTTTTAGAGCTTTTAGGTTTGGAAGGTAAAGGTTATCAAGCATTATTTTTGCAAGGTGGCGCAAGTTTAGAATTTTTGATGGTTCCTTCTAATTTAATGAAAGTTAATGGAAAAGCTGCTTATTTAGATACTGGAACTTGGGCTAATAACGCTATCAAAGAAGCTAAACTTTTTGGTCATACGGATGTAGTAGCTTCCTCAAAAGAACAAAATTATAATCATATTCCAACAAATTATGTCATTCCTGCTGATGCAGATTATTTTCACTGCACAAGTAATAATACCATTTTTGGGACACAAATGAAATCATTTCCAATAACAAATATTCCTGTAGTTTGTGATATGAGTTCTGATATTTTTTCAAGAGCTTTAGATTTCTCAAAATTTGATTTGATTTATGCAGGTGCTCAGAAAAATATGGGTGCCGCTGGAGCTACACTTGTTGTAGTTAAAGAAGAAATTTTAGGCAAATCAGGTAGAATTATCCCCAGTATTTTAGATTATGAAAAACACATAAAAGCTGAAAGTATGTATAATACACCTTCTGTCTTTGCTGTTTATACTTGTCTTTTAACATTGCAATGGTTGAAAAACCATGGAGGAATTGCTGGTATTGAAAAAATTAATGAAGCAAAAGCTAATTTGTTGTATAGTGAAATCGATAGAAATCCTTTATTCAAAGGAACTGCAGCAATTGAAGATAGAAGCACAATGAATGCCACTTTCTTATTAAACGATGAAAGTCATGCTCCTATTTTTGATGCAATGTGGAAAGAAGCTGGAATTTCTGGATTACCAGGACATCGATCTGTTGGTGGATACCGTGCTTCTATGTACAATGCGTTGCCTTTAGAAAGTGTTCAAGTACTAGTGGATGTTATGAAACAATTAGAAAAAGTTGTTTGCGAGTAAAAATATAGAAAAGATTTAAATATAAAAAAGATGAAAGTATTAGCCAATGATGGAATTTCACAAAGCGGGATTGACGCTTTACAAAAAGGTGGTTTTGAAGTAATTACTACCAAAGTTGCTCAAGAACAAGTAGCCAATTTTATAAATAGCAACGACGTAGCAGTACTTTTAGTTAGAAGTGCTACTAAAGTTCGTAAAGACATCATTGATGCCTGCCCAGGATTAAAAATCATAGGTCGTGGTGGTGTTGGAATGGACAACATTGATGTAGAATATGCGCGTTCCAATGGAAAACATGTAATTAACACGCCTGCATCATCCTCTGAAAGTGTTGCAGAATTGGTATTTGCTCATTTGTTTACTGGTGTTCGCTTCTTGCAAGATTCTAATAGAAATATGCCTCTTGAAGGTGATACTAACTTTGATGGTTTAAAAAAAGCGTATGCCAATGGTATTGAATTACGTGGAAAAACACTAGGAATAATTGGTTTTGGTCGTATCGGTCAAGCCGTTGCTAAAATGGCTTTAGGTCTAGGAATGAAAGTGATTGCAGCTGATAAATTTGTAGACAAAGCTGAAGTTAAAGTAGATTTCTATAACGGTCAATTCATCAATGTAGAGTTTGAAACTGAACCTTTGGAAGATGTTATTAAACATTCAGATTTTATTACACTTCATGTTCCAGCGCAAGAAGGTTATGTCATAGGTAATGAAGAATTTCAGTTGATGAAAAATGGTGTTGGAATTGTAAATTGTGCTCGTGGTGGTGTGATTGATGAAGCAGCCTTAATTTTAGCTTTAGATGCTGATAAAGTATTATTTGCTGGATTGGACGTTTTTGAAAATGAACCAACTCCAGAAATTCAAATTCTTATGCATACAAAAATTTCTTTGACACCTCATATTGGTGCGGCAACATTAGAGGCACAAGATAGAATTGGCACAGAATTAGCAGAACAAATTATAAGTTTGTTGAAAACAGATAAAATTTAAGTAAAAATTTATATTGTAATTGAACCACGTTTTTTAGCGTGGTTTTTTTATATGTTAAAATTAAAATACAGCAAGACCTTTTTAGTAACTTTATGGCAAACAAACAGAGGATATATGAAATATATATTGATTCTATTTATGTCAATCGTTGCTATTATTTCTTGTAGTAATACAAAAACGGTATTAAATAACGATAAAAATCAAACTATAAAAACAGTTTCTGATACAGTAAGAATTGCCAATGATAGTTTGGAATATGAAGTAATTATTATTGATTCTGGATTTAGCACTTGGTTAGCTTCTAAATCTAAACCTAGGGGATTTTATAGTCTGTCTTATTTAGAAAACAAAAATCTTTTTTGGGTTTCCGAATGGAATAGCAGAGTTAATCAATCAGAACTATATAGTAGCGATTTGTATGAAATGCAGATTAATTATGATAGAAATATCCATTATGGCTATGAAGTGAATTATTTGATTTTTAATTATTTGGTTTACTTCCAAATAACTAACAATCAAAAACTTGGTGGATTTGTCCCTTATCCATAAACTACTATATTTGTATAAATATTTATAATGGCAAGTTTTAAAGAACGTTGGAATATCAAATCGAATTGGCAAGTATTTGTCATAATCGTTGTTTTTGCTATTACGGGTTCTACCGCTGCCTACCTATCAAAACCAATTCTTTTTATTGTAGGTGTTGAAAAAGGAATGGTTTCGAACTGGGTTTATTTTCCTTTATACATTTTATTAATATTTCCAGTCTACCAATTATTATTGGTGAGTTTCGGATTTATCTTTGGGCAGTTTACATTCTTTTGGGCCTTTGAAAAAAAACTCCTGAAAAGTTGCGGCTTTGGCTTCTTATTTAAAAAGGAGAAAGTCTCTAATAAATAATTACTCGAGACTTTCTCCTAAAATTTATAATGAAAACTAGATTTATTTTTCTTTCCTTATTAAACTAAAGAAGTCATTTCTATTTTCTTTTTCATTAAAAATTCCTCCATATTGAATGGTTGATGTATAACTGCTTTCATCTTGAATCCCTCTACTTGATACACATAAATGTTTTGCTTCCATAACTACTAAAACATTGTCAGTTTCTAAAACTGTTTTCAACTCGTTGAAGATTTGCATAATCAAACGTTCTTGCACTTGTGGTCTTCTTGAATAGTAATCTACAATTCTATTTAATTTAGACAGTCCAATAACTTTCCCACTAGAAACATAGCCAATATGGGCTTTACCAATAATAGGTAAAAAATGATGTTCACAAGTAGAATTGAAACTTATATCAGCTTCTACTAACATTTTATCATAATGATACGAATTGTCAAAAACAGAAATTTTTGGTTTATTAGCAGGATTTAATCCAGAAAATATTTCTTTTATAAACATTTTTGAAACTCTATGTGGTGTTCCTTTCAAGCTATCATCAGTCATATCTAAACCCATTTCCTCCATGATGGCATGAAAATGTTTTTCGATGGCATTCATCTTTTGCTCGTCAGTCTTAATAAAAGCGTCTGGACGCAATGGTGTTTCTGCAGAAGTCATTTGATGATTGTCACCTATCAGTTCAAATAATTCTTTTTCAATAGATTTGTTCATAAGAATTAATATTTTTGTTTAACAAATGTAGTTAATTATTAAACAAATAAATTTTATTGATAAAACTTTATTATTTATTCGATCATAAAAAAAAATGATATGAAGTAATAAAAGAAAATACTTTGTTACTTTGTGAAAAATTCGATCAATGATTACAGCCAAAAACATTCATAAATATTACAACACTTTACATGTGTTAAAAGGTGTAAATTTGCATATTCAAAAAGGAGAAATTGTATCTATTGTTGGTGCTTCTGGTGCAGGAAAAACTTCATTGTTGCAAATTCTTGGGACACTCGATAATCCAAAAAAATCAAATGATACAGTTTTTGAGATAAATGGAGAAAACTTATTGAATATGAAAGATAAAGCGCTGTCTAAATTCAGAAACTTACATTTAGGATTCATCTTTCAATTTCACCAACTACTACCCGAATTTACTGCTTTAGAAAACGTTTGTATTCCTGCCTATATTGCTGGAAAAGAAAGAATAGAAACGGAAATTGAAGCCAAACGATTATTGGATTATCTTGGTCTTACACAAAGAAGTCATCATAAGCCCAATGAGCTCTCGGGTGGTGAACAACAACGCGTAGCTGTAGCCCGAGCATTGATTAACAAACCTGCTGTTATTTTTGCTGACGAGCCTTCAGGAAACTTAGATACTACTTCGGCAGAAAATTTGCATCAATTATTCTTTAAACTAAGAGAAGAATTTGGACAAACCTTTGTAATTGTTACCCATAACGAAGAATTAGCGAATATGGCTGATAGAAAATTAGTTATGAAAGATGGTTTAATAGTTTGATTTTATGATGCTAATTCTCCTTAGTTGGCTCTACATCCTCTTTACTGCTATTGCTTTTGGAATAGGTTTCATAAAGTTATTTCGATTACAAGTAAAAGATATTGTTATAACTTCCATCTTGGGATTATTTTCTATTACAATATTAGCTAGTTTTTTTGCCCTATTTGGACCTTTAAATCTTGTGTTCAACTTTATACTATTAGTTTTTTCATTTGTAATAATAAATAAGAATAAAGAACATTTTTTTTTAATTTTCAGAAAAGTTAAAATTCAGTTTATTGATTTTTTGTTTCCAATAAAATTACTATTTATCCTAAGTAGTGTTTTAATATTGTCAGAAAGTGCCACATTACCATTCATTATAGATAATGAAACCTACTACATTCAAACTATAAAATGGTTGAGTGAATATGGCTTTGTCCCCGGTTTAGCAAATCTTCATTTGTTTTTTGGTCAAACTAGTGGGTGGCATATTGCACAAAGTGTCTACAGTTTTTCTTTTCTCTATAATCGATTTAATGATTTGAATGGTTGCTGTTTTATAGTAGTAAATTATTGGGCTTTTCAAAAGCTTCACTCCTATTTCTTATCTAATAATCGTTTGGATTTAGTATTTGGATTATTGCCATTATCCTATGTTTTTCTATTTCAATTCATCAATGCACCATCTCCTGATTTTCCAGTTTATGTTTTTGGAATTATATTATTTAGTCTTTATTTAGAAAGAGAAGATTTTATTATAATTAGTGCAATATCAGTATTTCTGGTCTATATCAAGATTACCGCTATTGTTCTTTTATTGCTTCCTATGCTATTGTTGTTTAAAAATTATAAAGAGCTTAAAAACAGATTGGCTAGTTATAGCATTATTGGTGGAGTTACGTTAATCACATTGTTATTGAAAAATAGCATACTGACAGGTTATCCTCTTTTTCCATTGACATTTATTGCTTTACCTGAAATAAATTATGCAGTGCCCAAAGAGATCATGTCGTTTTTTTTCAGCCAAGACATGATGCATTCGTTTTATATCCCTTTTGGCACTCTTGAAAATGCATCGATAATAGAAATATTAAAAAAATATTTTTTCAGCAATGAAATAGACAGCATTATCGGAATAGCTACTTTATTTATTGTAATTATTTCACCTTTTGTTATCTTAAAAAAATATAAAAAACAAAATGTTAAGAGTATTTACTTTGTTTTTATTTTACTATTAGCACTGCTTGTTTATAGTTCGCCTCAGTATCGTTTTTATGTTTATTTTACCATTTTTTTTGTATTATTATTACTTGCCTCACTTTTAAATAATAAGAAAGTTATTTTAGGATTTCTTAGTATTAGCTTAACCTTAGTTGCAATTTTGATATTTGTTCCTATGTCTTTTAGTAACCTAACCAATAATAAATCTTTGGCAACTAATAATACATTTAATTTGAGAAACTGTCTTATACCAGAACCAAATTCAAAGCTGAATCAAAAATATTTATTGCTAATCATAGGCAATATGAAGTGTTACTCTCCTAATAAACCTATTTTCTTTTGGATAACTGGCAATGGAAAATTGCCTTGCGTAAACGAAGAACAATTGAACTATTTTGAAACTAATTTTAATATCTTTCCGCAAATGCGTGGTACTAATTTAGGTGATGGTTTCTGCTCTCAAAAAATAATTCAAAATGAATAAAACTGAGCTCAAAGAATTCTTAGATGAAAAGGTAAAAGAATTCAATACAGTTGACTTTATTGAACTAGATCCAATTAGTGTGCCACATCGTTATTCTATAAAACAAGATATTGAAATAGCTAGCTTTCTTGCATCTTCTATTGCTTGGGGTAATCGTAAAATGATTACTAAAAACGGTCATCTGATGATGGATTTACTAGGAGATTCGCCTTATGATTTTGTTATGTCACACCAAGAACATCATCTCGAACGACTTGAATCATTTGTACATCGTACTTTTAATGGTGAAGACTTTAAATACTTTATAACAGCATTAAAACATATATATTCTAATCATGGTGGATTAGAATCAATTTTTATTAATCACCAAACAGAGTTTTCATTGCAACCAGCCATACATGCGCTAAATAAAATTTTCTTTGAGATTGAACATCCACAGCGAACCAGAAAACATGTCGCTGATCCAATGAAAGGTAGTGTTGCAAAAAGAATTAATATGAATCTTAGGTGGTTATGTCGTAAAGACAATAAAGGTGTAGATTTTGGAATATGGGATATTAGTCCCGCTAAACTATCTTGTCCATTAGACGTTCACTCAGGAAATGTGGCACGCAAACTAGGATTACTTAAAAGAAAACAAAATGATGGCAAAGCTCTTGCTGAACTTGACATTGCCCTGCGAAAAATGGACTCTACAGACCCAGTTAAATATGATTTTGCGTTATTTGGTTTAGGAGTTTTCGAAGGTTTTTAATTTTTCTTCAAGATCTTATATTGTTCATAGCATTCGCTTATGGCATCCATGATTTGCAAATCGTTGGCGGTTTGAATAAAAGATTCCGAGTAATTACAACGTTGCAAAATTTCAGCAATTTCTTTTTTATCAACACCTAGTAATACTGAAATTGTCTCTCTATCAAACTTAGATTCCAAAAGATTTCTAACGGTGTCATCCTTTTTCATAGATTTCAACCTTTTGAGTTCTGTTGGTTTTTTCCCAAAGAAATTGTAAAGCATATCAGCTGGATTGAAAATAGAACCTAAAACCCTTGTAAAGGCGTTTGGAGAACTCTCCCCAGCTTCATAAGCGGCGGGCAATCCAGAAATACTATAACGATAGTTATCTTTGTCAGGAATAAGTTTTGAATCTATTTCTAAGTACCCTGTTAAATCATATTTTTTAACAATAACTTCTTCGAGCGCAATAGCTTTTTCTGTCAACTGTATTTTAGCTGTTCCGTTTTTTAACCAATCGTTTGTTACCCTAATTCGAAGTGATTGATATCCTAAAATAGAAATATGTAGCGTATCGCTAACACTAACTTCTAATTCAAAAAAGCCTTTGGAATTAGTTACTATGCCTTTTACTTTATTGATATTAATAACATTTGCATTGGCTACTGGTAACAAAGTATTGTCATTAATAATAGTTCCAGTAACTTTTTGAACAATTATTTTATCTTGTGCAGTTGCATTTAGGAGAAATATAAATAAAAAGAAAACCGTAAAATATCTCATAGCCATTTTTGATGGTTTAAAAGTATGAAACTCTTTTAAGATATTTTACGGTTTATATTCAGAATTAGAACAAAATTAACTTTTAGGGTTAACTTTTTCTTGGTCTTCTGTTTTTTGCAGCTTCAAAAGAACGTCCAGCAGGTTTTTCTCCATTCCCTTCAGAACGCCTTGGTGCTCTTTCTTCTCTTTGAAATGAACCAGGTTCTCTTCTTGAAGTTGCATTTCTATCACTTCTAAAACCTCCTTCTTTTCTCGGTCCAAAACCTCCACTACCGCTTCTTGGTGCTGAACTTCTTCCCCCAAATCCGCCAGAACTCCTACGATCTCCGCCACCACTTCTACCGTTATGATCACGTCTTTCTCGGCTTCCACCATCGTTTTTAGAAATTTCAACATTAATTCTTCTTCCGTTAAGATCAAAACCATTGAGCATAGACATTACTTTGTCAGTATGTTCTCCGTCAGTATTAAAGAATGAAAAACCTTCTTTTACATCTACTTTAAAAACATCATCTTTACCTAAATCAAGAGTTTCTTTCAAGAAATCTTTTAATTGCATCCAATCAAAATCATCTCTAGAACCAATATTTACAAAATAACGTACTGGGTCACCTGCTCTAATTTCTCTTGGTTCAGAACTTCTTTCGCTTCTTTCGCTACCTTTTTCTCCTGATAAATCCCGTTTCTTTTTGTAGTAATTGATAAATCTATTGAATTCAACCGAAACCATTTTTTTGATTAATTCTTCTTTATTTAACCCATCAAGTACTTCGTTGATGGCTGGAAGATAGTTATCTATTTCGTGATCAACTTCGGTATCTTTAATTTTATTAGCTAAGTGCAACAATTGAATTTCACAAATTTCCATTCCAGAAGGAATCGTTTTTTCTTGAAATTTTTGCTGGATAATTCTTTCTATAGACGAAATCTTACGAATCTCACTTTTAGTAATAATTACGATAGAAGTTCCTAATTTCCCTGCTCTTCCTGTTCTGCCTGAACGGTGATTATAGGTTTCTATTTCATCAGGTAATTGATAGTTAACTACGTGCGTGATATTATCAACGTCAATTCCACGAGCAGCAACATCTGTTGCAACAAGCATTTGGATTTGACGACCTCTAAATGATTTCATAACACCATCCCGTTGCGCTTGTGATAAATCTCCGTGCAAAGCTGCAGCGTTGTATCCGTCCTCGATTAGCTTTTCGGCTACCGCTTGGGTATCTCTTTTGGTTCTACAAAAAACTACCGAAAAAATATCTGGATTAGCATCAGCTAGACGTTTTAGAGCTTCATAACGATCACGAGCATTCACACAATAAAATTCGTGAGAAACTGTAGCCGAACCAGAATTTTTGCTACCTACAGTTACTTCTGCTGGATTATTCATGAATTTTTTTGCAATTCTGGCTACCTCAGCAGGCATAGTAGCTGAAAACAACCACGTGTTTTTATCATCTGGAGTATCAGACAATATCGAAACGATATCCTCATAAAATCCCATGTTTAACATCTCATCTGCTTCGTCAAGAATACAAAAGTTAATGTTTTTAATATTAACCAGACCTCTGTTAATCATGTCTTGCATTCTTCCTGGAGTTGCAACAATAATTTGTGCTCCACGTTTAATTTCTCTGGCTTGTTCCGTAATGCTTGCACCACCATAAACTGCCACTGTATGTAAACCTTTTACATATTTTGAGTATTGTTTAATCTCGTTGGTGATTTGTAAGCAAAGTTCTCGCGTTGGTGATAAAATTAATGCCTGTGTATTTCTATTTTCAGCATCGATTTTTTGAATAAGCGGAAAACCAAAAGCGGCGGTTTTACCTGTTCCTGTTTGCGCTAACGCAACCAAGTCTGTGTTTTGTTCCAATAGAACTGGAATCGCTTTTTCTTGTACTTCTGACGGATTCTCAAATCCAAGATCTTTGATCGCCAGCAGTAACGATTCATTCAGACCTAATTGTTCAAATTTATTCATATAAAGTTTTAAAATTTGGTGCAAAGGTAGTCTTTAAATACTAAACAAACTAATTTGTTATTTTTTGATTTTCAATTAGTTGACGATTTATTAACAATAAGATGAGAGAAGAAAGAGGAAAGAAGCAAGAAGAAGTTTTGGTTTATTGCAAAAAATCAACCAATTGTTTCACTGCCAAACCACGATGACTAATTTTAGATTTTTCTTCTATAGTCAATTCAGCAAAGGTTTTATCATATCCATCTGCCATGAAAATGGGATCATAACCAAAACCATTTTCTCCAACTTTTTTATCAATTATTTTTCCATTAATGATACCTGTAAAAAGATGCTGTTTACCATTAATATTCAAACAAATAACAGTTTTAAAATTGGCTTTTTTATTAGTTTTATCACTTAGATTTAATAATAATTTATCCATATTATTATCATCACTCTTAGGTTCTCCAGCATATCTAGCAGAGTAAACTCCTGGTTCTCCATTTAATGCATCCACTTCCAATCCAGAATCATCAGCAAAGCAACAGAACCCATATTTTTCTGTAATATAATTCGCTTTCAAAATTGCATTGCCTTCTATTGTATCAGCAGTTTCTGGAATTTCATCGAAACAACCTATTTCTTCTAAACTTAAAACTTGAATTGTTGATGGAAGTAAGAATTGTATTTCTTTGATTTTGTTTATGTTATTGGAAGAAAATACTAATTGCATAAAATATAGTTTTAACTTAATTTTAATCTGACAAAAACATGTTTTATACCTTTTTTATCCGACTCTCTTTCATCAATTTCGATAATTTCTTTTAGCGATTTTAACATAGGAGTTAATTTAGTAAAACCATAATTTCTAGGATCAAATTCTGGTTTCTTTTTAACAATTAAATTACCAACATCACCAAGAAAAGCCCAACCATCCTCATCACCAATAGCATCAAGGGTTGCTTCGATGAGTTCAATAGTTGTAATGTCAATTTTAGTATTAACTTCTTTTTCAACTGATTTTTTAGAATCTGTTGTTGAAGTTGGTTTTGTTGTTTTCTTTTTCACATTACCCTCAAGAACTTCAATATAAATAAACCTATCACATGACACTATAAAAGCATTTGGTGTCTTCTTCTCTCCTATCCCAATGACTTTCATTCCTGATTCTCTCAATCTTATTGCCAATCTAGTAAAATCAGAATCACTAGAAACGATACAAAAACCATCAACTTTATCAGAATATAACAAATCCATTGCATCAATAATTAATGCAGAATCAGAGGAGTTTTTACCGGTGGTATAACTATATTGTTGAATGGGTGTAATAGCATGCTCTAGCAAAACAGATTTCCATCCATTGGCATTAGGCTTTGTCCAATCGGCATAAATTCTTTTGGTGGTTGGAGTTCCATACTTAGCAATCTCCTCTAACATTCCTTTGATATTACTATATGGAACATTATCAGCATCAATAAGTACTGCTAATTTAAGTTCCTTTTTAACTTCTGCCATTTTGTTTATTAAAAATGATATACTCTATACTATTCTTTTACAAAAAAAGAAATATTTTTTTGTAAATCTAATTAAAGAAGTTGAAAAAATATTTCGTTAAATTTAGTATTTTATAATTACTTTTGCAACGTTTGTTAATTATAGTTTACCATGGTAAAAGATTTATTCGAAAGAATACAAAACAATAAAGGTCCACTAGGAAAATGGGCTTCTCAGGCTGAAGGTTATTATGTTTTTCCAAAACTAGAAGGAGAACTTGGTCCAAGAATGCAATTTCACGGAAAAGATATTTTGAACTGGAGTTTAAATGACTACCTAGGCCTTGCTAATCATCCAGAAGTTCGCCAAGCTGATACAGATGCTGCTACAAAATATGGTGCAGCTTATCCAATGGGTGCTCGAATGATGAGTGGTCATACAGATGCTCATGAACAATTAGAAAAAGAATTAGCTGCTTTCGTAATGAAAGAATCCGCATACTTACTAAACTTTGGTTACCAAGGTATTATGTCTTGTATCGACGCATTAGTTACTAAAAACGATATTATTGTATATGATGTAGATGCCCACGCTTGTATTATTGATGGTGTGCGCCTTCACATGGGAAAACGTTTTACTTATCGTCATAACGATATTGAAAGCATGGAGAAAAACCTGCAACGTGCCACAAAAATGGCTTATGAAACAGGCGGTGGAATTCTTTTTATTACCGAAGGTGTTTTTGGAATGCGCGGTCAACAAGGGAAGTTGAAAGAAATTGTAGCTATGAAAAAGAAATACAATTTTCGACTTTTAGTTGATGATGCTCATGGCTTTGGAACTTTAGGAAAAACAGGTGCTGGTGCTGGTGAAGAGCAAGGTTGTCAAGACGATATAGATGTTTACTTTTCTACTTTTGCAAAATCTATGGCAAGTATTGGTGCTTTTTTGGCTGCTGACAAAGACATTATCGATTATTTAAAATACAATTTACGCTCACAAATGTTTGCTAAAGCATTGCCAATGATTCAAACCGTTGGTGCTTTAAAAAGATTACAATTATTGAGAGATAATCCTGGATTAAAAGACAAACTTTGGGAAAACGTTAACGCTTTACAAAACGGATTAAAAGCGAAAGGATTTAATATTGGCGATACTAATACTTGTGTAACTCCAGTATATCTTGAAGGTTCTATACCAGAAGCTATGGTGATGGTTAATGATCTTCGGGAAAACTATGGTATTTTCCTTTCTATAGTAGTGTATCCTGTAATTCCAAAAGGAATTATCTTGTTGAGAATGATTCCAACTGCTTCACACTCATTATCAGATATAGACGAAACCCTTAATGCTTTTGATGCTATTCGTGAGAAACTTATAAACGGAACTTATAAAAAGATTGCTGATGCCACAACAGTAGATGTTTCTTAGTAAATGAATTTAATTGATTAATAAGAAAAACTATCCTTAGGATAGTTTTTCTTATTTTAAATCCTAATTGAACAAAAATACTACATCATGGAAATTTCATCATTCTTCATAAAATTATAAACTGTTTGTGATATTTCAGCTAGTACTTGTGATAATTTTGAATTTTCCTTTCCTCTTGTCATTATAGTTAACAAATAGGTTTTGTTATTTAAGTAAACTAAAGCCGATTCATGCAATTGCTTTTCAATTTGATTACCAGATTCTCCAAATTTGTGAGCAACATTTGTATTAGAAGGTAAACCTTTAAGAATCCCATCTTTGAAGTTTGTTTGACTTAACAATTCAGCTGCAAATTCAGAATTATCAGAATTAAGATAAGCCGCATTATATATAGCTCTCATAAAATAAGAATATTCTTTAGGAGTAAATTGATATTGACTAGCATAAACATTAGGAACTTCTAATCCAACATCTTTAAAAAGCTTCTGCAAGATTCTTGAGTCCATTTGATTTTCTAATAATATAGTTGCTTTATTGTCTGAATATTTAATCATATAGATTAACAACTCCCTAATAGTATAAGTATTCCCTAGAACAATTGATTTATCATCGTAGGCAACATTTTTACCATCATTAATATTTTTTGAGTACATTATAGTCTTGTTCAAAAAACCAGGATTAAGTTCATTCATTTTTAATATTGCAATCATTACAGGAACTTTAAAAATTGATCCAGGATCATACTTTAGACCATCATTGATTGTTGTCCATGTATTAGATTTAAATTCTCTGACATATACAGATGCATTATTCAAATCTCCAGATATTTTATATTTATCAACTATGGATGTCACTTGTTGTTTTAAATCATTAAGATTTTCAGATTCGCATTCATCATCGATAAACATTAATGGTTTAATAAATTTATATCCCTCTAATCTTTTGATATCGTAATTACATTTAAAAGATGAAGCACTAATCAAATTTTCCTCTTCTTGCTTGATCTTATAAAGATTATTAACAATAAAGCAAACTGATATTGAAATTATAATAGTAGCAATTATAAAGTATTTAACAGAATATTTTTTTTCTAAATTAAAATATGTTTTCATTATTTTTTTATTAATAATATTATCAGTAAGACATTTTTCATTAAAAACCCTACTTTTTAAATTTTTAATATTTTCTATTAATTGACTAAAGTTTAATAAAAGTGTAAAATTAACATTTTAATCTAGTGTTTTACTAATATAAAAAACGTTAAAAATGTTAATTATGTTATTAAATGAATTTTTATAAAAAAATATATTTTTCTTAGTTTTTTTAAGATAAAAGTTAAAAAATTCGTAATTAAAAAAAGATGATTAGTAAATTCTTTATAGTTAGACATAGGCAACTTAGTTTTTAAACTTATTATAAATTAAATATTAAAAAACTAATTACAACCAATAGTTTAAATTATTTAAAGTTGTAGTTTTTGTCAAAATTACTATTTTAGTTGCCTATAAACAAAAACAAAACAAATTATGAAACTGCTAGGAATAGGTTCAAGAATAAATCATAAAGAGTATGGTAAGGGTGTAGTTACTAATGTATCTAATACAGAATATTGGGTAACCTTTATTGATACTGGATTAGAAACCATAACAATAAACAGCGAATTTGAAGTCATAGAAGCTGCAGAAAACGAAGTAGACACCGTTAGTTTTTATGACGTAGAACAAAGCTTATTATCTATCCTAAAAAAATGGAATGGTTTATCAGAACCAGTAGCTATAGGCGATAAATGGAAAGGTGGTAATATGAAATTAGTACCAGGACAAGTTGGTATTCTAGGAAAAGATGTGCCTATTGATGTGTTCTTTCACAAAATAGTTATGTTGCGCGATAGACTTCGCGTAATGGAACAGAAAATCAATTCGAGTAAGCTTGAAGAAATAGAAAAAGTTGAGTTGCAACAATACATTACTAGGATATATGGAAGTTTAACTACTTTTAACGTACTATTCAAATCTCAATCTGATTATTTTGTAGGCGAAAAAACTAAGTAACTGTAATTCTTAATTTATTCAACTATGATGTGTTATCATAATGTAAAACGCCTTTACATCTGCTATAAAAAACATGAATCTATGAGGATAAAAATAAAAGATAATTAATCACACCAATAGGGTTGCATTTTAGTACCTTTATATTACTAAATTAAATTACTCATGAAAAGAACAATAACAACTCTAATCCTATTAGGACTAATCCTATTAGGATGCAAAAGTTCCTCCAGCAATACCAGCAACTCACTACAACTTACTTTTGAAACCAAAAGCAATAGCGGTGTAACAGGCACAGCAACGTTCATCCAAAAGAACAACGAAGTGACATTAGTAGCCAAATTAGCGGGACTAAAACCTGGAGAACACGCCATACACATTCATGAAAAAGCCGATTGTTCTGCCGCAGACGCAGCATCAGCAGGTGGACATTGGAACCCAACCTTCAAGAAACACGGAAGATGGGGAGATACAGAATGCCACAAAGGCGACATAGGCAACTTTCTAGCCGATGAAAAAGGAAACGCTACCATTACCTTCAAAACCGACCAATGGTGCATCAACTGCGGGGATGAGACAAAAGACATCATCAATAAAGGATTAATAGTTCACGAAAAACCAGATGATTATGTAACACAACCTACAGGAGCAGCAGGAGCAAGAGTAGCGTGTTCGGGAATTATCAAATAGCCTTTTTTCATGATTAACCCATCGGTACATGGCTGGATTGACAAGTTCTTTGCGGAGCAAAGCTCATTACCGCACTCTTTCCCCGAGAGTGCTATTGATTTTTATACTCAAACAAGAGCTACCGGTTTCATCTTTGGACACATCATAAGTTTTGACGTCAGCTTTCCCATAGAAACCAGCAATAGATTGCCACAAGAAATATCAAAGATAGGGATGCTCAACACGCTCTACCAAATGTTTCGATTGGTTACAAAAAATAATGACCCTACTCAATTCCTTTCCGAAACAGTTGCATTTTACAACTCATTGACCACAAAAGGATTTAATCCTTTGCAGAAAATATTGCCCAGAACTACGCTATCTAGCCAACTGGAAAAGATATTGCACGATAGGGTACAAACCAACGAAGATTTGTTTACCAAAAACTTTTCGCATGCTATTACCAATGCTATGCTCTTTATCGATGTTTTGGCTTTCAAACAACATCTCGAAAAAGGGAATATCCCCGATAAATATTTGAATAAAATTGAAGGCATAGTTACTAGCATTGTGGCCCTTTCGCTAAAAACAAAAACCAATATATCACAACACGATGCTTTATTACTAAAACTGTTTGATGCTTCTGTTCGTTATACAAAGTTCTCAACAACTGCAATCAAAACTATTAGCGACTTAGAGCTGAGCTATCTTCAAAACGACTTAGAGAAGTTTTACATGATTGATTTAGCAGGTATTAGTTTGTGGAGTGATGAAAAGGTTGAAAACGAAGAGCGCTACTTTTTATATACACTTGGTGAAAGTCTTAGCATTGACAATAGTTTTGTGTTAAGTAGTATAACCTTTATCAATGATTTTATTGCCCAATATAAAAAGGAAATACCCTATTTTAATAACTCTAATCCGGTGAGACACTTTTATGATCAAACTTCTGATAGTGTTGCGGTCTTGATCAACCGAAACAAAAAAAGACTGCTAAAGGAACTATCGCAGAGCAAAGAGTTGATGCAACTGTTGGCTAAATCAACACATAAAGATTTGGACAAAGAAGAAAAAAAGAAAATCAAAAAACAACTATTGGATGTTTGTAAAACGATTCCATCATTGACCATTTTCTTGTTGCCCGGTGGAAGTTTGCTTTTACCTATATTGATAAAATTTATCCCCACTATGCTACCATCAGCATTTAACGAGAATATAGAAGATTAAATAAAAGCCGCTTAAAAGCGGCTTTTTATTTAAAATTTAAGTTGGTATACTTCGTCTAAATCTACACCAGAATTAAAGCTTACATTCAAATCAGTAACATATCCTGAGTTTAAACCATAAACCCAACCGTGTAAAAATAATTCTTGATTGTTTTTCCAAGCTGATTGTACTATAGAGGTTTTGGCTAGATCAAAGACTTGTTCCTTAACATTGATTTCAACAAAAGCATTGAAACGTTGCTCTTCATTGACAATGGAATCTAGATAAGTATTATGCAATCTATACACATCTTTAATATGTCGTATCCAGTTATCAATAATACCAATGGAGTCATTTCCCATTGCAGCTTTTACGCCACCGCATCCATAATGTCCACAAACAATAACGTGTTTTACTTTTAAAACATTCACCGCGTAATCTAATACGCTTAGCATGTTCATATCAGTATGGACAACCATGTTGGCAATGTTTCTATGCACAAAAACTTCACCTGGCTTTGCTCCTATTATTTCATTTGCAGGCACACGACTATCGGAACATCCTATCCAAAGTAATGGTGGTTGCTGTCCTTTTGATAAATCTTTAAAATATTCTGAATCTAAAGCTAATTGGCTTTCAACCCATTTTTTATTATTGTCTAATATTTTTTTATAAAATTCTGTACTCATAATGATTGTTATTTTAGTCTATAATTGCTCTTACTTCTTAAAATTACTGCATTAAAACTTGCTGTAGTTATTTAATTTTTATTGTCAAATTCATTATCTTTTACATCTACTATTACATTTTTTCGTTTCATAGCATCGTATTTGTGCTCAAAAGTAACTGTGTTTTTAAATCCTTCTGTGTTTACTAAATTATAGGCTTTTTCGAAACCAACTAATTTAACTTTGATATTAGCATCTCTAGCTTTAATTTTTTTAAACTCTTTAATTAAATCCAGTACATCATGAGCTATATAGACGGTATCTGTTGCGTTGATTACAAGTTTTGAATTTGAAGGTATTTCATTTAAAGTCGTTTTTATTGCAGCTTTATTCAAAAAAGAAACCTCTTGCGCCAAATCAATATGAATGATATCACCATCTTCATATTCTTCTTTTCTAAAACTATACGCTCTCACCATATTTCCTTTCAATACAAATATGATACTGATTATTATTCCAAGCGCAACTCCTTTTAATAAATCGGTGAAAACAACTGCAACAAATGTAGCAATAAAGGGCACAAACTGGTATTTCCCTTTACTCCAAAAATGTTTAATTATTTTAGGATTGGCTAATTTATACCCAATTAATAATAATATCGCCGCTAATGTTGCTAACGGAATTTTATTCAAAAGAGTTGGAATTGCCATTACACTAACCAATAATAAAATACCATGAATGATAGCGGACATTTTAGATTTTGCACCAGCATTATTATTTGCAGACGTTCTCACTACGACAGATGTCATTGGTAAACCACCTAAAAGTGAACTTAAAATATTTCCTACTCCTTGTGCTTTTAGTTCTAAATTAGTATCTGTATAACGTTTCTGCTCATCCATTCTATCGGCAGCTTCAATACATAATAAGGTTTCAATAGAAGCCACAACTGCAATAGTAATGGCAACAATCCATACTTTACTGTTGGTAATAGCAGAAAAATCAGGTGTCACAAATATATTTTTGAGCTCTTCAAAAGTTTTTGGGACTGGCAAACTTACTAAATGCTCGCTTGCGATTGCCAAGCTACTTCCCGATTGAATAAAAAATTCATTCAATAGAATTCCGACAATAACAGCAATTAAAGCCGCTGGAACCAATTTCAACTTCTTTAAAAAATCAACTTTAGTCCAAGCAATTAAAATTGCTAGAGAAACCAATGTAATTAAAACCGAACCCAATTGAATGTGATTGAAAACTGAAAATAATTCGGAAAATGTGTTTTGACCGTCTGTTTGTAAAAATGATTCATCGCCTTCAAAATCATTGTCATATCCTATAGCATGAGGAATTTGTTTCAAGAAAATAATCACACCTATACCTGCCAACATTCCCTCAATAACATTTGTTGGAAAGTAATTTGAAATGCTACCTGCTTTAATAAAACCAAGCGTCAGTTGAATAATACCAGCTATTAAAACTGCCAAAAGAAAAGAATTGAAAGAACCTAAATCTGTAATAGCAACTAATACTATTGCTGTTAAACCAGCAGCTGGACCAGAAACACTAAGATGAGATTTGCTTAAATACCCAACTACAATTCCTCCAATAACTCCTGAAATAATACCTGAAAATAATGGTGCACCAGATGCAAGTGCAATACCTAAACACAATGGCAATGCCACTAAAAATACAACCAAACCCGATGCGAAATCAGATCTAAAGTTAGCAAAAAGATTGATTTTTTTTGTCATACTTGAAAAATTAAATACAAAAGTTGTATATCTACATTATTGTAGATACAAAAAAAGGCAAGTTTGTATTAAATTAATTCGGGTGGAGGTGAGAATATTTCTTCTAAAATAGTATCATGTTTTGATAAATTTTCAGAAATAATTTCAGTATTTATTATTTGCTTAAAGTTTGAAGTAATGGAAACAAATACATTAGGAAAATCAGCTTTGATTTCTTTAAGATCTTTATTGGATTCTTCGTCCTCAAAACTAAAAAGTAAAGAGATATCTGCATTCTTTTCTATCAAAGAAATAACCGTTGGCATTGATAAAAAGGAAACAAACAGCAATAGTATTATTCTTGCAACTAATTTCATTTAGCAAAAATAGTATTTCATTTTAAAATAAATAATATTTTTAAATTTATTAACAATAAGATAATCTTATAGTTTTTATATTTGCATAATTAAATACTATGCAATGACTATTACACAACTTAA
>NZ_JBMOGV010000027.1:0-22687 GCF_049318185.1 Flavobacterium sp. | reverse complement strand
AAGTACCTTATAAATAAAGGCCTAAAGAGTGTTGTACAAATCCCTCTTTCTCCGCGAAGAAAACCTTCAATATAATTTGAAGGTTTTTTTGTTTTTCAAATTAATCTTATAATTTCTATATAATGAAATTACAATTTCTGCTCATTAATTCTAATTAGGAATTAAATCAAAACCTTTTCAAACGCTTTTCTAGGACTCCCTCTAAAATAAACTTCACCACAATAAGTATAGCCTAGCTTTGCAAAAAGAGCTAGCATGGCCGCATTGTCAAAATTGGTATCGGCTTTTAGACTGGGAATATTTTGTTTTCGTGCCAATGCTTCTATAAAACCTAATAGCATCTGAGCCAATCCTTTTCTTAAATAGCCCTCAGCTATAGCAACACGATGAAAAACAATAAAATCACCATTGGTTAACCACTGCCCTACTATTTTATCATATTCGGGTTCATCATTAAATAATATGGCACAATATCCTACTATAATTCCTTCGAGAGTCAAAACGTAACCAATACCTTTTATTATATCTTGTATTACTATTGATTCATTGGGATAGCCGTCTTGCCACTGATTACTCCCTTCATTTTTACGTCGGAGTATTGCATGCTGCAAAATAGTCCAAACCATAGGTATATCCTCTTGGTATGCTTGTCTGAATTTGTAATTCATTTGTTAAAAATAATATTTCGGTTTTACTACATGAAGCAAAGCGGTTTATTCCTTTTAAAGGATTTGGCAAATATGAGATTACTAAAAATGGCAGAATCCAAAATATACTTTACCATAAAAAAGGAAAACACATTTTATAGGAAGGTACTATTACCGATGGTATTTATTGTCTTCTAAAGTTCAATTAAACTATGAAAATATATAGCTTCTCTAGTGAGGTAATTTATCTTTAAAAACGCCATATAAAAACGTACCGAAAATTGCTCCAATCAAAATTAAACCAACGCTCAAAAAACCTGAACCTAATAGAATAAATATAGGCCCTGGACAGGCTCCAACCATTGCCCAACCTAATCCAAAAAGAGTCCCACCTATCCAATAGCGAGCATTACCTTTTTCTTTATCTTGAATATAAATTGGATTGCCATCAATATCTTTGAGTTTATTCCTTTTTATAATTTGAATACCGATTAATCCTGTAGCAATAGCTGTCATAATTATACCATACATATGGAAGGATTGAAACTGAAACATTTCATAAATTCTGAACCAAGAAACGGCTTCTGCTTTGGTTAAAACTATTCCAAAAACAAAACCTACGATTAAATATTTTATTAAATTCATGGGTTAAAATAGTAAAGGTAAAATAAAATGAGCCATAACTAATCCACCAATAAAAAAACCTATCACGGCTTTCAGTGATGGTAATTGCAAATTACTCATGCCAGAAATAGCATGACCAGAAGTACATCCACCAGCATAACGCGAACCAAATCCGATTAGAATTCCTCCTATAATTAAAATAAAAATCATTTTTACTGAATGAAATATTTCGTTGCCAAAAAGAGTATCTGGCAATAATTTACCATTTGGAGAATCAATTCCCATTGAGGTTAACTGTTCAATTGTTTTTGGATTTAAACTTACATTAGAAATATGACTTAAAAAATGAACCGCAAGATAACCTCCTATCATTGCACCCAAAACCACTACCAAATTCCAACGTTGAGATTTCCAATCCCAATCAAAAAAAGATACTTTTTTTCCAATGCCTGTCATGGAACAAAGCGAACGCAAATTAGACGACATTCCAAAAACTTTTCCGAAATAATTAAGCGATAGCATTATCATTCCAATTAAAAACCCGGAAATAGCCCAGTGCCATGTGTGTGTAATACTTTCCATTGTCATTATTTTTTACAAAAATAGCATTTTTAAGGCTTATGTAGCACTTCTATTTATTGAAAAAAAGTATTTTTGAACACAAATTAAATAGTAAAATGAAAAACTTTTCTATAGAAATTAAATGGACATTTCGCTTTATATTATTGACATTAGCATGGGCAATTGGCGAAAAACTTATTGGACTTCATGATCAATATATTGAAGATTATGCAGTGTATACTAATCTTTTCGTTTTTCCAGCTATTTTATTTTTCTTTCAAGCCTTAAAGGAGAAGAAAAAAAACTTTTATAATGGCAAAATGACTTGGACACAAGGATTTGTTAGTGGTATAGTCTTGTCTATTTTTATTGCACTTTTGATGCCTATGGCACAATTTGTAATTTATAAAAGTATCACTCCCCATTTTTTTGAGCATATTATTGAATACAAACTAAGACATAAGTATATGACTTATGAAAATGCCAGAACATATTTCAATTTAAAAACTTATATACTTGAAAGCTTCTTTGAAAGTTTATCAAAAGGAATTACTACAGGCGCCATCATTTCTCTTTTCTTAAAAACAAAAAAAGTTTAGCATAGTTATTGTAACAGACATTAAAAAATGGTTTATCATGAAAAAAATAATCAAATTTTCCTTTTCAATAGTATTACTAACTTTTTTTACATCGTGTATTAGTACTAAATCTACACTAAAAAACGTTGATGACAATGCTCCAATACCTTCATTATCAAAAGAAAACACCTTTATTTTAACAGCTTATAGCAAGGATAAAAAATATGGTTATGATCCAGATTATCCTATTAATGTATTTTATAAAAATTCAAAAGACGAAAACCTCAACGCTGAAAGATTTCTTAAAGCATTAGCAGGGCCAAATGGAGAAAAAATAACTTTTAACAAACTGGAAAGCTGTTGTCCTTTTCCAACCAAAAAAAATGAAATGGGTGGCGGATTTTTGGATATTTATGAATTGAGATGGGAAGGACAAATCAATACTATAAAACTTTATTTAAATATTTATGAAAAAGGATATTTATTAGTACCAATTGGGCTTTCTTTAAAAAAATAACTAAAAAAATATCTTTATTCGTTATTCAAATAATTCATAACTTAGCGGTTTTTAAATCGAAAATTATATGAATATAAAATCCATTCCACAAATCAAGAACACTGATAGTGGAAATTTCTTTGTACTTGCGGGTCCATGTGCTATTGAAAGCGAAGAAATGGCAATGAGAATTGCGGAAAAATTAGTTTCAATTACAGATAAATTAGAAATACCATACGTTTTCAAAGGTTCTTTTAAAAAAGCTAATCGCTCAAGAATTGATAGTTTTTCAGGGATTGGAGATGAAAAAGCTTTGAAAATTCTTAGAAAAGTTTCACAAACTTTTCATATTCCTACAGTAACCGATATACATACTAATGAAGATGCTGCCATGGCTGCTCAATATGTAGATGTATTGCAAATTCCAGCTTTTTTAGTACGACAAACTGATTTGGTTGTGGCAGCAGCTACTACTGGAAAAGTAGTAAATCTCAAAAAAGGACAATTTATGAGTCCTGAAAGTATGAAACATGCTGTTCAAAAAGTTTTAGACTGTCAAAACGAAAATATAATGGTTACCGATAGGGGAACAATGTTTGGTTATCAAGATATGATTGTTGATTTTCGTGGTATTCCAACCATGCAACATTTTGCAACAACAGTACTTGATGTAACCCATTCTTTACAGCAACCAAATCAAACTACAGGAGTAACTGGAGGAAGACCCGACATGATAGAAACCATCGCAAAAGCAGGAATTGCTGTTGGTGTTGACGGCATCTTTATTGAAACACATTTTGACCCAGCTAATGCCAAAAGTGATGGAGCAAATATGCTTCATTTGGACTATTTCGAAGGGTTAATGTCACGATTAGTTGCTATTAGAAAAACTATTAATCAATTTTAATTTTATCCTTTTGAAAAAAATAACTCTATTTACAATAATAACTTTTTGTACCCTAGCCCAAACAATAGTGGCCCAAGAAAAAATAGATTCTCCAGCTAAGTATACGGCTCACAATAAAGGAAAAATGTATATATATTGGGGAGGAAATCGTGAAAGTTATTCAAAATCGGATATTCATTTTAGAGGGCCAGATTATGATTTCACTCTATATGATGTTATGGCAAATGACAGACCAAAAGGGTGGAGTATTGATTATATAAATCCGGGAAGAATGACTATTCCGCAAACAAACTTTAGAATAGGTTATTTTATCAATGACCATTATAATATTTCTATAGGAGTTGACCACATGAAATATGTAATGATTCAAAATCAAAATGTTGAAATTGCTGGAGTTATAGGGAATTCATATCCTGATTATGCTGGAGTTTATTTGCCTTCGGGAAATCATACTATAAACATGACAGATGGTAGCTTTCTTAAATTTGAACATACAGATGGATTGAATTATATCAATACAGAATTGTGTCGTGTTGATGATGCATCAAAACTCTTTGGAATTAGAAATACAGACAAATTTCAAGTAAATCTTTTAGAAGGAGTTGGAGCTGGAATTTTATATCCAAAAACCAATGCAACTTTATTAGGCAAAGAAAGACACGATGATTTTCATGTTTCAGGTTTTGGTATTTCTGCCAAAGTAGGATTGAATTTTACTTTTTTCAAATACTTTTTTGTTGAAACAGAATTAAAAGGTGGCTATATTAATATGGATGATATTAGAACTACTAACAGTCCATCAGACAAGGCTTCTCAACATTTTTTTTTTCTTCAAAGGATAATCGCTTTTGGAGGAATATTTAAACTATAATATATCATAGTTAAATTGCCTTAAAGTATTTACCACTATTAACTTATTAGGTGAAGTAGCCTGATTTTATGTTACTTTAAATAATAAATTTCCAATCCAATTGCTTTCTATACCAAAGTTGTCCCTGTGATACTTCTAATGGGCAATCAAAATTATTAGTATACAAGCTTCCTGTTCCTAATCCTTGTGGCATCGGATTATTTTGTAAATAAGTAAATTGGGCTATGGCATTCAAACCCACATTACTTTCTAATGCAGAAGTAATCCACCAACCTATATTCATTTTTTTAGCAATCGAAATCCATTCCAAAGTGCCACGAAATCCACCCACAAAACTTGGTTTCAAAATGATGTATTGTGGTCTAATTTTTTGCAACAATTGTTCTTTATCTGCCAACGAAAATACACCAATTAGTTCTTCGTCCAAAGCAATAGGCAAATTGGTGCTTTTACACAAAACTGACATCATGTCAGTATGATTTTTTTGTATTGGTTGCTCTATGCTATGTAATTTAAAACCAGTTATTTGATTAATTTTATATAAAGCTTCATTTTCATTAAAAGCGCCATTAGCATCAACTCTAATTTCAATAGTTTTCTCATCAAAATTTTGACGAATAAAACGCAATAATTCCAATTCTTTCTCAAAATCGATGGCGCCTATCTTCAATTTTATACAAGTGAAACCCTGAGCAATTTTCTCCTCAATTTGCTGTTTCATAAATACCTCATCACCCATCCAAACTAAACCATTTATTAGAATAGATTTTTCACCAGTAGTAAATTTTGATGGAAATAAAACAAACGGATTTTCGCTTTTCAAAGACTGAAAAGCCATTTCAATTCCGAATTGAATGGAAGGAAATTCGATTAATTGTTCCCAAAGTTTTTGTTCGCCAAGATGGATGTTATCACAAGCCCATTTTAGCTTTTCTTCATAATCGGGTCTGTCGTCTGCAGAAAGTCCACGAAGAATACCACACTCTCCTATTCCTTTTTTGCCGTTTTCTTCGAGTAGGATAAACCAAGTTTCTTTATCTGTAAGCACACCTCTAGAAGTACCGGAAGGTTGTTTAAAATGGAGTTGGTATTTGAAGTATTTTGCTATCATTCTTTAAAGCGAAATACTCTCTCCTATTTCCAGGAGCATTAAATCTTTTCCTACATCAAAAAACTTCTTTTTAGCTTCTTCATGATTAATCACAATAATTCCGAAGGTATCATAATGACAACCCCGTATTTTATCGCAATCAACAAAATCAGCGGCTATAATTGCATCATCTACATCCATAGTAAAGTTGTTTCCGATTGGAAATACAGCTAAGTCTAGCTTAGTGCGCATAGGAATGAGCTTCATATCCATTGTCAGCGCTGTATCACCAGAAATATAGATGTTTTTGTGTTCGCCTTCTATTACAAAGCCACCCGGATTTCCTCCATACGTTCCATCAGGAAAAGAACTAGAGTGTACGGCAGCAACATATTTCACCTTCCCAAAATCAAATTGCCAACTTCCGCCGTGGTTCATAGGATGGTGTTGAAATCCTTTATTCCCATAATAAGAAGCGATTTCATAATTAGAAACAATTACTGCATTAGTATTCTTCGCAATAATTTCAACATCCAGTGTATGGTCTTGATGAGCATGAGTTAAAAGAATATAATCTGCTTTTAAGCTATTAATATCAATAGTAGAAGCTTTAGGATTTCCAGTAATAAATGGGTCAATAATGATGTGTTTACCGTTTACTTCAATACCTAAACTTGCGTGTCCGTAGAATGTGATTTTCATGGGTGTATTTAATTAAATATAATTTACAATGATATCTGAAATAAAAAAAATCAAACTCAATGCCATAAGTATTGATAACAAAAAGGTACTTATGGCTAATTTCTTTAATTCTGGGTCTAATAGCTTGGGGTTTTTGTTTCTATATACCGTCATCAAATGACTAGCCAATGGAAAATAAGCCACAACAAAAATATATTGATCAAAATGAAATTCATTCAAATAGGCAAAAACCAACATCAATACCATAGCCGAAATAACTAAAAAGAAATGGTATTTCTTTGCCCAAGCGCCACCATTTTTAACTACTACAGTATTTTTGCCAGACTTTCTATCGCTTTCTTCATCGCGCATGTTGTTTAAGTTCAATACGCCTACGCTCAAAAATCCTATAGCTATAGCTGGTAACAATAACAACCCATCAAAAGTTTTAGAAAACATGAAATAGACACCAAATGTACTGACCAATCCAAAAAAAATAAAGACAAACAAATCGCCAAAACCTCTGTACCCATAAGCACCTTTACCAATGGTGTACCTGATAGCAGAGGCAATGGCCAAAATTCCTAAAATCAAAAACAGGAAAGAGTACAGCAGATAGCTTTCCTTAAAAGCAAAATAGATTAACAAAACAGCGAAAGACAAGGTGATTAATGACGTTAATACAATTGCCTTTTTCATAGATTGAGGTGTAATAATTCCGCTTTGAATAGCCCGTTTCGGACCTACTCTGTCTTCGTTATCAGTTCCTTTTACCCCATCACCATAGTCATTGGCAAAGTTAGAAAGTATTTGAAGTCCTAATGTAGTTAATAAAGCAAAAACCACTATCTTCCAGTTAAATATAGCCTGTGACATAGCATAAAAACTTCCCACAATTATTCCCGAAACGGAAAGGGGTAGTGTCCTCAATCTTGCGGCTTCAATCCAATGTTTCATTTTTTGAAATTTGTTAAAAAATTTAAGGGTATAAAGTTGTTCAATAATTACTATAAACTCAAAATTGATTACTGAACACTTTTTTTACGGCAACCATTTCTTTTCAAAATTAGGCTTGCGTTTTTCTAAGAAAGCATCTCTTCCTTCTTTGGCTTCTTCGGTCATGTAGGCCAATCGTGTAGCTTCGCCTGCAAATACTTGTTGACCCACCATGCCATCATCGGTTAAATTCATAGCGAATTTTAGCATTTTAATAGACGTTGGCGATTTGGCTAATATCTCTTGTGCCCATTCATAGGCAGTATCTTCTAGTGCATCATGCGGAATAACAGCATTAACCATTCCCATCTCAAAAGCTTCTTGTGCATTATAATTTCTGCCTAAGAAGAATATCTCTCTGGCTTTCTTCTGCCCTACCATTTTTGCCAAATAAGCCGAACCATAGCCACCATCAAAACTTGTTACATCGGCATCGGTTTGTTTAAATATAGCGTGTTCTTTACTGGCTAATGTCAAATCGCAAACGACATGCAAACTATGACCGCCACCAACTGCCCAGCCGGGAACCACTGCTATAACGGCTTTTGGCATAAAACGAATTAAACGCTGTACGTCTAAAATATTCAATCGGTGATACCCATCATCGCCTATGTATCCTTGTTGTCCTCTGGCTTTTTGATCGCCGCCACTGCAAAAAGAATAAACCCCATCATTAGCACTTGGCCCTTCGGCAGAAAGCAACACTACGCCTATGGAAGTGTCTTCTTGTGCATCCTGAAAGGCCTGTAATAATTCTGCTGTTGTTTTTGGACGAAATGCATTGCGAACATCAGGTCTGTTGAAAGCAATTCGGGCTACGCCATTGCATTTTTTATAGGTTATATCTTCAAACACTTTAGCGGTTTGCCATTCTATTCTGCTCATAAACAAAGGTTTTAGTGCGATTTATTATTTTTTCGTTAAAAATACAGTGCAACAAAAGAATTGCATTATTTTAGCGTAAAAATAAATCATTTTTAACTCAAATTCTAAAACTCAACAGAATACTTATGAATAAATCTTATTTCACCTTTTTAATACTGCTAGTAGGCCTGCTAGGGTTTTCACAACCTTATGAATTTCAAACGATAAAGGATATTCAAGCTACCCCAGTTATCTCTCAAGGGCAAACAGGCACGTGCTGGAGCTTTTCTACTACTTCGTTCTTAGAAGCTGAAATTATTCGTTTGACAGGCATAAAAATCGACCTTTCGGAAATGTATAATGTGCGCAATACCTATCTTGACAAAGCAGAAAATTATGTGATGCGTCAAGGAAAAGCCCAGTTTGGTGAAGGCGGTTTGAGTCACGATGTGATTAATAGTGCTCGCAAGTATGGTATTGTTCCTGAAACCAATTTTATTGGCAAAACTAATCCTGAAATGAATTTTAATCACACTAAAATGGTTGGAGAACTAGAAGCAGTAGTTAAAAAAGCAGTGGCTGAAACTCCTAAAAAGTATCCTAATTGGAAAAAAGATTATGCCGCTATACTGGATACCTATATGGGTAAGTTTGACGAAAACTCTTTGTTAGTATCACCCAATACTATTATTGACTCTAAAACCGTAACTGGTGATAAGCGACTTACTCCTATACAATTTTTAGGCATCACTAAACTCAATTTGGATGACTATGTGACGATCACTTCATTCACTAATCATCCTTTTTATACTCCATTTATTTTGAGTATTCCAGATAATTTTGCTAATGGAAGTATGTATAATTTATCTTTAGATGAATTTATACAAAATATTGATAATGCATTAGATAAAGGTTTTACATTATCACTAGATACTGATGTAAGTGAAAGTACTTTTTCGGGGGAATATGGTATAGCTGTGGTTCCTGAAAATAAAAGTGATGCTACAGCTATTTTAACAGAAATCAGACCAGAGAAAAAGATTTCTGCTAGCTACCGTCAAGCTGAATTTGAAAATTATAATACACAAGACGACCACTTAATGCATATCACAGGAAAAGTAGTGGACCAAAAAGGCAATGCCTATTACAAAGTAAAAAACTCTTGGGGCACACAATCAGGGAAAGATGGTTTCATGTATATCAGCGTGGCGTATGTTCGTTTGAAAGCCATATCTGTGATGGTGCATAAAGATGGTTTGACTAAAAAAACTAAAATAGCTTTAGGTTTATAATACAACTGGTTGCAAATTGTTTGGTCAAATCATGCAGAAAACGAATTAGATAAAATAAAAAGTACCGAAGTTCGCAACTGACGAGAAGTAACGGAACGTTAGCGAAGTTTATTTTTAAAAAAAATTGGCACTCTATAATTCACAATTCTTGTCTACATTTGTTGGAACTAAATCGATATAGTAAATGGAAGAATGCATCTCTGTTTTTGACATGCTCAAGATTGGTGTTGGTCCCTCAAGCTCTCATACTCTCGGTCCATGGCGCGCCGCAGAACGTTTCCTGAACGAACTGAAAGATGAAGACCTTTTACACCATGTAAAAAACCTCAGCATAGATTTATATGGTTCTTTATCTTTAACAGGAAAAGGGCATGCTACAGACTATGCCATTATGCTTGGCTTGAGTGGACAAGACCCAGAATATATTCCTGTTCAATACATTGACATTATAGTACAATCGATTAAAAGAAACAACGAAATAAAACTAGCCAATCAGTATAGTATTCCTTTTGATGCAGAGAAAGCCATTCTTTTTAATAAAAATTTTCTTCCGTTTCATGCTAATGGAATGACATTCACCGCACATTTGAATAATGGTAAAAATTATACTAGTACTTTTTATTCTATTGGTGGAGGATTTGTGGTAAAAGAAGAACGTATTAATGCCAAAAAGAAACACCAAATCAAATGTGCGTTCCCCTTTCCTATTCAAAACGCTGAAGAATTGCTTAAGTATACTATAACTCAAAAAAAATCTGTTTCGGAGATTGTTTATGCCAATGAAATATCGATGCGTCCAGAAGTGGAAGTGCATAGTGAATTGATACGTATTTGGCATACCATGCTCGAGTGTATGTATATTGGATGTCATTCTGAAGGGATACTGCCCGGTGGATTAAATGTGAGACGTCGTGCTTTTGACATGCATCAAGGTTTAATAGGTTTGGCTAATTATAACACGCCGCAAGAATGGTTGGAAAGCATCCGCAAAACCGAAGTAAAGTTTAGACAAATCCTGAAATGGGTTTCTTGTTTTGCTTTGGCTACTAATGAAGTGAATGCGGCTCTAGGAAGAGTAGTTACTGCTCCTACAAATGGAAGTGCTGGCGTAATACCAGCCGTATTGATGTACTATTTAGTAATTGAAAATCATGATGCCAACGAAAAACACATCAAACAATTCTTGATGGTAGCTGGCCAAATAGGCAGTATTTTCAAACAAGGTTCCACTATATCAGCGGCTATGGGTGGTTGTCAGGCAGAGATTGGCGTTTCCTCAGCTATGGCGGCAGGAGCTTTGTGTGAAGTAATGGGTGGCACACCCGACCAAGTTTTGATGGCTGCAGAAATAGCCATGGAACATCATTTAGGACTGACTTGTGACCCTATTGGTGGTTTGGTGCAAATACCGTGTATAGAACGCAATACGATGGGCGCTATCAAAGCGATAAACGCCGCAGAACTCGCTATGGAAACCGATGCTAAGAATGCCAAAGTGCCTTTGGATAAAGTCATAGACACCATGTGGCAAACGGCCAAAGACATGAACTCTAAATACAAAGAAACTTCCGAAGGAGGATTGGCTGTAGCAGTAAATATGACAGATTGTTAGAATTCAAAAAATAAACTAGCCTTTCTTCTTATCGCTTAGTATTTAGACCATTTGTAGAGTTCTTTCCAAGTTGGTTTTTTGCCATACATTAGAATCCCTACACGATAAATCTTAGCGGCAAACCAAACAACCCCAAAGAACGTTCCGAAAAGTAATATTATTGAAACAATAATTTGCCATAAGGGTACCCCAAAAGGAATTCGCATCATCATTACAATTGGTGATGTTAATGGTATCATAGAAAATACAGTAGCAATTGTCCCGTGTGGATCATTCATCACGGTAAAAAAACCAATATAAACTCCCAATATCAAAGGCATAATAATAGGCAACAAGAATTGTTGTGAATCCGTTTCATTGTCAACCGCAGCTCCTATGGATGCATAGAATGAACTATACAAGAAGTAGCCACCAATGAAATAAATAATGAAAGAAATGAGAATTGTGGCAATAGGCAAGTTCCACAATTCAGCAATATAAAGCTGCATCGTATCACCCATTTGGCTTTGAGCCGTTTGAATGGCTTGCCCTTCGATGCCAGCAGTGGCTCCCACATGTACGCCAAATATAGTTGATAGCACCAACATAGCTGATAAACCTAATATTGCCCAAATCATGAACTGAAGAATTCCTGCCAGTGAAGTTCCGATAATTTTACCCATCATCAACTGGAAAGGTTTTACCGAAGAAATAATAACTTCAATAATACGAGATACTTTTTCTTCAATAACGCTTCGCATCACCATATTACCATAAATTATTATAAACATCATTATTAAATACCCAAAAGCACCACCAATGGCGATTTTGATTTCATTTAATCCTTTGAGCGCTGCTTCGCCTGATGCTTTGGAGAGTTTGATATCAACCACAGCATTAGCATTTTTGATAGCCAAAGTATCTAAGCCAGATTTGATATAATTTTCTTGAGTTAATTTATGACTAATAATATCTTGAACATCTTCAATAAAAGAAACGCTTGGGCTATCATTTGAAATGTATTGAATTTGATTTTCGAGTGCTTTATTATCGTTTACTTTTGGGATTATTAAAAGTCCTTCGTAGTTTTCACTAACGATACTATCTTTTAAAATTGTAATAGCAACATTTGACAAATCGAGGTAATTATATTCTACATCGCTTTTGAATTCTTTAGCAAATATTCCTGTTCCATCATGGATAGCAATAGTTTTTTTATCGGCTTTCATACTGCTTAAATACCCCACAAAAACGGCAATACCTACAAACAATAATGGACTTAAAAAAGTCATTACAATAAATGATTTGTTGCGCACTTTGGCCACAAATTCTCTTTTGATGATTAGACCTATTTTACTCATACTTTTTATTTACGATTAAGGATATAGGAATTAGGAATTAAAAATCCTTAATCTCAAAATCCTAATTTCTTAATTATTTCTCAGTTACAGTTTGTATAAAAATATTATTTACACTTGGAATTTTTTCAACAAAATGAGTTACTTGACCAAAGTTCAATAAGGAATTTAATAATTCATTTGGAGTTGAATTTCCTATATTAATTTTAAGTTTTAATTCATCTTGTAATGATTTAAAATTGGTTTGAGACAAAGTAAATTTTTGAGATAAGTCAAACATCAAGCCTTCTACATTATCCGTTAAAATTCCCACTTCATAATCGTTGGTTCTAAAATGTTTCTTTACATCAGACAACTTACCTTCTATGAGTTTATTAGATTTGTGAATTAATGCTATATAATCGCACATTTCTTCAACACTTTCCATTCTATGCGTTGAAAAAATAACAGAGGTTCCATTCTTGTTCAATTCGATGATTTCGTCTTTAATTAAGTTGGCATTTACTGGGTCAAAACCAGAGAAAGGTTCGTCAAGAATTAGCAACTTTGGTTTGTGTAAAACAGTAACAATAAATTGAACTTTTTGCGCCATTCCTTTTGATAACTCATTAATTTTCTTGTTCCACCAACCCTGAATTTCAAGACGTGTGAACCAATAATCAAGTTCGTGTTTTGCCTCAGTTTTAGTCAATCCTTTTAACTGAGCTAGATATAAGCACTGCTCTCCTACTTTCATGGTTTTATACAAACCACGTTCCTCTGGCATATATCCAATGGATTGAACATGAGAAGGATTTAGTTTTTCGCCATCAAGAATTATTTCACCACTATCAGGCATCGTAATTTGATTGATAATACGAATTAAAGAAGTTTTACCAGCGCCATTTGGCCCAAGAAGTCCATAAATACTGCCTTTTGGAACGGTTAAAGAAACTTCATTTAGCGCGGTGTAATCACCATATTGCTTAACGACTTTGTTTACTTCAAGTATATTACTCATACTTTATTAATTTGTGTAAAAATAACTATTTGATAGCATTTGAATGTTAAATAAAACAAAAAAACCCACCCGAATTATTCGTAAAAGGATGGGGAAAGTTGCTATAAAAAAAATACTTGTTATCAAGTAATAACTAAATGTAAAAAATTATGAAAACATATCTTTTACTTTTTCAAAAAAAGATTTATCACCTTTTTCTGGATGAGGAATAAAATTTTCATCTGTCAAAGAGTTTTCGAAAAATTGACGTTGTTCTTTTGTTAAAGTCTTTGGAGTCCATACATTTATATGAACTAATAAATCTCCGCTGCCATAGCTATTTAAACTCGGAATCCCTTTGCCTTTAAGACGTAAAATTTTACCAGACTGAATACCTTCTTCAAGTTTTATTCTAACCTTTCCATTCACCGCTTCTATTTCTTTAGAAACTCCCAAAACAGCTTCGGCTATACTTATATATAAGTCATAATGAAGATTTTCTCCTTCACGCTTTAAGAATTCATGGTCTAGTTCTTCAATAGCTACTATTAAGTCACCGGCTATTCCGTTTCCTGGAGCGTCATTTCCTTTTCCAGAAACTTTTAATTGCATACCATCAACTACACCAGCTGGAATTTTGATAGAAACTGTTTCGTCTTCCAAAATCATTCCCTGCGCATCGGCATTGTTTGGTTTACTCTCAATAGTTTGTCCAGAACCACCACAAACATGACAAGCTGAAGCCGATTGCATTCTACCCAAAATAGTATTGGTAACACGTAATACTTGACCTTGACCATTACAAGTGGAGCAGGTTTTATATTTTACTCCTGCGGCTTGTATTTTACGTTTTACTTTTACTTTCTTTTCAACACCGTTGGCAATTTCTTCTAAAGTCAATTTTACTTTAATACGAAGATTACTTCCTTTTACTCTGCGCTGTCCGCCACCAAAACCTCCGCCAAAACCTCCACCAAAAGCACCTCCAAAAATATCTCCAAACTGACTGAAAATGTCATCCATATTCATGTGATTACCTCCGCCATAGCCTCCTGCACCGTCAAAAGCAGCATGACCATATTGATCATATTTTGCCTTTTTATCAGCATCGCTCAATACTTCATAAGCTTCAGCAGCTGTTTTGAAATTTTCTTCGGCTTCTTTGTTTCCAGGGTTTTTATCAGGGTGAAATTCAATTGCTTTTTTTCTGTATGCTTTTTTAATTTCTTCAGGAGAAGCGCTTTTGGAAACGCCTAATATTTCGTAAAAATCAACTTTTTTGCTCATAATACCTATTATTGTCCAATTACAACTTTTGGGAAACGAATAATTTTCTCGCCCAGTTTATATCCTTTCTCAATTACATCTACAATTTTACCTTTCAAATCATCACTTGGTGCTGGAATTTGAGTTATTGCCTCGGCAAAATCAGCATCAAAAACGTCACCAGGTTTAATATCGACTTCTTCTAAACCTTTGGCAATAAGGGTGCTTTTTAATTTTTCATAAATCAATTCTACACCTTTTAACAATACCTCATCTTCTGATTTTGAAATTTGAATCATTGCTCTGTCAAAATCATCCATCACTGGCAACATAGCTTGCAAAACTTCCTGATTGGCAGTTCTAAACAAATCAATACGTTCTTTGGCGGTTCGTTTTTTGAAATTTTCAAATTCTGCAAACAATCGAAGGAATTTATCTTTTTCTCTGGCCAAATCTTCTTCTAACTTGGCTTCAACAGTTAATTCTTCTGCTGCTTCTAATTCATTAACTTCGTTTTCTATTTCGCTATCAATTGGCTCTTGATCTGTGTTTTCAGTGTTCATTTCTGATTTATTTTTAAAAATATTCTTGATTTTCATTTTATTTCATTGGATTGCAAAAGTACTGCCATTTCTTAAAAAAATGTCAAATTGTCATTATATTTTGTTGCTAAATAAAAGACTTTAGAAATTCAAGGACTTGAAACGAATAAAATTATTTAACCAAAATTTAATAAAAATTTAAGAGTATCACATTTTCGTTTTAATTAAATTTGTAATTATAAAACCAAAACAATATTAGTTAAGGTTAGTTTACAACTGTAAAAATTATTAATTCAACAATCTTTATAGAAAAAAAGTGCTGGTACTATTATCAGCACTTTTTTTATGAATATAAATTAGATATTGCCTTTTCAATTTTAGGGAATTGAAACTGAAAACCAGTTGTAGAAATTTTTTGAGCACTTATGTTTTTACTTGAAAAAAGCAGATATGACATTTCTCCTAATATAAGTTTCATTAAAAACTCTGGTACATTGGGCAACCATAATGGTTTATTTATAGTTTTGGCAATTACTTTTGTCAACTCTAAGTTGCTTACTGGATTTGGAGAAACTGCATTATAAACACCTTCTAATTGATGTTCTATTGCGAAATAATACATGGCAACTAAATCTGTAATGTGTATCCAGGATTGTATTTGTTTCCCTGAACCCATTGCTGCTCCAAAACCAAACTTTATAGGTTTAACCATTTCTGGCAAGGCACCTGCGGCGTTTGAAAGCACAATTCCAGTTCTTAGTTTGCAAACTTTTATGCCTAAAACTTGAAATACGTTGACACTTTCTTCCCATTTCTTAACAACATTAGAAAGAAAACTGTCTTCAGAATCTGAAGTAGTCTCGGAATAAACTTTCGAAAAACTTTCTGGATAAATAGCAGTTCCTGATGCTGATATAATTTGTTTTATATGATTTGGTGTTTTCTTCACAAGATTAAAAAGCAGTTCACTAGATAATGTTCTACTTTCTATTATTTCTTGTTTATAAGAATCTGTCCATCGCTTTGCAATATTAGCTCCAGCTAGGTGAACAATAACATCAACACCATAAATACAATTCTCGTCTATTTTACCTTGTAAAGGATTCCAATAAAAACCAATAAAGTTAGAATCATCCTTAATCTTTTCTTTTGATGTTGTTAAATAATGAACTGTATGATTTTTTGCTAATAACAATTTCACTAACTCACTACCTATCAATCCTGTTGCTCCTGTAATTAAAATTTTCATTCCGATAAATTTTCATCAAAGTTACAATCAAAACCGCACAAATAAAACCTAATTATAATGTGTTTAACTTTTGCTAAGGTTTTAATTTAATGCTCCATTCAAAATTTAGTTCAGAAACTTGTTCTCCTTTTTCATTTTTTCCAATAGACTTCATCCAAATGGTTTGACCTTCTCCTGTTGCTATTGTTTTTTGGATAGCATCTTGAATTAAATGACCATCATTGCAAGTAAATGTTATTCTTCCTGTTGCTTTTTTGGAAAAATTTCCGTTATTATTTGCAACCAGCATGGAGATATTTCTTTTACTTTTTTTGATTTGCATCATTACCAAAGCACCTGAAGTTAACTCTGCAGCCATGGCTTGAACAGCGAAATAAATAGACTTAAACGGATTTTGATTGAACCAACGATGTTTCACTGTCACTATACATTGTTCGCTAGAAATTGCCTGAACTCTAACACCTGACCAAAAAGCAGAAGGCAGTTTAAAAAATAAAAAAGTATTCAGTTTTGAAGGAGAAATTTCCATTAGCACTTTATTTTTCTATAAAAATACAAAAAAACAATGATGAAGTCTGTAATTTATTAATTGTTAAATACAACATATAAACACAGTAAACAACCCAAAACTGTTGTAAAAGAAGAAAGTTCAGACGGAAGTGATTCAAAAGAAAAATTAATAAAACATCTCAATGAAAATTGGGTTGTTTTTTTTTCTATTTTTGACACACGAGACCTTTTGGTCGAACAGTACGAAGTAAAAACAATAATTTCAAGTATTTATGAAAAAAATTATTATTCTTAGTTTCCTTATCATTTCTTCAATAACTTTTGGACAAAAAAAAGAAAAAATAAAAGGTTCCAAAATTGTAAAACTAGAACAAAAACAAGTGGAAAGTTTTGAGAGCATTGAAGTAGAAGATAATATAGAAGTGTTTTTAGTCAAAGGAAGCGAATGTGGTCTCGAGATTGAAGCCGATGATAATTTAATCGAATTTATTGATTATAAATTAGCTGGAAATAATTTAAGAATTTCAACTTCTAGGGATATTACGAGTTTTAAAAAGTTAAGTGTTCGAATTATCTACACAGATAAGTTTAACATGGTAATTGCAAAAAACGAGACTAATATAACTTCTTTATCCGATTTGGTTTTAGACAACATTACATTCAAGAGTTATGATTATTCCAAATTATTTATCAATGCGAAGACTAAGGATTTTACGTTAATGATAAATGATAAGGCAAAAGTTGAATTAAACTTAAAATCAGATAAAACAGCAATTGATTTGAGCAAAAGTGGCTTTTTGAAAGCATTTATTTCATCTACTGATACAAAATTTGATATGTATCAAAAATCGTCTGCAGAAATAGAAGGAGATATTGTTAATTTAAAACTTCGATTAGATAACAATACTGATTTTACTGGAAATAAATTAACTACTAAAAATGCTATATTAGAAACTAGTGGTTATTCAAAAAGCAATATAATTGTGAACAACATTATTACTATTGATGCTTCAGGAAATAGCGAGATAGAACTATATGGTGCACCGACCAAGATAGAAATGAAACGTTTCATAGATAGTGCTGCTTTAACGAAAAAGCAAATGAAATAAAATAAAAATTCCCGAATTATCGGGATTTTTTTTTCTTAAAATCAAACTAAATTACTCTAATGAAGCTAAATAACGTTCTGCATCAAGTGCTGCCATACAACCTGTTCCAGCAGCAGTTATCGCTTGACGATAAACATGGTCTGCAGCATCACCTGCAACAAAAACTCCTGTAATATTAGTTTTTGAAGTTCCTGGTATATTTAGAATATAACCTGTTTCATCAAGCTTTAGATAATCTTTAAAAATATCCGTATTCGGTTTGTGACCAATAGCCACAAAGAAACCAGTAGCTGGAATATCAAAAATAACTCCAGTAGTTTTATTTTTTGCTTTAACAGCAGTAACGACTTGACCATCGCCAAGAACCTCAACCGTGTCGTGATTCATTAAAATAGTTATATTTTCTGTTTTGCGTACACGAGCTTCCATAATTTTAGAAGCTCTGAACTTTTCACTTCGAACGAGCATTGTAACTTTGGTGCATAACTTAGAAAGATAATGCGCTTCTTCACAAGCTGAATCACCTGCGCCGACAATTACCACCTCTTGATTTCTATAAAAGAAACCATCGCAAACAGCACAAGCCGATACTCCACCTCCAGTTTGCAAATAATGTTGCTCTGAGGGTATTCCTAAATATTTTGCAGAAGCACCTGTAGAAATAATAACCGTTTCTGCATGAATTTCTTTAGTATCATTAATCCAAACTTTATGTATTTTTTCCGAAAAATCAACTTTAGTAGCCCAACCATCGCGTACATCCGTCCCAAAACGTTGCGCTTGAGCTTGGATACCAACCATCATTTCTGGTCCAGTTATTCCTTCAGGATTTCCAGGCCAATTTTCTACTTCATTTGTTGTGGTTAATTGCCCACCAGGTTGTGTTCCTTGATATAAAACAGGATTCATATTAGCCCTAGCGGCATAAATTGCTGCAGTGTAACCCGCAGGACCAGAACCTATAATTAAGCATTTTACTTTTTCAATTGTATCTGACATAATTTTAATTTTGGTTGCAAAGATAACTCATTAAAATGAAAAAAATTATTTCAATAAACTAGAAATTACTATAAAAAAATAATTTTCTTTATTTGTTGAATAATAAATAATAGAGTTATATTTGCACTCCATTTTAATGAGAATTCGGGGTGTAGCGTAGCCCGGTTATCGCGCCTGCTTTGGGAGCAGGAGGCCGCAGGTTCGAATCCTGCCACCCCGACAAAAATCCTTTCTGTAGTATTCAGAGAGGATTTTTTTATGGAATATTTCTTGAAAAATAAAATTCTCTTCCGATATAATTTCTATTTTTGTTGGGTATAAAAACTAAAACAATTATTATGCTCATTATTGGAATTGCTGGAGGAACAGGAAGTGGGAAAACGACTGTTGTTCATCAAATTATGAATGAATTACCCGAAACCGAAGTGGGCGTATTATCTCAAGATTCCTATTACAAGGTAAATAATAATTTAAGTTTTGAAGAAAGAGCTTTAGTTAATTTTGATCATCCAAGAGCAATTGATTTTAATCTTTTGGTACAACATCTCAAAGAATTAAAAGACGGCAATACAATTGAACAGCCTGTATATTCTTTTGTGACTCATAATAGAACTGATGATACCGTAATAACACATCCAAGAAAGGTGATGATAGTTGAAGGGATTTTAATTTTAACAAATCCTGAACTTCGTGATTTATTTGATGTAAAAATATTTGTACATGCTGATTCAGACGAGCGCTTAATCAGAAGATTAAAGAGAGACATTGCAGAACGTGGCCGTGATATAGAAGAAGTTTTAAACAGATATCAAACCACATTAAAACCTATGCACGAGCAGTTTATTGAACCAACTAAAGCTTTTGCAGATATTATAATTCCAAATGATAAATACAATACAGTTGCCATTGATGTTGTGAGAGCTGTAATAAACCAAAGAATCACTTAAATTTATGAATTACTTTAAAAACTTGACAGATGCTTACCCAATACTTAAAATATTAGGGAACAGATATGTTATTGTAACAGTTTTTTTTGTTATTTGGATGGTTTTTTTGGACAATACATCTTATATTGAACATAGCGTTCTTAACAAACAATTAAATGAACTAGAAGATAACAAAAAATATTATCAGGACGAGATAAAAAAAGATGAAAAAAACATCAAATTATTAAAAAATCCAGACCAAATTGAAAAGTATGCTCGTGAAAAATACTATATGAAGCGCAATAGTGAAGATATTTACCTCATTGAATTTGAAGACGATACCGTTAAAGAAGAACAGTCAAAATAAAATTATTTATAAAACAAAATTATGGCTGAAGAATTGTTAAATGAGTTTGAAAGTGTTTCTTCTAAGCAATGGAAACAACAAATACAATATGAACTTAATGGAGTAGATTATAATGAAACTCTAGTTTGGGAATCTCCAGAAGGAATAAAAGTTAAGCCTTTTTATCATAATGATGAATTTAAAAGTAAGTATTCAATCAATACACCTAATGCATTTAAAATACTGCAAAATATTTTTGTCCACGATATTACCCTATCAAATAAAAGAGCAATAACTGTCTTAAACCGTGGCGCAGAAAGTATTCGTTTTACTATTGAAAATGAGAAAGTTTCTATTGAAGAGTTAATGCAAAATTTACCTATCGAAAAAACACAGTATTTTTTTTATTTGCCTTTCCTTTCAATCGATTTCGTAAACAAAATAAGTGCGTTCACAACAAAAAGCAAAGCTAATATAGTCATCCAAATTGATCCAATCGGTCAATTGTGTAAAGATGGAAATTGGTTTCAAAATCTCGAAAAAGATTTTGAAAAATTAAACTATATTTCTGAAAAGACTAACAATCCTTTCCTTACTATTGCTAGTGAAATTTATCAAAATGCTGGCGGTAATATGGTACAACAATTAGCTTTTACTGTAGCGCATGTAAATGAATATTTCAATAGAATTTCTTCAATTAATCAACCAATAACTATTGAAGTTGCAGTTGGGACAAATTATTTCTTTGAAATAGCCAAGTTAAGAGCTATGCGCTTATTATTCAATACTTTAGCTTCAGCTTATAATCATTCTATTGATTGTCACATTATTGCAACCCCAACAAAAAGAAATAAAACAGTTTATGATTACAACATTAATATGTTACGAACTACTACTGAATGCATGTCGGCAATTATAGGCGGAGCCAATACAATAGCTAATCTTCCTTATGACAGTTTATACCACAAAGACAATGAATTTGGTGAAAGAATTGCTAGAAATCAACTTTTGATTTTAAAAAATGAAAGTTATTTTGATAAAGTAAACAATCCTGCTGACGGTGCATATTATATTGAAAATCTAACAGAACAGTTGGCCGAAAAAGCACTTTTACTTTTTAAAGACATTGAAGCCAATGGCGGTTTTATCAAACAATTAATAGAAGGAACTATTCAGAAAAAAATTCAAGAAAGTGCTATTAAAGAACAAGAACTATTTAATGATGGGAAAGAGGTTTTAGTGGGAACCAACAAGTATCCTAATAAAAATGACAAAATGAAACACGACTTGGAATTATATCCATTTGTAAAACAAAAACCCCGCAAAACATTAATCATTCCGATAATTGAAAAAAGAATAGCCGAAAAAATGGAACAAGAACGTTTATCTCAAGAAGAATAAAATGAGAAAAAACATCCAAAATATTAAATTACAAACTCGAAACCCGGAACCTGAAACTCGGAACTCGGAATTATTTCAAACCGCCGAAAATATTAATCTTAAACCTTTCTATACAGAAAAAGATATAGAAAATTTAGAACACATAGGTTTCGGGGCCGGCTTTGCTCCTAACCTTCGTGGTCCTTATACTACTATGTATGTGCGCCGCCCTTGGACAATACGGCAATATGCTGGTTTCTCTACAGCAGAAGATAGTAATGCTTTTTATAGAAGAAACCTAGCTGCCGGACAAAAAGGACTTTCAGTTGCCTTTGATCTAGCTACCCATAGAGGTTATGATTCTGACCATGAACGCGTTTTTGGTGATGTAGGAAAAGCCGGTGTAGCGATAGATTCAGTAGAAGATATGAAAATTCTCTTCGACCAAATTCCATTAGGAGAAATGTCGGTTTCAATGACTATGAATGGTGCTGTTTTACCAATAATGGCCTTTTATATAGTAGCTGCCGAAGAACAAGGCGTTACACCTGAACAACTTTCGGGAACCATTCAAAATGATATCTTAAAGGAGTTTATGGTTCGAAATACTTACATATATCCTCCTTCACCATCCATGAAAATCATTGCAGATATTTTTGAATATACTAGCAAGAAAATGCCCAAGTTTAATTCTATCTCTATTTCAGGATACCACATGCAAGAAGCGGGAGCAACGGCAGATATAGAATTAGCTTATACACTTGCCGATGGTATAGAATATATCCGAACCGGATTAGCCACCGGAATGAAAATCGATGAGTTTGC